>DATIAR010000031.1:0-24108 GCA_035457865.1 Nitrosopumilaceae archaeon
ATCAAAACCGTCAATATCCAATGAGGGATCTGCTTCTACATACCCTTTCTTTTTTGCATCAGCAAGTGCTGCCTTGAAAGTCATGCCATTCGCCATGTTTGTAAGAATGTAGTTTGTTGTACCATTTAGTATACCCTCAAACGAAACTATTCTTTCTCCTCTCAAACTATTTTTTGCATAATCTAAAATCGGTGTACCACCACCCACCGTACCACTAAACCTTAACAATACTTGATTGTATATTGCAAGCTCCATTAAAGACGGAAAGGCAAGAGCAAGCGGTCCCTTGTTTACAGTAATCACATGTAGACCATTTTTCATTGCATTGACAATATGTGACATGCCAGGTTCTGCATCTTTGTAATTGCTGGTGGTTGTTTCTATGAGAACTTCTGCCTCTAGACCGCTTATCATCTCAAGACCGTTTGCATCTTTTTCCTTGTTATGATATTTTTTTATGTTGCCATATTTTTTTTTCGTCTCAAGTAACCTGTTTAGATCAAGACCAGCTGATGATGCAGCTGAACCTTTACTATCAAATATTCCAACGATTCGTGGCTTTAGACCATGCTTGGCATATAGATCTTCTGATCTTGACAGCAACAGCTTGGCAAAATTTTGGCCCACTACACCAAACCCACATAATATTATACGCAACAGGAAACTGACATCATACGGTATTAATTAAGATTGAGAGTTTTTTGTGATTAATCCAAGATTGCTTTATTAAAGAATAAAAAACTTCACAGATTATGAAGTCTAGAAAATATCTCATACTTGGAATTGGAGTTGTAGCTGCAATCGCTGTAATTGCATTTGTCATATCTTATAATGGAAAATCTGAAACACCAAAAGTAGATTCACTTTCATTAGATTTCACTTATGATGAAGCTAATTCTGTTCTAAAACAAAGCTTACAATCACAAGGAATTGCAATGTCTTCTCCACTAAAGTTTCTAAAACAACAAGACATAGAAAAATGGTGTAAATTCTTTAGTGACTCCGAAAAACAAAAACTTGTAGAATATTGCACTTCTACAGAAATAAAAGATCCAAGTGGAAACTTTCTTGGCAATATTCACATGGTAGGTTCTCCCGATGTACCAAAATTAGTCCTTGTTGTGCTACAATCAAATCCTGCGTTAGACAACATGAATCAAATAAAGAGTGTTTTTGGAACAGTGACAAAAGAACTTGTGTGTAATTGTTGGGAAGATATTAAACCTGATGGCTATGAGACAATTGAAAGTTGGGTTGACGCTTTGCGTGATTTTCATACGAGTGGAAGCAAACCCCACAGCGAATCAAAATCTATCTTGCTTGCTTCAAAACACATGCAAATTCAGCTGACAACTACAAAAGAAGGCTATGTGTGGGAGATGTTAATAGCTAGATGATGTGGAAAATATTTTGCTGTATTAACAGGTCCATTAAGCTTGACGTAACAATTAATCCGTAGATGACTTGCTGGTGTATGTATTGTTAGATCTATGGTTATTGTTGTTAGGTTTTGCAGCAGGCGTCCTCGGATCTATGATAGGATTGGGTGGTGGAATTGTAGTGGTACCAGTTTTAACATTTTTTGGATTTTCCCCAGCATTGGCTGCAAGCAACAGTCTCTTTGCAGCTTTTAGCAATGCAGTTGCATCATCCATTTCTTATGCAAAACAGAAAAGAATCGAATATTCAATTGGTTTGAAATTTGGATTGCTTGCAATTCCTGGAACCGTGCTTGGTGCATTTATTTCACATGATATAGCCTCTTCATTGTTTAAGATATTGTTTGGAGTTGTGCTAATTGCTTCCAGTGTTTACATTTTTTCAAGAAGAAAGATCGAACCAAAAGAACACAACCTTTCAAAACAAATCATGATATTGGCAACTGGGGCAAGTTTCTTTGCGGGAATAATATCCAGCTTATTTGGCATAGGAGGCGGCATAGTGTTTGTTCCTTTGATGGTGATAGTGGTTGGGCTTTCAATGAAAATTGCTGCACCAACATCACAATTTATCTTGCTATTTGTTTCGGCATCAGGAATGGCAGTTCATGCCCTTCTTGGTCATCCTGATTTCTATCAAGCACTCTTGCTTGCTATAGGTGCGTTTGGAGGAGGGATTGTGGGAAGCAGACTTTCACTTGAGTTAGAGGAAAAAAAACTGCGAATTCTTGTAACTGTAGTAATGGTTGCAGCTGCAATCAAGCTCTTTATTGATTCATTGGAGGGTCCTTTTTGATCTGGTATAAGTTGCGTCTTGCAACAACAACCAAGTCGCCATTTTCTTTAGACCCCTCAAAATCAATTGCCAAAAGACCATAATTTTCATTAAGATCGATTTTTTCCGATATTCTAAACTTCATTTTTAAAATCTCATCAGTGTAAAGTGGATTAAGGAACCTCGCATGTCTGCCTTTCCACGATGGATCCCCATCCATGCCGTAAAAAATCAACAAATTCCCATACATTTCTTTTAGCCTGGTAAACTCGCCTTCCATTCTTCCCAGTATGGCTCTACCAGAAACAATCTTCTTCGAGTCTACATTGTTTTTGTACAATACGTTTTTTATTCCAGAAAAGGAAAGATAGTTTTCAAGTTCTTGCAAAGAGATTCTTCCTTCAGAAAAAAATTCATCGCCCACGTTGAGCTCCGAAAATTTCTTCATCAAGATCGTATTTCATCAGGATAGAAAATTACTTCGGAACTAGAAGTGGCTTTATCAGATGTAAAATATTTTAATGCACTAAAAATTCGTTCATTGTTTGGTTCTGTACCGTCAACACTTCCTGGAAGAACTAAAAACAATCTGACATTAGATTTTAGAACATCACTTAATTCCTGGTTTACCGTAGTTGTAAATGGCCTTAGTGCGCCACGAAATACATCCACTTTGGCTCGTTCTGCACCTGTTATCTTTGGACCTACAGGAAAGTCTGGACCTATTATGATCATCCTACCGGATTTGCCTTTGAAAAGAGGTGGGTTCTTGGCACCGCCAGGAACAAACGTGCCCAGACATTCCTGTCCTATTATTGCTGGAGTTAGTATGAATTTGTCTACAACTGAATCCCACTGTGATCTTGAGAGTTCAGTTATCTTTGGAAACAATGGCACTTTGCCTGTGACATGAATTACCATTGATATGCTGCCAACTTTTTCTGTAGCTGTGTTGAACCATCTTCTCACTTCTTCTTGATTTGTAAGATCAATTGCATGTGAATGAAATTTTGATAACCTGTCTTGGTTTTCTTTAGGGATATTTTTCGAAAATAAAATGACAACCTTTCCTCCAGATCTTTCTATATTTTGAGCAAGAAACTCTGCTCTTGCAATATCCGAGTCTTCGGACGCATCAACGGTAAAAACTGCTACTTTTGATCCAAAATCTGCTTCAAATTCTGGTATTGTGGATGTGATGTGCGGTTTTACTGGATAAAATACTCTATCGCCTGGTATTACCTTCCCATTTAGAATCTTTGAAATCTCGTCATCGCATAGAGCAAGAACTGTTTCGGCTACTTGCGGCTGTGATAAGAACTGTTCATCCGCTATCATTTTGCTGGTGTTGAGTTGTACCTTTTCTGCTATTTGCTGAATCTTTGAAAGCAACGAAGTGATTGTTGTGTTTAGTTTCTGTATTTCATCTTCTGAGGTTATTCCTTTTATTTTTGCCATCTTTGAAGTTGCGTTTTTAATTCCTTCCTTCACAGTTTTTTCATCTTCACCCATAAGCGGGAGTATGTCGTTGTTTACCTGTTCCACCTCTTGGGGAGTCAAGCTCTCAAATCCACTGACCCGCATAAACTCTGCAGCAGCCTTTGGATATACTGTCTTGTAAATTCTATCAGAATGAACTGGACCAGGATTTGTAGCAATTGAGATAATACCTTTTTGTGTGAGCTCCCAAGACATCGCTTCTGCTAGTCTATTTTTAGCTCCTTGTGAGGCAGTGTAAGGGCTTCTAAATCTGTATGGTCTTTGTTCAAGAGGTCTTTCTTCAGCGAAGAAAGTCGAGATTGTTATAATTTTTGAACCAGGTTTCATTGCTTTTAATGCTTGGACCGAAGTCCAAAAAGTTCCAGTAAGATGTATTGCAACTGCACTTTTAAATTCAACCATTGGTGAATTTGCAAAACATGTTACCGGTCCTGAAACACCAGCATTGTTTACTACGATATCTACAGCGCCGACTGATTTTTTTAGTTCATCAAACATGGACGATATTCCAACTTCATCACTTACATCCACTCCGGCAAAAATTTTTACAAACGCATTACTTTTTACTTTTGTAATTACGTCTTGCAATTCTTTTGCAGCTTCTTCAAGTGGTTCTTTCCGTCTTCCTAGAATAACCACACTTGCTCCATTTTCAGCAAATTTGGTTGCTATGGCCTTACCAATGCCAGTCCCGCTACCAGTAATGACTGCAACTTTGCCCTGAAATTTTAACATTGATAGAAAGTGACTATTTTTCTATTATTTATTCCGATTGATCTATTCTGTGGCAAACTGTTTGAAGACTAATATTTATTTGAGGGTGAAATTTACCTTCACGCATGCACGACTCAGAACCTGATACCATTCCACTTAAAACTAAACCTGAACAATTTTGTGATATTCTAAAAGAAATAGGTATTTCTGCACAAGCAAAGGAGATTGCTACTGACGAAGCTGAAAAAGGAGATTATTATAGTAGATATTTTTCTGTTACACCCAGGATGGTTACAAACAAAGGTTGTCTTGAGGTAAAAGGCACTAACATTGACATCATACAGATAATTCAAAAGGGATAAAATTGCAAGATCCAAATCCGCTTCCTTGGGGGGCACAGGACCGTTTTCAGGCTCATTTTATTGTGAGAAAAGATCTAAGTGAAAGCGACGAGGGATTTGTTGCAGAAACTAAACTAACTACAAAAGGTCATTTTGGTTCTAAAAAATTGGTTGGTGTACAATGGGTAGGAGGAAAGATTGCTGATATACTAAACAACGACACAGAACTAACAGATATGATCTTAAAACAACCAATCAAGGACGCACACGTCAGGATAGACCCAACAAAAAATGGAGTAAGGATTTATGGTAACTGGAAAAACAGTAACGAGTTTGGTATCTCAATAGATCTCTTTACTATATACGATAAAATAGCATCTCACATAAAAAATCTTTAAGCTCGCCACCAGTCTAGTGCTAAACAATCAACCTTGTCTTTACCGTGTGGTATTGCCAAAATAAACTGTTTTTTGACTGTAGTAGCAAGTCTTCCTGCTAATACAACACCTGTGGCAGTAATGGTGTCACTTGTGTTATACACTTGGACCAGATATGGCGCATGGTCAATGCCCGGACCTTTTTGGTACACCGCAAAATCGCACCCAAACTTTATTCCAGGATTTACTATGTATCCCTTGTCTCTGAAATCTTTGTAGACTAGATATTTTTTGTCAAAGTTATGGTATTCAGTTCTAGCTATTTGTAAGAGATCGTTTTCTGAAATTTGTTTTTTTGATTTGTAAACTTTGATCTTTGATTTTTGTACTAGATAATAACCTTCTATTAAATCCAATATGAGAGGCACGTTAATCTCATCTGGCTTTGGTTTTGCTATGCCTACCGGCTTTCCATAGTATCCTTGCATGAAAAGAGAACGTGAGTCTTGTATGTTCCAGACTACGATTCTGTTTTCGATTAATTCGCCTTTCAAGTTATAGACTTAGAGCTAATGATATGAAAGAGTCAGAGACTTCAAGACACTTGTCTGCCATTTCCTCTACTCCACTTACAATGTCTTTTAGAAGCAATAATTCTTTTGTAACTGTAATCTGGTCTAGTACTTTGATAGTCATATCGCGATACTTGTCGTCTATGCTGCGTTCAATTTTTTGTGCTTCGTGAGCAAGCTCTATAGCTCCTGCTGGATTAGTATTAAGAGCACGTACAATCTCATTTAGTTTGTAAACTGCATCTACTACTAATTCAATTAATTCTGTTAAGTCTTTGTCAAGTTTGCTTTTCTTTAAGGTTGCAGCTTTAATGTTTGAAAGCTTGAATGCTATTCCAGTGATATATCCTGCTATCTCGTCCATTGTATATGCAGTGTGCAGGATATTTTCTCTGTTCATCATCAGACCACCTACTTCAGCAATTTCTCTTGTTATCTTACGACGAAGAGCCTCTACTTCGTCTTCTGTACTGCGCATTCGCTCAAGAGACGCTTTTACTTCGCTCTTGTCACCTTTTATTATAAGAGCAGGCAATGCAGAAAGGTCTCTTACAGAGTTAAGTATTCTATTTATTTCGTCTTGTAAAACTGCAAGCGCTTTTCGTTTCGCTTGAACTTCTAATTCTCCGCTATACATGTAAGGCTTTAAAGTATGAGGAGCGACTAATAATCCTTACGTGAAGTTTTCCTAAGAATTCATGAGATGTTTCTGAATATCTCAGATGTAATTTTGCTTCTCTTCTTGAACTGCTCTTTTTTGTCCATTGTACAGTGAGACTATCTCTTCATCAGTGGTTGCATTTTCTGGAGTCTTTTCAAACCTTATCTTTCCTGTAAATTTAGGAAATCTTAGAGCAAGACCGCTTCCCTTTCTTATCATATCTGTTGCTGTTTTATGTATGGGACTGAGCGTAATTTCTGACGCTACGATCTCAATTACAACTTCAGGCTCAAACCAAACATCAGCTTCAAGTCCGCTGTTTATTCTAGGATCTTTTTTCAAAGTTATTTTGTCAGAAAGTATCTGATAAAACTGGTCAAGATTTTCATCGGTAAAGCCTGTACCAACCTTGCATATGCTTGGGTAAGTGTCTGTTTTATCATCATATGTCGCAAGCAACAAAGCACCATATCTTCCAGTTCTTCTACCGCGTCCAAAAAATGCGCCTATCACAACAAGATCTAAACTATCTCCAAGCTCATTCCTGTATTCCCGTTTTAGCTTAAGCCAGTTACTGCCTCTGGCACCGGCTCTGTAAGGTGCATCGAGTTGTTTTAACATCAATCCCTCGCATCCTGCATTAATTGCGTTTTCTAGTACGTCCTCAACTTCGTTATCTGACTTTACTAATGTCATAGGCATGAGCTTTGCAAATTCGTCTTCCTTTACAATTTTTTCAAGTATCTTTCGACGTTCGTTATATGGCAAGTCAAGACAACTCTTTCCATTTACGAACATGACATCAAAAAAATTTATTGTGATAGGATATTGTGAAACTGCTTTTGCAATATTGTATTTACGTCTACGATGCATCAGCTCTTGAAAAGCAAGAAACTCTCCCGTGTTTTCGTTGATTGCAACAGCCTCTGCCTCTAATATGACCTCATGTGCATCAAGCGACTTGCTGATCTTTTCTACTATGTCAGGATAATAGCTTGTGATGTTTTCAAGACTTCGCGAATATAGTATGATCTTTTCTCCTAGCATGTGAACCTGTACACGTTCTCCGTCAAGCTTGTACTCTGCAGCAAATTCCGTGCCCATTTTTTCATGAGCTTCTTGTGGGCTCTTTACTCGTTCTGCTAACATTGGTCGAATTGGGTTGAAAACTGAAACTTGAAAATTTTTAATTGCATCGATTCCATCTTTTGCAACAGCTGCGGCAACTTTTCCTAAATCGCTTGATACGTTATAGGCTTGTTCAAGCATGGATCTATTTTCTTTTGAACCTGTGAATGCAATTGCAAGTGAATCCATTATGGTATAGTCAGCAATACCTAGACGCAAGGAGTTTGTAATTATTTTAAGAATAAACCCTGCCTCTATTGGGTTGGCATCATTTAACAAACTGGAAATGTACTTTAATTTCATATCCTGCGAACGTGAGCCTTTGAGTTCGGCAATTTTGTACAGTGTGTCATAAACTCTTTCCACCGTGATATCTTCTGTTAAAAACGTGGTTTGCGTTTTTTGTTCTAATATCTTTGCAGCAGCCTGTCCCAAATCACCACTTTCATGATATCCATGTTCAATTTTTTTAATTGGTATACCAGCAGATTTTGATATTGCCTTTATGGCAATTTTTTCTGCCACACCAAGTTCGACTCCTTCATGATCTGGTCTTAGTTTGCCTTGCAATAGATAGACAACACTTGAAATTACCTCTGGAGGAGTTTTTTTGAATAAATCTACAAGATACTGTGTTAACTCTAGCCTTTTTGTTGTACTCTCCATTATTTTTAGCGTTTCTGCCACAAGAGAAAACTTCATCGAAGAATTTCTGTAGCTTCTGGAATAAAAGCTTGAGTTATTTTAACTGTAGATGTGCCTTTATCTTTAACCAAATCTCTGGAGTTCTCTTAAAAAGTATGGAATGAAAGTCAGAAATCTCTTCATCGTTTAGAAATCTTTTATTTCTTCTCAAAAAACCATCAAAGAAGACTCCAGATATGTATCCGACATAAAGTCCAAATGCAAAGTCTGGAAGTGTTGCACCATTTGGGGCAAGAGGTTTTACTTCAGTCAAAACTACGCGTGGATAATCAAGTGCGTATGTTATGACATCATTCAGATTTTTTTCCTCGATTACGTCTATTCCCACAACAAAACCGAGTCTAGCAAATATTTAGGATTTTGCTGATCCTTGTTCGTTTATAAATAGGACTTTATGAAAAACCCAATATGGGTGGAGCAAAAAAACAATCTCCTGCACAAGCAGAAAAGTCACAACAAGCTGAAGCTGCAAAAAAAGAAGGCGGTCAAAAGAAAGGAGATAAGAAAGAACAAAAATCAAAATCTGCAATCTCTGTCATCATTAATGAAAATCAAGCTATGAACTTTATCAAAAATGCCAAAGTTTTCACCGTACAAGAAGTGGCACGACAAGAAGGTGTTAAAATATCTGCGGCAAACACATTCTTACAAAAACTATTGAAAAACGGGGCCGTCAAAAGGATAGGTGGCTATAGCGGTCATCATGTCTACACAGCAGCTTGAGTTATCACAAACACATCCCCCGGTTTTATACTGTTTAATTCATCTACGTTAGATGTGATTGTACCAATCGGAGTCATTGTTTTTGTAGAGTCTGTATCATTTAGAAAAAAACAGATCGAACCAGTTGATGCCATGAAGGAAATGTCACCTTTTTTGAATTGACTTCGTTGCCTTTCACCACCAACGTTAATCTTAGTTTCTATGTAAGCAAAACTATTTCCCATCATGTGGACGATCCCTTCAAGTGGCAAGGATCTAGTTATGGTGCCAACAGTTTTTGGTGCAAGGTGACGTTTTAATTCGCATTTTAACTGCGATTTGCCTTTTATCTCCAAGTTTATCTCAATTCTAGAAACAGATCCCGCACTCATTTTCAAGAGAGAGGATTATGAATTATATAACGTTTGTTCAGACCAGATATCTATGTCTGATGAACCTGAAGAGATTATTGCAGAAACTGAAGAAATTCCAGTAGAGGTAGAACCAGAAGAGCCAATTATTGTAGAGGAACCAGTAGAAATCGCAGAAATATCAGAAGAAGGGGAAGAACCAACAAAAGCAAAGAAACTCAAAAAGGGTGAACTCTCTCCAGAAGAACTTGCAGAACGACAAAGATTACAAAAAATCATTGACGCAAGAGAAATTATCGAGGTTGACCCAATTCATATACCTATTGAATATGAAACGACTGGTAGGGGAAAGATACTGATAGGTCCTCCAACCTTAACTAGATTTGAAAAAGCAAGAATAATGGGAGCAAGAGCATTACAACTATCACTTGGGGCACCTCCGTTTATCTCAGTTCCAAAGGAAGTAGCAACATCACTTGACTTGGCATATGCTGAACTTGAAAAACGTGTTATACCAATTACAATAAGAAGAGTGCTTCCAAACGGCGATTTTCAAAACATTCCGATCGATCTTTTTAATTAATGGACCAATCATCGATAAAACTTAATAGAATGCAAAATTTTGGGTGATATGATTGAGTACTTTGAGTGTGGAAGATGTAAAGACACAACTGACTAATGATCACTCATTTTCAAATAAAGGAAGGACCATCTTGATACAAAGGCAGCCAATAATGGAATGTGCTATTGATATTTTGACTATCCTTGGAAGCGCCGGTCAGGTTGTGTTAAAGGCCAAAGGTGACGACATTCCAACTGCTGTGGGAGTAGCCAATGTTATTACTGAGAAAATGATGAAAGGCACATCAAAAATTGTGGACATTATTGTTGATAGCGAAAATGGAACAGGAAAATATGGCATGACTCTTGTTTCAACGATAGAAATCGTTCTTGCCAAGAAACTAAATTAAAAAGAACTTCCAGGTCCCTTTAAAAGCATATTCTCGCATTCTTTGCATACTGCTTCATCAATGTTTGTTTCCAAATTGTGATGTATGTCACAGATTAAAAGACTTGATTTTATGTAGTTGCACAAACCAATAAATTTTGAAAGACTGGCAGGTGTGTATGCCATATTTGTGGAGAGATTGCTTGCAATTTCATCAATCATGTCAGAGACTTCTTTTATAGAAAGAAGCTTAGTTATTAATTCAGGATTTCCTCTTGTTCCTCTAATGTAATTACTTATTGCAGCTTGTGTTACCCCTAACATCTTTGATATGTCTTCCTCCTGTATGTTGTACATATCCATCAATTTTTTTGCCAAGATAGCACGTAACGCGGGAATTAACGTTTTAGTTTCTATCTCTGCTGGAAGAAGCATGAAAAAACTAGCGCTTTGAAAATATTTAAACCTACCAATAAGCTTGACCTAATTTTCTGGAGTGATTTTTTTTCAACCCTCATCTACGATCCATAAGATAACTTATTTTATCAATTACGGCATATCGGTGCATATTGCAAGAAATTTTCTCAAACCTGACTAGACTTATCTCAGAGGCAGTATCGTCATGTAGATCTGATTGCATTGCACTTTCTGGAGGACTTGATAGCTCTATACTTGCATATTATTTGAAAAAAAACACTAAAGCAATAGTTGTGGTTACTAAAGATTTTCCTGCCTCTGATCTGGTGTATTCACAGCTTGTCGCAAAAGAATTTGGGTTAAAACTATTCATAAAAAATGCAACAATTGAGGATCTCATGTATTCAATTGAAGAGACAATAAAGATCTTGAAAAACTTTAATCATATTGAAATACGAAACTCTATTGTTTTATTTCTGACAATAAAGACAGCAAAAGAAAATGGCTGCACTAGCATCATTACTGGGGATGGCTGTGATGAGTTATTTGCTGGCTATAGCTTTTTCTTAAGGAAAAATAGTATAGAATTACAAAAAGATTTAGAAAGAATATGGAAGATAATGCATTTCCCAGCACAACAAATAGGCTTGGCACTTGGTGTTGGAATCGAATCTCCTTTTCTTAATGAAAAAGTTGCTAATTATGCGAAATCCATTCCAGCAGATCTGAAGGTGCATGAGGAAAACGATAAAAAATATGGAAAATGGGTCTTACGAAAAGCGTTTGAACATATTATTCCACAATCAATTATTTGGAGAGACAAATCTCCAATGCAGGATGGTTCTGGTACAAATAGTTTAACGACATTTTTTGAAAACAGCATCAAAGATGAAACGTTTGAATCAAAAGCCAAGTTATATCTTGAAAAAGACCAAGTCAAACTAAATTCCAAAGAATCATTATATTATTATGAATTATATAGAAAATATTTCGATCCACCAAATCTTTTGGGATCTTCCAAATATAGGTGCCCAGACTGTCAGGGCGTAATAGGGCCAGATTCACATTTTTGTCGTATGTGTGGGAGTTTTCCTATCTAGTCTTTTTTCCATTTGTTTGGTTTTTTTAGAAAAATCCTTTTGCATCCATGGCAACAAAAATAATATTTTTTTCCATTATGTTCATGAACTAGAGCGAGGCTTTCGTCAAGCTCAATTCCGCAAACAGGATCTACTGGCATACGAGACTGCAATGTGGGTTACTATTTATTCTTTACATTTATGAAGTTAGACTTGTGACAAGTTGATTAAATTCTGATTCAGACATTGGTGGAATTTTTACCAGTTCAAGATTCTCGTCAACATGTGTATTTGATTTCTGACCAACTAGTGGTGCTATTACTCCAGGAGTTGATCTTACAAACTGTAGGGCCCTGTGTACTGGTTTTAGTCCTCCAAACTCTGGTATTACATTTGGACCAAGAAGTTTTGCTTGCATGAGTGGCACACTTGTAAAAACTCCAATTCCTAGGTTCTTTGCTGCATCCAATATGGAAATTTCCTTTCCATTGAATGTTTGATTTTGTATTGTTAATGCTTGATCAAGATACATATTGTATGGAAGTTGAATGAACTTGAAACCATTTTCATTTCCTCCTGCTTCCTTTGCAAGTTTTAATATGTCTGATAACGACATGCATTGAGGGTTTTCCTTTGGCACTCTAAAACAATCCCAGGTTGCCATTCCATAAAATTTGATCGTGCCCTCCTTTCTTTGTTTTTCATAAAACTCAAAAATAAGTTTGAGGTTTTTCATAAATTCTTCTTTTGAAATATCTTGTAGTTGACCTTCCACCGCGTTATGGATATACATCAAATCGATACACTCAAAATCCAGATTTTTCAGGCTTGTTTTGAGTTGATTTTCAAGATATGGTAAGGTCATACAATGGTATCCTGACGAGATGTCGTCTGACTTGATTATGCCTGGTTTGACTAGATTATTGTTGATGTATTCCCAAAAGTCCTCTTTTACATCTGCATCGTTTGTAATGTATCCGTTTTTTGTACTGACAAATAGCTCTTCTCTTTTCACTTTGCCCTCTTCAACAAGTTCGGAAACAGCTTTTCTTACAGATCTTTCTGCTTTTTGCGATCGATAGTTTATGGCGGTATCAATTACATTTATTCCTGACAGAACTGATTTTTTGATTGCTTCTTTTACAAGAATATCTGTTTCAATATCCGCATTTCCAAGATATGTGCCAATTCCTATAGACGAAAGTGTTAATCCTAAAAATTGCCTAAAGTGGCTTTTTCCTGCCATTTGATTTTTTCTTGCAAAGTTTGCAGTTCCTTCAGAAGTTGCATGACCTGAAATCATGATGTGATTTTTTATTTGCTTGATTTAATTGTACTGTGTTATACTAAAAAGAAAACTTAGTACCAATAACGCTCCAGTTATCCTACTATACAACACAAATGATCTCATCAAAGGCTCCAGTTTTTCTATATTGTCAAAACTTTGTTTTAATTTCAGTCCTGATTTTATTAAAAGTGGAATAGTAAATAATGTGATCAAAGAAAAAACTGGTAATGTTTGAGATACTGCACCTATTATGATTACTCCATATGCTATTGAAGGAAAGATCCAAATGATACTTGTAGCTCTTTTTTTTCCAAGTAAAATAACAAGGGTCCTCCTACCACTTGCCTTGTCAGCATCAAAGTCAGGAAATGAATTTACAAAAAGCACCATTGAAGATAAAACTCCTAAAACGATTCCTCCAAGAACTGACTCTATAGCAATTTCAGGCGACTGTACAAAATACGTTCCAAGTACAATCATTGTTCCTTTTATTGCTACAAACAGCTCGCCTAAACCTGAATCAACTATCCTTGTGGAATAAAAGTAAATTGAGACAATTGCAAAAGTAAGTATGATTGCAATTGTCACGCCATTTACAAAAATAAAATAACCTCCTATGGCAGCACCTAAAAGGAGAGCAAGGACTCCTGCAACATACACATCTCTTGGTTTTAGTAGACCATCTGGCAACACCCCCGTGCCGCCACTAAACTTTGTTCGTTTTGTTTTTGTGTCTATGTTGCGCTTGAAATCCCAATAATCATTTAGTAGATCAACACTTGCATGTAACGCTAGCACC
The DNA here is from genome assembly GCA_035457865.1 of Nitrosopumilaceae archaeon. Classification (GTDB taxonomy): domain Archaea; phylum Thermoproteota; class Nitrososphaeria; order Nitrososphaerales; family Nitrosopumilaceae; genus UBA8516. Next base: position 13,818 of record DATIAR010000031.1, read on the forward strand.
CCAGCAAATGTTAGGGCTGCATTGAATACATCTATGGTCTGATGCTGCCACCAATTTATGGCAAGACCAAGACATACTGCAATTACTGATGAAAGAAGAAATCTGATTCTGATTACCCTAAACCAAGTAGACAGCATTATCTTATGCTTCCATTAAAAGTTAGACTACTGTATTAATTCTATTGAATCTACTTGCAAATTCTAAATAATCACATTCTAGGTATGACATAGTAACGTGATGTTTTTACGAGTAAACTATTTTCCATGGGTTCTAACAAATCAAACACAACATATCAGGGAAGATTAAGTTGGATCTGATTGAATAATTCAGAACGATGTATTTTCATAATCAATCTTCTTATTTGTGATTTCTAGGCAATTTTCCATAACTGTCAAACTTGTATTGAATTTGTTTACTTGCATTACCATATTTTACATTCAAATCATTGTTGACCTTAATTATCTCATCTCTAGGACTGGTTGCCTTTTGAATAAACGCTTTTCTTGCTTCGTAGCTGCTGCCACCATTTTGAAGAACTTGATACTTGGCTGCTAGTCCATCATTAGTTTTTTGTTCAGTAAAGTTAAACTGCCCCCAAAAGATATTCTGAAAAGTTGCATTCATCTGGTTAACAAACAATGCGTATGCGTTTCTTGGAGTAAATGGATCGAATTGCACTAACCAGACTTGAAGATCGTTTTGCAACTCTTGATTGGCGAGAATTCGCTGCCCTTCCAGGAATTTCTTTTTGTCTTCAATTTCTTTTAGTTTTCTTTCCTGTTCTAATTGTTTCTTTTTGGCGATTTCTACGTGTTTGAGAATTTTAAAAGCTGTAGGATCTTGTTTTATTTTATCACCAGGTATAGTTTTGAGATCTAGTTGCTGCGACGTAGCTGGAACGCCTTTGACAAAAAATGCAGTCTTTGCGAGGCCAACGCCATATCCATCTTTTTTGGCCTTTAGGTTTACTATGTATTGATTTGGTAAAACAGAATCAGTGTATTGGTATCTAAATTTACCATTCGAGTCTGTAACAACTGTTTCTGTGCCATGGGATGTACTGATATTTACTATTGCATTAGCAATTGGCTTGCTTGCCTGGTCTGTGACAGTTCCTAGTATCACAGGAATTTCACCCGTTTCAAGGGTATTTTTTTCTGGTTTTACTGTAACAACAAGGCTCCCCATTGGTACTGCAAATGCTACATGAAATAATAGCATTGGAACAAATATCATGGCCAAGAAAAGGGTGGTTTTCATTTTTACTTGGTTTTTCATCTGGAATCTTAATGCACTGGAATCAATTCTTTTGATCTTTTGAGGTATAAAATTTAGAGCTGATTTAGGAAGTACTTGCAAGTTGAGAGATTGGGATTAGTAATCTATTCAATCCAATGTGTGAGAGTCAAAACGAATGTTTCATCTATTCTTGAGAGGAAAATCTTCAAATTGGATCTATATTAAATAAAATTTAGCCTTACACTAAAGACTCGTCACTTACACTTAGAGGCTTTCGTCCCATGAAACCTTCGTCCTTGCCGTGCCAGAACTTTATTTCCGTTTCACCTTCTTTCCAACAAAGAAATACCTCTTCATTAAATCTAATTGATGGAAAATCGAGTAAACCTTCTTCTATGCTTTTTATCATTACTCCCATGTTTTCTAAATCTTCGATGGCTTTGTAAAAATTTGACATCACAGTATTGAGTTCTTGCTTTTTAATTACATAATCTTTAAAATTTGCCATGTATTTTGGGTTTGTCTCCATTTCACTTTGAATTAACACAGCTTGATCTTTTAGATTAACAATGTTTTTGAATTTTTTTATAACTGTCGGCAGTACTTCATTAGCATCTTTTATTGTAAAATGTGAAAACATTAGTAAGTTAACAAAATGGCCCAGTTAAAAGCATATGGTCAAAAAGATTATTTTTGTATTAAATTAGGAGGATGAGATCACTTCACCAATCATTCTTGATGCCAGATGAGACGTCCTGTCCTTGATATCATAATCAGGGCAGACTTCCATTATGTCCATTCCTACAATTCCTTTCTGTGCAAGAGATTTTAACAAATATACTGCTTCACTGTTTCGCAACCCAATTGGTACTGGTGCAGAGACACCTGGAGCAAATGCAGGGTCTATTGAGTCCATGTCAAATGAAACATAGACATTCTTTCCTACTTTTTCTATAATTTTTTTCTCAGTTTCCAATAAACCATTTTTTAACATGTCAAATGGAGTTATTACTGAAAGATCATATTTTTTGATATTGTTAATTTCTTCCTCTTCTGGGGTTCTAATTCCTATCTGTACGCTTGATTTCAAATCTATAAATGGTAAGACATCAAAAAAAACAGAACCATAATAGTTTCTTGTAGAGCTAACTAAGTCAGGGTGAGCATCAAAATATATCAAAGACAAAGAACCGTATTTTTTAGAAATTGATTTTATTATCTCAACTGATATTGAATGATCTCCTCCAATAGATATTGGTATTTTAGATCCTGAAACTATCTTGTCAATGACTTTGCCAATTTGATCTCTTGTAACATTTCCGTAATCAAACACTTTCTTTTTTATCCCTCCAAATGGCATGCCCAGAGAAACCATGTTGTCCCTAGAGTATGTATCCCTGATTGAAGATATCTGACGTATTCTGTCTGGTGCTTCCGATGTGCCTTTTCGCAGAGCATGAGACTTGGACTCGTCTGGAATTCCTATGATCACAATATCTGCCTCATCAAAACTATCAGTATTTGTCCAACAGATACTCAACTTACATCACCAACAAGAACACGCTGATTTTTTCCTTTACTTGATATAACAAGAGCGCCGTCTTTGTCAATTTTGACTGCTCTTCCATGTATTGGACCAGATGAAGATGCAATGCTAACAATCATTCCAATTGTAGACGATCTTTTTGTCCATTGTTTTATTATGTAGTCAGAGTTTCCATATAAAAATAAATTGTACAATCTTTCAAGCTCCAACAGAAACGTCTGTACTAATTGAACAGGGCTTGTTTTACCGTTTTTATTTACAAGTGTGGCTACCCCATAATAATTTCCTGTTTTTTTGATGGTCTTTTCAACCTCATTCACATCAATTTTGAAATTAATTCCTACGCCAAGAATCAGATAATCTATTTTGCCTGATTCTACAGACGCATCAACTAGAATTCCTGCTACTTTCTTATCATGGATAGTCAAGTCATTTGGCCACTTTATCTTTGGTTTAATTTTCAAAACTTTCTCAATTGCAAGTGAAAGTGCAAGTGATGAAATTATAGGAAATAATGTAGACGCTGAAATTTCAAACTCTGGACGCAGAATCACTGAAATCCATATCCCGCCACTAGGCGAAGTCCATTTTCTATTTAATCTTCCCCTGCCTTGGGTTTGTTTCTCAGCAATCACTAAAGTTCCATTTTCTCGTGGTCTTGATGCTAACTCTGTAGCAAAATTTTGTGTAGAATTGATCGTATCAAAGTAATAGATTCTTTTACCAAAAAGATTTGTTTCTAATCCATCACTTACTTCCCAAGGTAGAAGCAACTCAGTGGTTTCTGTTAATCTATATCCAAGTTTTGGGCGAGAATCAATCTTGTATCCTAAAGATTGAAGCTTTTTGATATGTTTCCAAACTGCGGCACGACTAAGCATCAGCGGTTCGCTTATGTCCTGTCCTGACAAGTATTCTGATTTGTGAGATTTAAGAAGAGTGACTATCTTGACAAGTGAACTATTATCGTAAGAAGTGTACACGTAAAGACATCACATTACTCATTTAATAAATTCTGTATTCTGCTTTCAAGAAGACTGTTTTGACCAAAAGAAACATCACGCAGAATGCCTTTTTTATCAATGAGTATGGAAGATGGTGTCCCTCTCAAAGCATATTCTTCAAAAGTTTCAGCAGAATATTCTTTTGATCTCAAGTATTGTTTAACTCGTTCAATTAATTCTGCTTTTTGCTCCAAGCTATACGAATCAAAGTTTGGAACATTTGCATCTATGACCTCCATTATTTTTTCTTGAGTTATACTTTCTGGTGTCTTTTTCAATGAATCCATCGCTACTGGAAAAGGAATTTTGTATAACAACTTTGTCCCATTAAGCTGTCGGTATTGCCCAAGTGCATTTAATGTATCACCTACTGTTTCTCCAGTAGTAAGCAATAGTTCTAAATTTTCTAACGTATTTTTATCAAAATCTTCAAAGGCAGTTGCTACGCCAAGAACTGTAAGTCCATTCTTGTGATATTTGTTATACATCCCAATTGCCTCAGGAATTCCATATAAAAAACAACCAGGACAATTTACTTGAAAAACCTCAACAAGAATTACGTTATCTTTTTCTTTATCTATATTTGTAGGAAGTCCTTGAACCCATTTTGACACTCTTAGGTTAGGTGCTTTTTGGCCAATTCTTACCGTCATCGACTGAACCCTATTGGTAAATTAGTTAAAAACGTAATTATTCCAAAGTGACATCAAATGAAATGAGATAATTTTTTATATACTTGCTAAGAAGATCCCACGATGACTTCGAAATACATAACATCAATGCTTTTGGCATCTGTTTTGTTGATGTCCGTTGCTGTATTCTCGATACAAACAGCAGACGCACTGAAAGGCTCTGGTTCATTTATCCCAAAAACACGTCACAAAAATGTCTGTGGTGATCAACTGTGTACCGTGTCCGGAGCAAAACAGATGACGAAAGAAAAGATGACCGAAAAAGCTATGGGAGAAAAGATGTCAGGTAAGCAAATGATGCAAAAACAAATGAGTGTATATCAGGGTTGGAAGACAAAAACTGGAACAATTACCTCCGTGCAAGATCCAGGAGTTGGTCATGAATCACATCAACTTGCAATAATCTTGCCACCAAGCTCAAGTGTCTATAAAGGAATTCTGACATATGACGCGTCGGAAAACATTCAGCTTGTTGCTCTGCATGGCCCACTAGCATCAGGTGAAGATACGGGACAGGCAATATGGACTCCGGATGGCAAAACCAAATTTGCTCTTACCTTTGTAGATCCTGAAAATTCTGCTGGAAGTTGGGTATTCACCGGAAATGCTTTGGCAGTTCACACAAAGAACGCAAAGCCATTTACAACAAGCTATTCAATTAGCTATGTGGAGAATCAACCGACTAGTACTGTAAAGACTGGAACAATCACATCTGTACAGGATCCTGGTTTAGGTCATGAATCACATCAGCTTGCAATAATATTGCCACCAAGTGACAAGACTTACACTGGCGTATTGACTTATTCTGCATCTGAAAACATTCAGCTTGTGGCTCTACACGGTCCACTAGCACCAGGTGAAGATGCAGGACAAAAAACGTGGAGTCTTGATGAAAACACCAAGTTTGCTCTTACCTTCGTAGATCCTGAAAACTCTATGGGAACATGGGTTTTCTCAGGAAATGCGTTAGCGGTTCACACAAAGAATGCTAAACCATTTACAGTAAGCTATTCGGTCGTTGCAGGACAATAAACTTCAATACAATTTTTCCTTTTTTTGTTCTGATTTTTAGAATCCTATATCTATATCAAAATCGCCACCACCGCCCATATCAGAACCTGCATCACCAGTATCTGACGAGGCATCTGCTCCGCCGTCTGTTTGAGCTGGCATCTGGTCAGCTGGAATGTAACTTGACATGGCCAAACCCATGAAACTCATCATAGTTGAAAACATGATGATATCCATTATGCCCAAAAACATCAAGGATGGAAGAATTGATTTATTGTTGTCCATATATTGCTGCAATTTCTGTTTGTCTCCTCCCTTCCACATGGTAACCATCTGGTTCCAGTTTTTTTGAAGTTCAAATTTCCTTTCTTGCAATTCTCGTTGACCTTTCTCTGTTAAAATGATCTCTTTTTTAGTACTGAAAAATCCTTTTTTTTCTACTATTGTTATCAATCCTTTTTTATCAAGGCTCTCAAGTATCTCGTTTAGTTCTTTACCTTCGATTTTTGTGACCTTTTCGATTTTATCGAATTTTTTATTACCTTTATTGATTGCTTCTAAAACTATGACATCTTTTGGGTCTGATTCTGATTCCATATTTGATGATTTCTTAAAATCTTCTAATAAACTCTTTGCAATACGAAATATTAACCCAATCTGCTTTGATATGGTGTGGAAAAAGATTTGCATACAGATGAGCAAATTAGAAAATTCTATTCTCTAAAAAACATCGCAGTAGTTGGAATGTCAAAGAATCCGGAAAAAGCTGCACATTATGTACCAAAATATCTTGCAGATAAAGGCTATAACATAATACCAGTAAACCCAACAACTGATGAAATACTGGATAGAAAATGCTATCATGAAATCAATGAAGTTAATGAATTAATAGATATTGTAGATGTGTTCAGACCATCTGATCAAGTGATGCCTATAGTTGAAGAGGCAATCAAGAAAAAACCCAAAGTTATTTGGTTACAAGAAGGTATTCATAACAAAGAAGCGGAAGAACTCGCGCGTAATGCAGGGATTGAAGTAGTCTTTAACAGGTGCATGCTGGCAGAACATGAGAGATTGTTTTAGAATGGCAGACGACGCGTTTTCAGATTTTTACAAATCGCTTCTAGAACTTGCAAAATCGTTTGAAGAAAAAAATTCACTAAAAATTCAATCAGACCTAGACGCAAATATAATTAAAATATACGGTGAAAAATCAGACTCTTTAGAACGTGCAAAGGATGGATTAGAAGAAGTATCTGAGATTGCATATTCTACTGCAGAACACCATCCTTATTGGAGTTTAATATACAACGCCTCGCAAATTTCAAAGCTTGCTCTTGAAAAATGGAATGACGAACTGACTAGAGAAGAACTTGATGAGATATCATGGTGTTCTGATGAGATCAAAAACGCTAGTGCAAAACTCAAAGAAAAACAGAATCATTACTAAATTTGTTCGGCAGAGATAAATATTCAAATTCTAAAATTAGTTCATGCCAATAAAGATAGGTCTCATTGGTAAGACAAACACTGGCAAAACTACCTTCTTTAATGCTGCAACGCTTTCTCACTCAGAAATCTCTACTTATCCTTTCACAACAAAAAAACCAGAAAGAGCAATGGGTAATGCAATCACGCCGTGTGTTCATACCGAATTCAATGTCCAGGATCAACCACAAAATTCAAAGTGTAGTGACGGATGGAGATTCATCCCGATTGAATTAATTGATCTCCCAGGTTTGATAAAAGACGCATGGGCAGGCAAGGGACTGGGAAACCAATTTCTTTCAGTTGCAACACAATCTGATGCATTGCTACATGTAGTTGACGTATCAGGAAGCGTTGATTCATCAGGAAAAATTGCTGACGTAGGTAGCGGTGATCCGATATCCGATGTTGCTGATATAGAAGAAGAGCTAATAATGTGGTACCTAAAACTCTTAGAAGGAAACAGGGATAAAATTTCAAAGCTTATTCATTCTGATACTGAACAACTTGTCGCATTAACAGATGTGTTTAGAGGAATTGGAGTAAAAGAAGCCCATGTAAAAGAAGCCCTAAAGGTAACCAAACTAGAGGATAAACACTTTGATAACTTTGATATGCATGACAGCAAAAAGTTTGCCTCATACCTAAGACATATATCAAAACCCACTCTCATTGTAGCAAATAAGATAGACTTGCCTGGTGCAGACAAGAACTTTGACCGCTTGAGAGAAAGATACTTTGATACCATAATTGTACCTGCAAGTGCAGACAGCGAACTATCATTACGAAGGGCAGAACATGCAGGTCTGATAAAATATGTTCCAGGCTCTGAACAATTTGAGATACTACAGAAGGATAAACTAAACAAAAAACAAATCGATGCACTTGATTTTATTACAAAAGACATACTTGGTGAATATATGAGAACTGGTGTACAGTTTGCGATCAACGTGACTGTTTTCAAGCTGTTAAAAATGAATTCTATTTATCCAGTTGCGGTGCCAGAGAAACTTTCTGACAAAAAAGGAAGAGTTCTACCAGATCTCATTTTGATGAAAGATGGTTCTACTATAGAAGATCTTGCTAAAGAGATACACACTGACCTGACAAAAGGACTTCTTTATGCCAAGGATTTACGGTACGGTGTAAGGTTGCCTCCAAGCTATCAACTACGCGACAGAGACGTGATATCAGTAGTTAGTGCAGTAACAAAAAAATCCTAGCTACAACATATTTGTTATAAATTTTATTAACGAATACATCATCTATCTTTCTATTCCAATTTTTTCTTGTTTCATCCAGTTTGTTCTATTTTTATGATCAATTAACGTTATTCCTATCTCTGAAATTTGTTTTCTAATCTTATCTGCTTCTTCATATTTTTTTTGTTCTCTAAACATATTGCGTTTTCTTATTAGCTCGTTTATAGTTGATTTTTCTTCTTCAGTTACTTTGAGAATTTTTAAACCAAGTGTTTCAAGCATCTTCTCGAATTCTGGTAGAACTATTTTTGAAATCGATTGTGTAAGCATTTCTGCTGCAGCAATTCTGTTTATTTCTTTTACAAGTTTGAAAAACGCACTTAATGCCAGGGGAGTATTAAAATCTGATTCTAATCCTTCGTCAAACTCTTTTTTTGTTTCTGAGATTATCCTCTGTGCTTCATCAGTGGGGCCTTGACCTTCAGCTAAAATCAATTCAAAATAACAGTTTTCCACCTGACGCCATTTCACAATATTTTCTCTGAGAAGTTCTTCTGAATAATCAATTGGCTTTGAATAATGACCAGAGAGACAGAACAATCTGATTATGTTTGGTCCCCAATGATCAAGAACATATTTTACAGATTTTATGTTTCCCAAGGACTTTGACATCTTCTCACCGTTTATTGTCATCATTCCCACATGCATCCAAATTTTTGCAAATTGCTTTCCTGTGTGAGATTCGGATTGAGCAATCTCATTTTCATGGTGAGGAAATATCAAATCTCTGCCTCCACCATGAATCTCAAAGTTTTCTCCAAGATATCTCAAACTCATCGCAGAACATTCTATGTGCCAACCAGGTCGTCCATCTCCCCATGGGCTTTGCCACTTGGGTTCTTCGTCAGAAAATTTCCATAACGCAAAGTCAAGTGGATCGTTTTTGGTTTCGTCTACCTCAATTCTTGCACCTGATAGCAAATCATCGATTTTTTTCTTCGAAAGTTTGCCATATTCTTTGAATTTTTCTACAGAAAAATAGACTCCGTTTTTTGAAACATACGCATAGCTTTTGTCAATAAGATCTTTGATCAAACTCAGCATATCTTGAATGTGTTCAGTTGCTTTTGGATGAATGTCAGCACGTTTGATATTTAATCTGTCAAAATCATCAAAATAATGCGATATGTACTTTGAGCTAATGTCAAACGCAGTGAGATTTTCCTGTTTTGCACGATTTATTATCTTGTCATCGACATCTGTAAAATTCTGAATGAATAGTACTTTTTTCCCTTGAGATTCTAGAAATCTTCTTAGTGTATCAAACACAATTATTGTTCTTGCATGTCCTATGTGACTTTCATCATACACAGTTACTCCACAAACATAGATCCTAATGGTTCCAGAAACATCAATCTCCTTTTCCTTTTCTGTCAACGTATCAAAAATTCTCAAAATTTGCACCGTTTCTTATAATTGACAGCTTGTTGCAGTTATCCGCTTGTGTTCGCTTTTTTTATACAGTTTGTGGATTTTATCAACAATTGAAAGATCAATTTCTACAAGGTCTGCAGTTTCTCGTAATGAAAGATTTTTGTCTACTATACTGTAAAGTATGAGATCAACCTCTTCATAACTTAATCCAATTTCATCTTCAGCAGTATGGCCTTGCCAGAGACTTGGACTGCTCTTCTTTGATATTATGGACTCTGGCACTCCAAGAGTTTTTGCAAATTCTCGAATCTGTGTTTTGTATAATGAAACTATTGGTAAAAGATCCGCTGCTCCGTCACCAAACTTTGTGAAATATCCAATTAGATACTCACTCCTATCACTTGAACCAAGTACCAATAAGTTTTTGGAATTTGCATAATAGTACAAAATATTTGATCTTATCCTAGCTCTTAGATTTCCAAGTGCTAGAGAATTCGGCTCGAGATATTTTGAATATTCTGAGTGTACCAAACTTATGTCAATCAACTTGTAGTCTAATCCAAGTTTATCTACGAGTTTGAGAGCATCTTCAGTATCGGTTCTTGGTGTGACTTTGGAGTCTGGCATGAGAAGTGCAAGTGATTTGTCTTTTAGTGATGTTGCACACAAAGACGC
>DATIAR010000032.1:0-21975 GCA_035457865.1 Nitrosopumilaceae archaeon
CAACTGCACGTCCAATGCTAAGCCCTCTTGCCTTGATAGATATTTTTGGTTGGTTTGCCAACTGTATCAGCGTAGACGTAACATACGCCATCAGTGGTTTTTTTCCTATAAAGATAGTCTCTCTTGATTCGGACATATCAAGTCTTAATACCGGAGGATAATTTAAATCTAAGAATATGAGAATTGGTTAGATGAAGTTTTTTATTTATTTTTTAGTTTTTTTTGCCATAAGTTTTGGTTATGCCTACGGATATGAAGAAATATCCACATCAAATTTCAAAGTTGTTAACACATTAGGAGAGGAGATAAAATCTCCTCTAGTAGAACAACAGCTTAACCTACAAACTTCCCTTACAAATGTAAGTGATAGAGAATTGGATTGGGCATATATTGTACAGATAATTGATTCAAAGGGAGCTATAGTAGATCTTAATTTCTCTACAGGTTCACTTGTTCAAAATCAAACTCTGGCAACAGCTCTTTTTTGGACTCCACACAACGGTGGAACTTATAAAATCGAAACTTTTGTATGGAATAATTTACGTGATATAAGTGCATTATCCCCAAAATCGACTTATGTCATAACCGTAACATAAACCGTAACATAAACAGTAAAACGAATTTTAATTATTGCACATCAAAAAATTTTATTAATAAATTTAAAGATGGACCGGGTGGGATTTGAACCCACGATCTCACCCATGCCAAGGGCGTATCCTACCAGGCTAGACGACCGGCCCAAATTTTTATAATCAGAATATCATTCTGATTTGCATTAACTTTTTTCGAGCCGTTATTAACGTTTAGCTGTATTTGAAAAATTATCTTTGACCAAAACAACATAAGATATTTAACTATCAAGTATGGCACATTTCGCGTGGTCGTCGATAATAAAGCGACTTTGACATATATTCAAGTCCAAAAAGAAGATCTTGCAATTTTTAGACTCGTACCAAAAGATGGACCAGTTCCAGAATACAAAGCAGGTCAGTTCATTACAATAGGTATGCATGTTCCAAGTGAAAACAAGATTATCCGAAGAGCATATTCCATTGCATCAAACCCAGAAAACAAAAAATATGTTGAATTATACATAAGATGGGTACGAAAACCTTTACCTGGTCGTCTTACTACACAGCTTTTTAGTGCAAAAGAAGGAGATGAGATAGTTTGGATAAAACCAACTGGTGCATTTACACTTGATGATAAAAAAGCTGACGGTTCAGAAGATGATAGAAGAATAGTCTGTTTGGGAGGCGGTACAGGTTTAGCTCCGTTTGTTAGTCTTGCGCAATCTCTACATGCTACTGGAAGCAAACGAGAAATTGTAGTATTACATGGAGCTAGTTATGTTGATGAATTAGGATACAAAGAACTTTTGACTGATTTAGAAAATGAAAGTCTAGACAAGGGTAAGGATAAGTGGAATTTTAGATACAGGGCAACTATCAGTAGGCCTCAAGAATGGTTTAACAGATCTTGGAGCGGACAAATCGGCAGAGTAGAAACTTTCCTTAGATCAAAGGATAGTGAACAGTCACCTCTTGAAAAGCTAGTTGGTGAAAAAATTACAAAAGAAAACACCATATTTTTCATTTGTGGCTGGCAAGGAACCATAGATGGATGTATGGATTATCTAGGACCAAAGGGCTTTGTCACTGAAAGAAATAAGCGGCCAGATAAGAGCTTCGAGATCAAATACGAATCGTACGGATAGAATATAATTTCTCTTGAAAAGCTAATATTGCATAGCTAGGGGCTGATCTGCGGGGACGTAGGTCAGCTTGGTAGACTGCCAGCCTCGGGCGCTGGATGTCGTGGGTTCAAGTCCCATCGTCCCCAGATATTAAAAATTTATTTCGTTATTGAAATTGTATCTGTTTCTACACATGAATTTCTTGGGCTTGGAGCACCTACGTATGACCCATAAACACAGAGTTTTCCTTCCTCTGCGTTAGCTGATATCCAAATCTGATGTGATCCTCTCATTACAGATTCTCGTTTTGCGTTATTACCTGTATATTTTGGATCTTTTAGGCTCAGAGTCTTACCAATAAAATGCACGTGAGATTCATCAGAATCCACACCATATGGATTTCCTTTTCCACTAACTAGATTAGCTGCTGTCCAACTTCCAGCAAGTTCTCTGCTTCCTATAGAAATAGAATATTTCCCCCAAGCAGAAATCACATCTTGATCTGGATTGTATACCCCATGACCAGATATTGTAACAGTTCCGCGTTTTATTTTTACTGTAGTATCATCAATTTGGAAAAAATATGGGTTTTCAATTTTTGTTTGTCCCATGTGTCTTATTTTCTCCATGCTCGAACCCATTGGTATATTTTTTTTTATCGATGATTTATCTTTCATAGGCATGTATTCACTAGACATAGCATAACTAGAAGCGATTGGCATTAAGAGTAAAGGAAGCATCAATAATGACGCGAGTATTTTTGAATTCATTTTCTGTAAACTTTCGCTTTATTGCAATTTATTAGTCTTGTGCATAAATTATTCTTGGAAATGAGCAGTAATAAAAACAGCTTTTAGGAATTACTTCTTAAATTTAGTATTTTATAAAATGATTACATCGAGCATTGAAATATACGAGGTTTCTAGTATGAGGTGAATTGACAATTGCTATTTATTTAGCTCATCTGAATCCTGTAACAAAAGCGCATGTAGAGATCATAGAAGAACTTAAAAAAGCAAATGAGGTCAGGGTTTTTCCGGTTATATTTACCAACAAAGGAAAGGAAATCAACAGTAGGAGTTTTCCTTTTAATTTTGAATTACGAAAGAAGATGCTTAAAGCGATATTTGGTGAGTCAATCTCCGTTCTTTCAAACTATACATTTTCTGCACCTTTCATTAAATACATGCCACCGTTACTTTCTCCCTTCTCATGGAACATAAAAAAACAGATACTAGATGGTGTTTTGGGTGATTATTTCACATATACTGGTGATAAGGCAGAAGGTTTTGTACTCAAACTATATGGATTAAAGCCAAGAATCGGCATAAGGAAAAAAATCTCAGCAGCATTTGTAAAAGAAAAAATGTTTGATGCTGCACTTGGAAAAGACTCTGAGTGGGAAAACTATGTTCCTACAGAGGTTATTAAAATAATACACGAAAACTGGGACGTAGTCAAAAAATACTCAGCTGCTGAAGATCTTACATATAGATTACTTGGAATGAAATTTCCAAAATATGGTTTTTGGTAGAAATAGATTAATTATAGACTAATTGCGTTGTTTAATATGAAATCTTTTAATGCAAAATTTACTTGGTTTGATGGCAAATTTGTGAGATCAGAAGAAGCAAAAGTTCCTGTCATGACACATGCTATTCATTATGGAACTTCGGTTTTTGAAGGGTTACGTGGTTATTGGAATTCAAAAAACTTGAATATTTTTAGACTGGATGATCATATTAAAAGATTCAGAAATTCTGGTAAAATATATTCCATTACTTTGAAATTTACAAATAAAGAGATTTCGAATGCCATAATTCAGCTTTGTAAAAAAAATAATGTAAGACAGTCATGCTATATCAGACCATTTTATTTTATTGGAGAATATGGAATAAACTTGAATGTAACAGAAAAAGCCCCAACACACACTGCCATAGTCATGTTCGAATTTGGAGATTTATTTAATAAAAATGGAATAAAAGCGGGAATTTCCTCATGGAGACGTATTCAAGATATTTCAACACCTCCTCTTGCTAAGATGGGAGGCAATTATCTGAATTCAATTTTAGCAACTCAGGAAGCAAAACGTAATGGGTACGATGAATCTATACTACTTGATCATTTAGGAAACGTAAGTGAGGCTCCAGGTGAAAATATTTTTGTTATAAGAAATGAAAATATCATAACTCCTCCATCTAGCTCATCTGCATTAGAAGGGATAACAAGAGAGTCGGTAATAGAAATAGCTCAAAATGAAGGGTATAAAGTCATAGAAAGAGAAATTCCACGTACCGAACTTTATCTTTCAGATGAGATTTTCCTTACTGGAACTGCGGCAGAAATAACTCCAGTCATATCTATTGATGGAAAAAAGATTGGAAATGGGAGAGCTGGAAAAATATCAAAACAAATCAGTTCTATTTATTCAGATATAGTAATGGGCAAGAATAAAAAATACGCCCATTGGATAACGGCAGTGTATTAGAAGTGAGAGTCATTCAGATAGGAGTTGGAGGATGGGGTAAGAATCATGCGCGAATTCTTTCACAGATGGGAGTTTTAACTGCAATTTGTGATGTAGATTCAAACAGAGCTAAGGATTTTGGGACAAAATATTTGGTAAATCATTATTCATCTTTGGATTTGCTTTTAAAATCAGAGAAATTTGATGCGGCTTTTGTTTGTACTCCAACTTCTACTCATTTTTCTATTGCAACTACTCTTCTACAACAAAAGAAAAATGTCTTTATAGAAAAACCAATGACGTATTTTTCTCATGAGGGAGATGAGCTTCAGAATCTTGCATATAAAAATAAAGTAGTATTAACATGTGGATATATTGAAAGGTTCAATCCAGCAGTTGCCTTGATAAAAGATTACGTTAAATCAAAAAAATATGGCGAACTCATTATGCTAGAGTTTCACAGAGAAAACAGAATGCCATTACACGTAAAAGATGTTGGAATAATTTATGATACTTCGGTTCATGATATTGATACTGCAATGTGGCTTTTTGATGATACACCAGAAGTGGTCTTTGCAAGATCCGGAAAAATAAGGCACGATCATGAAGATTTTGCGACTATTATGCTTGGTTTTAAGGATAGTAAAGTAGCAATCATTTCATCAAATTGGATAACTCCTACGAGAGTAAGAAAGTTCAATGCAGTGTGTGGTGATGCAATAATATCTTCAGATTTTATTTCTCAGGAAGTGAAGGTTGAGACAAATAACGGTACAGAGATTCCTAGAAAAGAGATAAGTGAACCATTATTTTTAGAGATAAAGAATTTTCTTGCTGCTTGTGAAGGTAAAGAAAAACCATTAGTAAAACCGGAACATGCAGTAAACACAACAAAGATTGCAGAAGCGGCACTTTTATCTAGTCAGAAAGGAATTCCAATTTATCTAGACCTGAAATGAATAAAAAAATGCTTGAAATACTTGCATGTCCAATAGACAAGCATTTCCCACTTGAAATTTTTGAATCAAATTCTAAAGATCAAACTGTATTGGAAGGAGTAATATATTGTACAAAATGTTCTCGATTTTATCCCATAATAGAGGAGATTCCAATAATGCTACCTGATGAACTTAGAGACAAAAATCAAGACATTGAATTTTTAAAAAGAAACCAATCCTTGTTGCCAGAAAAAATAACTAGACAAGCATCTCCTTGGCATTTATGATTAATTTGATAACAAATTTTATCTCAGAAAAAACAAAGATCGGAAAGAACGTTCGCATATGGCACTTTGCGTATGTTGGTGACAATACGGAGATTGGTGATAATGTAAAAATTGGTTCACTTTCTCATATTGATTACAATGTAAAGATAGGGGAAAATACTATGATTGAAGGGTTAGTTTACATTCCGCCCCTTTCTCGAATAGGAAAAAATGTCTTCATCGGACCCGCGGCCGTTTTAACGAATGATCCATATCCAACAAGCAAAAGACTCATCGGCATTACAATAGAAGATGGCGCCATTATTGGTTCACGTGCTGTTATCAAAGCAGGCATAACTGTTGGTAAAAATAGCGTAATAGCAATGGGAGCAGTTGTTACAAAAGATGTTCCTCCCAATATGGTAGTTGTTGGAGTACCTGCAAAAATCAAATATACGCGTGAAGTGTACGATGAAAAAAGGAAGAAGTGGGAAAGCGGTTAGTTTTTTATCTTTTTGTGAAACATCCAATTCTTAATCCTAGTAAGAACATAAACCCAGATAATTACTAAAATTATTGCAAACAAGGCTTTAGCGATAGAAGCATAATACAATTCTAAAGGACCGACTGTAACATATCCCTCTATTGAGATCATGGATGTGAATACGACTAATAAACCACCACCGATTAAGATTAGAATCCACATTACAAAGATGAACGAGAAAATAGCATGATTTTTCATATTTTTATTACCATCATAAAGGAAGTGACAATTGCTAGAAAGGCGGAAAATAACGCCAGTTTGAAGATAACAGATACAATTTGTTTTTCAGTCATTGGACCTGCTGCAAGAATAAGACTCAAGAGTGTAACTGGTGCATCTTTATCATTATTCACCATGAGTTTAAAGTCAGGAGTAATAGTGGTGGGATTTTTTATTTGTCTGTGCTCTACTATGCGTTTTACACTAGATAAAAATAAAAATGAATTTATCACAGCTGGTAAAAGTGCGATTGCAGCGACTATCTCCACATGACCAAGTATTGCTATAACACCATACATTGCGCCAAGAGTTAGTGCACCTGAATCCCCTGGAAATATCTTGCTAGGAAATTTGTGGTATTTGTAAAAAGCTAATGAAACAAATCCAAGCGGTAGACTTGCTATTGCAATTTCATAATGCTGCATTATAAAAAGAGAAATAGTCAGTGCAAAGCTTGCAATAGTCATGAAACCACTTGCTACGCCATTTAAAACATCAATTGAATTTATAGTGTTACCAGTTATTGGAATAATGAATATTATTAATGCCAGATAAAGTGCTGGGATTTTAAATGAACCAAAAAGTGGAAACGCTAGATTTGAGTCATACGCGCCTAGAAAGATAATCGGGATAGCGGAAGCAGCAAGAGCCAATGGTTTGAACCACCCACCGAGAGCCCATCTATCATCAATTATTCCAACTACAAAAGCAAGTGAAGTAGTAGTAATAATAGTAATTATTGCAGTAGTTGGAAAGAAGATGTATAACGTAATCTCTGAAGCGATGATTCCAATTAAGATTGATGGACCGCCCGGTCTTGGTATCATAGCTCCGTCTTTTCTATGATAGTCTTTTACTGTGAAGTTTCTTTTTTCTAGAGTACGAATCAAAAATGGCGTCATTACAAAAACTGAAAAAAATGCTACAATAGAAATTAGTATAGCTGGAACGATTTGATCAAACATTATGATACCTTTAGTAGTTGCGCCTTGATATTTTCTGCAAGAGATGATCCTATCTTGTCTATTTTTGCTAAGTCTTTTATTGAAATTTTAGATAAATCATAAAGATTTTTGATTCCATTCTTGTATAATATGCGTGATCGTATCCTTCCAATTCCACGTATCTTAATCAGTTCCACAAGTTCTTCCTTTATCCCATAAGAAATTCTTTGCCTTAGAATATTTAATTCGTCAAGAATATCATCTCGTGATTCAAGTTTAGCAAGTTCATATAATGAATACACAAGCCAATCACTAGTTTCTACCATTCTATGCATATCACCTGATTCTATTCCTAAATTATCTGAAAGGAAAATTTCACTTGATTCATTTATCCACGTATGTAGGGCTAGAAGACTTCTCGAACATTCATACTCTGAAATAGGTTCAATTAATTCAGATACGTGATTCTCAAGCAATGTACCTACAGTTTCATAGTCTTTGTTACGCAATGAAAATTTAGGGAAAAAGTCTTCACAGTTTGTAATAAGATGAAGAAATCCAAAAGTGTGACTTTTACGCTTTGAAGTTTTTTGTAATGCTTTCCTAAAAGAAACAGCTGTGAGTGGATCAATGTAAAGCATTGAAGCTTTTTTACCAAATTCGGTCGCAACAAATCTGCCTCCTTTTTCTTTTATCATCTCTTCCAATTCAAGATAATCCAATGTAATTTGTATCTTGAATTTCATAGTAGGTTTTCTTATTTGTGAGCCTGCTAGAGTTTCTGCAAAAAAATCCATTATCTCATCTTTTTTGATTCCGGGACTTGTAGAAACTAAACTTAAGACATGAATTCTCAAGGCTCTGTCATCCGTCAGTTTTGATAATATTGGTTCCGGGGTTCCATTTACATAATAATCAAGGAGTTCATCACTGTTAGAATTTCCAACAATTATCGCTTCCCCAAATTTGTCATATTGTGGTCTTCCTGCTCTGCCACAAAGCTGTTTGTATTCAAGAATGCTGATAGGTTTGTTTGCACCAAATTTTGCATCATATCTATTCATGCTTGATATAATTACACGGCGTGCTGGTAGATTTACTCCTGCTGCAAGAGTTGGGGTGGATGCAAGTAATTTTATTTTTCCATTCCTAAATTCTGATTCTATTGTTTCACGACATTTCTGATTAAGACCAGCATGATGAAATGCTACTCCTTTTTTTATAAGTGTGGCAAGATTTTTGACAAGATCGGTATGTTCGTTGTCTTCAAGTATTTGTCGGGATATTTTATCAAGTTGATTTTTTTCATCTTCGTCAAGATTTTTACTTACAACATCGGAAGCTTTTGCTGCAAGAGTAGCAGAACGTGCTCTTGTTTCTGCAAATAGAATTGTCTGGCCACCTTTTTTTACAGAGTCTATACCAAGATCTACTGAAGGTCCTCTTATACTTGTCTCAACTTCAAACTTTTTTCCATTCTGCATTCTTACTGTTCCACCATCGTAGACTCCTTCCCATAGTGGTACTGGTCTCCAGTCATTTTCTACCAAATCACAGCCGATCCATGAAGAGATTTCTTTTGCATTTGTGACAGTGGCACTTAAAGCAAGAATCTGTGGTTTTTGTTGCAATGACTTTAGTTTGGTCAAAACGATCTCAAGTGTTGGACCTCTATCTCGTTCACCAAGAAGGTGTACTTCATCAGCAATAACAAGACTTATGTCATTAATCCATTCTGCTCCATGTCTGATAAGCGAATCCATTTTTTCGTTTGTGAGTACTATTATATCGCTTTTTTCAAGAGTTTTGTCTGCATTATCAAAATCTCCAGTCGATATTTGCGCTCTTATCTTTCTTCCAAAATCTATAGACTCTAATTTTTGAAATTCAGAAAATTTTTCTGCTGCCAGAGCACGGAGCGGACTAAGATATACTATCTTTCCTTTTTTACTGGAAAGATGGTTAATCATGGCTAGTACTGCAATTAGTGTTTTCCCACTTGCAGTAGGTGCAGATACAAGGACACTTTTTCCTTCCAGAATTCCTGCATTTACACTGTCTTCTTGTGTTGGATAAAGTTCTTCATATTCAATTTTATGTAGAAATTCAATTGCGGTTTTTGGTAAGTTAAGATCCGATACTTTCATACTCGGTTATAATGACCGGGTTTTGATTCATAAATAGCTGACTCACGTTGGAGTTTTTTGATGTATTTGCGTGCTTCTTCTTCAGTGAATTTGCCTGTTTTTACTAGTTCCTTAACAAATGTTTTCTCTTCAACGGGTCTTTTTTCGTCACCCTCAAGTGACTTCATAACATCCATGAATAGTTGCATCTTGGAAATTTCACTATGAGGCTTACCTTGGAGTACACCCAGATCAACCTGACCAGTATTCACATCTACACCTGCATCTTGTAACATGCTTTCTATTAAGAAAATAGCACGTTCTGCATCTTCTGCATCTACTTGATCTTTCATCAATAATCTTGCTCTAGCAGTAGATAATCTGATCAATCCTTCAAGCTGTCTAGGAGTCACAGTTATCATTCCTTCAGATTCAACATTTCTCATTTTCATATAATATTCCAGAATTTTGTCTTCAGCCTCTTTTGTTAAAACCGGTTCCATTTTTTTGGCGTATGAAAGATATTTTGTAAGTATATCTACATCAATTAGTGATTTTGTATCAGTTGGCGAACTTCTATGAAGGTTAAGGATATGTTTTGCTATTCTTGTGTCTTTTTCTTTTGATGGTACATCTCTAACTACAAAAATGAGATCAAATCTTGTAAGCAATGGAATTGGTAGGTTTACGTTTTCTGTAATATTTTTAAACGGATCATACTTTCCATACATAGGGTTAGCTGCAGCCAAAATTGATGTTCTTGCATTGAGTGTAGCCACAATACCTCCTTTTGCGATACTAGCAGATTGTTGTTCCATGACTTCATGCAGTGCACTTCGATCTTCTGGTTTCATTTTGTCAAACTCATCAATACAAACTAGACCTTGATCCCCAAGAACAACCGCGCCTGCTTCTAACATCATTATGCCTATTTTGTCTCGAACTACGGCTGCAGTAAGTCCTGCTGCTGTAGAACCTCTTCCAGAAGTGTATAATCCTCTGGGCGCAATTCTTGCACAGAATTTTAGCATCTCACTTTTTGCAGTACCTGGATCTCCAACAAGAAATATGTTTATATCACCACGAATTTTTGCACCATCTGCGAGAATTCTTTGCGTCGAACCTACAATCAAAAGGAGAATTGCCTCTTTTATAATATCTTGTCCGCTAATGTGTGGAGCAAACGATGCAATTAATCTTTCATAAATATCAGCATTCTTTGCAAGTGATTTAATTATTTTTTCTTCCTCTGTTGATATTTCTTCCCGCTCTGTACTTCTGGAAGTTTTTGTTCCTCTTCCACCAAGAAATTCTATATTATTTCCTTGAATTCTTAATCGGTAGATCCCACTTTTACCACGCATGGATGGGATGTGTTCTTGTTCAATTCGTACTATTCCTGTAAGTATTATACGGTCACCTGGTCTTGCATTATCAACTAAATCCTGCAACACTGTGACATCAACATAATGCGGTAGTTGGCCAGGAGGCAGGTCTTCTGGCAATTCCTGTAACCTAACCATTTGAAAATCAATAAATCGGCTTTCTTCAGGGCTAAGCTCTAGATCCTTATGTGTACACTTTCCATTATCACATTTCAATGGTTCACTAAATTCAAGTCCTTTTTCTTGAACTCGCTTAGTTCTATGACCCTCAGGACAAATATAGATAAGTTCCTTTGCAAGTGGTTTGATTTCAGAGGATCTGACTACCATTCCAGATACGCTTGTCATCTTTCCAATGATTTCTGCGTTTATCTCACGTAAACTACGCTGAGCTGGATAATTTGCTATTCTTACTCTGATATCATGCTGAATTTTTTCTGCATATTGTGGGAATCTTTCTTTAAGAATGTCTTTTATTGCACTTGCAAATACATTTAGCATTTCATCTGGTTTTGTATTAAAAATAGATTCTATTTCAGGATAAGATACCAAGTCATTATAATCTACTACAAGATATTGGACTTTTTTTGCCATCATCTGATCTATTTCCTCTACATACTTGTAATCACCAGATTTGTCTTTGAACTGAATCAAAAATTCTTTAACTTGATCCAGATGTCTTCCTTCTGAGGATACCGATTCTGAAACTAGTGTCATTTCTTGTCACCTAAGATCTGTTTTTGAAAGTCTACACTTTGTGCATGTATTACATCAAATAAAGCACGTTCTTCTATAGATAATTTTTTTGCAAGATCTGATGTCATTTTTGATGAGTCTGCCAGTCTAATTATTTTTCCCTGTCTTTTTCTCATAAGTGTGTTTAGCATGCTTTCTATCTTATCCTGATCTTGTTGTGGGAGTCTTTGCATATACGCTCGTATTTTAATGTAAAAATCAATGTCTAGTGTAGAAAGATCAAAGTCACCCTGTACGTTTTCCTTTACTAGTGCTTGCTTTAAGGCTACAATCATATCAGTATCCTGTACATCTACAAGTTTATCAGAGGCCAGTATCTCTGCAACCCAACGTGGTATACTAATAATTTCTCCATGTTTTGCATCAATGGATACGTCTGACGCATCTACTTTGATATCGTGGTTAAAAGTCACTTTGACGTCTTGTAGTCCATATCCTATAGTATGTACTTGAGTCAGATCTGAAATCTCCATTGTGCATGAAACTCCATCCTAGGATTTAATGGGATCGATCGATCAATTCCGTTAACAACTAGCTTTGATCAATTGATCTTAGCCGTAATTTTATTAGTGAGAGAGAAAGGTAACAGCGTATGACCGAGGGGGCAATGTGGGTAGAAAAATATCGTCCTGTGAATCTTTCTTCAATAATAAATCAAAAGGAAGTAATAGGTAGCCTAAAATCACTATTAAAAAACACATCTGAAATCCCACATCTTATGTTTTCTGGTTCTGCAGGAGTTGGGAAAACAACTGCTGCCATTTGTCTCGCACATGAAATACTTGGAGACAATTGGAAGGACCATACTCTTGAGCTTAATGCATCAGATGAGCGTGGTATAAACATGGTAAGAGACAGAGTTAAGAAATTTGCACGTTTTTCAGGGTTGGATGTAAAAATTCCATTTAAAATAATAATTTTAGACGAGGCTGATGAAATGACCTCCGATGCACAGACAGCTTTACGTAGAATCATTGAAGACACAGCAAGATATTGTAGATTTATTTTAATTGCAAACAACATTTCAAAAATTATAGAACCACTTCAAAGTAGATGTGCTATATTCAAGTTCACAAGAATTTCAGAAGAGGAAGTATTACCATACCTTGAAGAAATATGTAAAAAAGAAAAAGTGAAGTTTGACCAAAAAGGACTCCAAACAATCTATAGTTATTCAGAAGGTGATATGCGTCATGCTATAAATATATTACAAGCAGTGGCAAGTCTTGGAATTGTAAATGAATCAAATGTAAAAGTATCAGCTGGTCTTTCAAAGGTAAATGATGTTGGTGTGATTCTTAAACTTGCAATTGCAGGAAAATTATCTGATGCAAGAAACAAGATGATAGAGATAATCAAAGTGTATGGTATGTCGGAATCAGATTTTATAAAATATCTAAACGAGGAATCTTACAAGATAAAGACTGAAAAATTAGATGAGATATTAGAAACAATAGCAAAATATGATTATAGATTAATTATTGGTGCAAATCCGGAAATTCAGCTCTCTGCACTTTTAGCAGAACTTGGAAGAATAGGAAAATAGTAACGCAGAGAGAGGGATTTGAACCCCCGCGTGCTTGCGCACATAGGCTCTCAAGGCCCACGCCATGCCGGGCTAGGCGACCTCTGCGGATTTGTTTCATAAAAACTAGTTAAAATTTGTTTAAAATTTTCTTTTTTGTTATAGAGAGGAAAATATAGTGAATTCAGAAATCAAGTACTTATTATACCGATTTTGATTAGGTATTGAATTCCGTTGGCAAAAGTTCTATCATCAATCTCGCCGTTTGACCACCACTTGGCGTTGTTTCTGATCCATTCCGGAATTTTAACGTCTTTATCAACTTCTTCATTTTCTTCGAGTGGTATTTTGATAATTCCTTCTTTTATCATAAATTGAATACCGCTTGCAAATGTCTTGTCATCAATCTCGCCATTTGACCACCACTTTGCATTGTTACGAACCCAAGGTGGAATATTTATTTCCTCATGTATGTCCTTTATCTGTTCTCCTATCAGAATTTCTTTTTTGAAAACGATTTCTTTATCGATAAATTGTGCAGGAGAATCTATGGATATTACTGTAGCTTCTAAAGTATATGGTCCATTAGTAAGGACATTCTGTCTGGCAATAATTCTACTACCAAACTCACTCATATAACCTCCAAGATATGTTTCCTGAGGAGCCTGAATAATTATTCTGGGTTTATCAAACGGTTGATATTTGAAATCTATTTCAATTTGACCATTTTTATTATAAAAGAGGGCATTAATTAGTGGAGTTTTTGCATCGTTTTGTAAGATAGATAATTTGATTGTTACATGTTGAAAATTTTTCTTATTGATCTCATCATAAAGGATCATCGATAATGTAAAATCTTGTTTTCCATCAATTTTTTCTGGAATGATGAAATTCATCGAGGCTTTTCTATCACCGAGGGTGGCTGGATGCACATGAACATCTTTATTTTCCATTTGTGCAAATGAAGGAATCACAAAGCTAGAAATTAATATTGAGAATATCAATAATGCAAATTTTTTCAATGCGAGAAATTACACTTCTAGGAATTATTTATTGCTTTCAGCGTATCAATGTTTATATCTAAAAAATATAAATTGAATGCATTGCCTGAAAAAAAATTAAAATCGATTTCAGTTTTTGTACCTGAAGAAGTGGTTTGTGAAAGTTTAGAAAGAATTGGATTTGTGCAAACAGATACCGCCATCACATCAAGCGATGGTAAATTCTGGAGAAAGACACTCTATGTAAAAGGGGAAGAAATAATTTCCGTATCGGAAGAACTTGGAGATTATTGGCCAAAAGACCCTATAATATCAATATATGGTTTACCAGACACAATTAAAACGGTTTTAGGAGATTTTGATGACATCCTTTGAATGTAATGAGACTCAATTCATAGAGAACATTAGTCGTCTTTTAGACTCAGAAAATAGGTTCGTTGTAAACAGAAGAGTACAGATTTTTGATGATAAAAAATATGGGCCTGCAGGATTGCCTGATGATGTATTTATTCAGTTTTCCCCAATTTTTACAAGAAAAACGCAGAGAACGTCTGCATATGCCAAAATACATTTTCTGGATGACTATCATCATAAAGTTTACTTTTTACATGATTTACTTCACTCTTTTTCTAAGATAAAATACCCAGTTTTACACATACCATATTGTAAAGTTGAATACTCATTTAGAATTTTGGGAAGTTCATATCATTATAGTTTTGATGTTCTGTTCAGACCCAAAATTTCTATTGAACAGAAAAAGATTACAAAGAAGATGAATATGAGAATTGAGGAAGACTCCACTATGTTGATTCATGTTTTACAATTTGAACCACCACAAGAAAAAATGCTTACGATAAATCTACCAAAAAAAGTGCTCATATTAGATTTTAAAAAAGCAAATAATCCTCTAGAAAACTGAATTAAAAATAAAGAAAGGAGTAGTTTAGTGATGTGCGTGTGGATTAGCAGAGCCAACATCCATCTTTGTGTATGTTCCTGCAGCTTTTTCATGATATTCCAGATTTGACTGGTCAACTTTGATTGCTAGCGGAGGACAAACAGAAACACATGCCATGCACCAAATACAGTCATGTTCTCTAATAGGATCTGCCTTATCTGAGCGATCTAATTTCTCCTCTTTTACAGTTTTACCAGTTCCAGCAAAGGTTTCGTTAATTGCATCAATTGCAGGAATATCTTTTTCTGTTCTGTACCATTGAAAGACTTGTACTGGACAAGCTTCAATACATGCACCATCTCCGACACAAGAATCCCAGTCAACTGCGACCATTGTGCCACTTACACCAATTGGGACTAACTCTTCACCATGTGCTTTGTATGCTTCTATGCATGCTGGATCTTCTGCAGCTTCAGCTTTTCTACCAGGACCCCATACAAAGTGAAAGTGTTCTCCATCGGCGTGTTTTATTTTTCCAATGACCTCATACCCTTTTGGAAAAGTTTCTGCGATTGGCATGAAAATTTGAGAAACAATATGTTATTTAAACTTAGACAAAATTAGTTCAAACTAATTAAGATACGTCATCTCTTTTTGATGAATTTCTACATTTGCCTGATCTACTTTGATTGCTTTAGTAGGACAAACTTCAACACATGCCATACACCAAATACAATCAGCTTCTTTTACTGGATTTGCTTTATCAGTGTAATCTGCACGATCTCTTCTTAAGACCTTTCCAGGATTTTTGTACCATTCAAATACTTTAACAGGACAACTCATAAGACAGATGCCATCTGCAATACAAGAATCCCAGTCTACTGCTACAAAAGTCCCATGAATTCCTATTGGTTTAATTTCTTCACTTCTTGCAGCATAATCTTTTTTTACATTTTCGTCAGAAGCAGCCTCAGCTAGTCTACCAGGACCCCATACAAGATGATAGTAATCACCTAAAGGATCTTTGGATTTACCGATAACAGTATGATTTCTCGGAAAGTTTGGATCTATTGGCATTTGTAGTTCACCCTCTAGTTTATCAATTAAAGTGTATTTAAGATAAATTCATATCTTCTCTGTCTTTGTTTTATTTATTGGGGATTTTCAAATATGACATTTATCGTAGTCCTAACATAGGTATTTACAGTAAAGCTAACGATAGTTTTGTCTTTGTTCCAAATGGTTTTGCTACTACAAAGGCAAAAAATCTCGCAGAATTTCTAAAAGCTGACTATATTTTTACATCTGTGGCAAACACAAGATTACTTGGACCTCTCATGGTAATTAATAACAATGGCATAATGTTACCACGTACTGCTCTCCATGAAGAAGTTTCGTATTTAAAAAAATCTACAGGTCTTAATGTTGACATTTTAGATACAAAACATAACGCACTTGGAAATTTAATTTGTGTTAATGATAAAGGTGGAATAATGTCTCCCATGATCCCAACTGAATTTGTAAAAAAAGTCGAGGATACATTAGGAATTGAGATAATACAGAAGAGAATAGCCAGATATCACCAAGTAGGAGCTATGGCAGTTGCTACGTCCCATGGTGGAATTGTTCATCCAGATACGGAAGAGAATGACATCAAAATCATGTCTGAAGTATTAGGTGTAGAACTTGAGGCTACCACAATAAATGGAGGCATACCATTTGTTGCTTCCGGAATTTTAGCAAACAACAAATCTCTTGTAGTTGGTACACTAACGAATGGGCCGGAGCTTGTTATGCTTACAAGAGCTTTTAGAATTGAAGACTAGATTGCGGATTAGATAATAACGATTCAATACTAAGTTGTTTTTCTGTTCCGTCTCTCATGTTTCTGATTATTACAGACTTTGAAGAATATTCTTTTGGTGCAATGATAATTGTAAATTGTGAGTTTGATGCCATTTCCATTTGTTTTTTTAGTGGTTTGCCACTAAGATCACTTTCTGCACGTATTCCCTTTTGTCTTAGATGTGAAACAACATTTAATGCGATTTTTTGGAGTTCGTCATTAACAAATGCAACCCAAACTTGTGGTATTTTCGTACTGACGTCTATGCCTTGTTTTTCTAAAGAAAATGCGATACGTTCTACACCGCCAGCAACACCGGTTGCGCCAAGATCAGTTCGTCCAAAAGCCATGGTAAGAGTGTCATATCTTCCACCACCTACAAGTGCACCAAGATCAGAACCGCTATCAAAGGCTTCAAACACAATACCGGAATAGTAATCAAGACCTCTGACAATCCCAAAATTTATCTTAACATTGTCAACTTGCCTATTTTTCAATGAAGTGAATAGCTGACATAGTTTATCCCAATTTTTTAGTTGTTTTACATCAAATTTTCTTTCTATTTCCTCAGGAGTACCTTTAATTTGAGAAAACTCCAGAATTTTTTCCAGTTCTGAAGCAGGGTATCCTTTTTCCTCATATTCGTTTGTAATTTCTTGCTTTTTCTTTTTTTGAATCTTATCCACTGCTCTAAACATATCACTTACAAGTTCAGGCGAGTTAGATTTGAATACTTGATGTATGTATGATTCTACTAGTTGACGATCACAAATATCGATAACGATGTTTCGTAGCTGTAAATTAGAAAGAAATTTTGATGTAAATTCAATTATTTCAGCGTCAGATTCTAGATTTGGTTGGCCATAAATTTCTACATCCCATTGATGAAAGAATCTATACCTTCCTTTTTGTGGTTCATCGTATCGCCAAACACCACCAAATGCAGCTAACTTTGAAGGAAGTTTCATTGATTTTTGTGAAACCACATATCTAGTTAAACCGATGGTAAAATCAAATCTGAGTGCAACATCACGCTCTCCTTTATCTTTAAAATAATAAATTTCATTTTTTATTGATGGACCACTCTTTGTTTCAATTACAGAAAGTAATTCAATTGGAGAGGGCTCCATGAATTGGAAGCCAAAAAGATTTAAAGTTTCAATAAATTTTTGTCTGATGTATTCTATTTTTATAGCATCATCAAATTCTATGTCTCTCATTCCTCGTGGTAGTTCCAAATTCAAAAATCACTTTTGTTCCAATGCATTTAGACCTTACTAATTACATAATTATTGACATTGTTAAGAGTGTCTTAGTTTACAATGAATTAATAGAAGAATGAATATACGGCAATTCAATGGGATATCGATATCTTGAGCATACGACAGATGCTTTCATCGAAGTGACGGGGAATACCCTTGAAGATGCTTTTGAAAATGCTGGTATTTCAGTAGTAGATACAATAGTAGATATCAAATCAGTAGAAGAAAAAATAGAAAAAGAAATTGAAGTGAAAGGAAAAGACTTGAATAATTTACTATACAACTGGCTTGAAGAGATAATAATAGTTACAATAACAGAAGGCTTTGTGGCAAGAAGGTTTTCTGTTAGATTAGGAAAAAATGGAGGATACAAACTTGTTGCAACATTAAGTGGTGAAGAAATTGATGTTGAAAAACATCATTTTAAGGTGGAAATTAAGGCACCAACCTTTCATCTTATGGAAATAAAACAGAACAAACAAGTGGTAATGAGATTCCTGCTTGATTTATAACTAAATTATTAAATATGAATTATTTCTACACATTATCTCCGCATGACAGATAAAGAAATTGATGAAATAATGAAAAAAAAACTGGCAGAAATGACAAGCCATAAGGAACCCGAAATACTGGAATTAACAGATGTGAATTTTGACGATGTAGTTTCTAGTGATGTACCAATTCTAGTAGATTTCTGGGCAACTTGGTGCGGCCCATGTCAGTTCATGCTTCCAATATTTAGTAGACTTGCAAAGAAATACAAAACTATCAAATTTGCTCGTGTAAACGTAGATGACGCGCAAAGTGTTGCTGCAAGATATGGAGTTTATGCTATACCTACCTTTCTCATGTTCAAAAATGGTCAAGTAGTAGATAAGGCAGTAGGGGCAGTTGGTGAACCAGGTCTCAATATGCTTGTTCAGAAATATTCCTAGTAGCCATACATTGGGTTTAATCTTCTTTGTATTGTAGTTATTTCTTGTAATACTTGAAATTCTTCTGGACTTAATTTGTGTGAAAATGTTTTGAGAAGAAGTTTTGCTTCAGGCGCAGGTGGAAAAGAATACAAGACCTCTTCTTCTGAAATTTGTCTGCCTACAGTTATATTTTGAATTGAAACAGCTACTTCTTGATCTTTTTTTGCTGTATTGACACTTTTTCCATTATCTTGAATTTGATGTAATGTTCCAATTTTTTTACCTTCTGCATTCATTATAGAGACTTTTTGTCTTAATGTGCCAACATTAATTTTGACTCCAAAAACAGCGGGATTACTTTTGCGAAATACATAACCCTTTAGAAAGGTGAACTTACAAACAGGTGTTAACTCTTCAAGAATTGCGTTCTCTTCATTTGCAGTATCTTCTTCTACCCAATGCGCGTAATTATCAACTAAACTGTAAATGACTTGATCCTGGAAGATTCTGACATGATTTGCGTCAGCTTCTTCCTGTGCATCCTCAAGAATTTTGACATTGAATGAGATCACCACACCAAGATGTCTGTCTTTTTCTTTTATAGATAAGGCCTCAACAACGTCACGTCGTGTAACAGGACCAATGTCTGCCATTGCAATAGGAATGTTTTGACGTTTCAACATGTCCATTAGCGCTTCTAACGAGCCTATGGTATCACATTTAAGAATTACTCCTTTTGTGTCTGTTTTGATAAACACTGATTTCATCTCAGACTCAATCATCTTTTTGAGGTCTTCAATTTCAGATTCATTAGTTGTTGCATACACTGGACTACCAGGTAAAACACCGTCTAGATCTGGAGACACAATTTTGATACCAGCTGCAGCAATTACCTCATTAACATGTCTGAATTTGTCTCGTGGATCTCGCATTTCATCAAGCGGTTTTGGTAAAAGCAATGCCTTGGCTTTAGTAGTAATTACCGAATCACGTTTGGCAAGCACTATAGTATCTCCTTTTTTAAGCATGCCATCAATTAGTATGATATTTGCTGTAACTCCCAATCCAACTTCGTCTTTGACTTCAAGTACTATACCTCTAGTTGATTTTTCTTTCTGTTCAAGTTTTTTTTGCATGTATTGTTGAGTCAAACCAACCAATACAGCAAGCAATTCTGGAATTCCTTCTCCACTTCTAGCGCTTACTGGAACTATTGATATTTCTTTTGTAAAGTCTTTTACCCTGTAAAATGCTTCTGAGTTATAACCAAGAACGGAGAGAGTTCCTACAACATTGTAGAGTAGTTCATCAAGTGCAGTTTGTACGTATGGATCTTGTTCTTTTATGGATTGTGATGCAAACAATGATTTTGGTTTTTTCCAGCCTTTTATCATGTCTATCTTGTTTAGTGCTATTACAAATGGAACCTTTCTGGCCTGTAATATTTTCAAACTTTCATTTGTCTGAGGTTGAAATCCTCGATTTACATCCACTACCAAAATTGCAATATCAGCTGCGGAACCACCACGTGCTCTAAGATTTGTAAATATTTCGTGACCTGGTGTGTCAATTACTAGTAGACCTGGAATCTCATTCTGTCCTCCACTTAGTTTTGCAAAAAGTGGTCCGCAGATACTTTTGATTGTATCAGATGGAAGAAAGCTTGCACCAATATGTTGCGTTATACCACCAGCTTCTCTACCTTGAACTCCGGTTCCACGTATTTTGTCAAGTAGCGAAGTCTTACCCGAATCTACATGCCCTAGAACTGCTACAATTGGTTGTCGTATTTGCAACCTCTTTCACTTGAATACTACAGCTACTTCCTTTTCAAAACTTTCCTTAGAATCGGATGCATGGATTATGTTATCAGTAAGCCCAAGACCAAAATCTCCTCGTATAGAACCAGGAACTGCCTCAAAAGATTTAGTGGATCCTATCATTAGTCTTGTGGTGGTTATGGCATTACTTCCTTCAATAACGGCAGCCACGACTCTTCCAGACGTTATAAAAGATACAAGTTCGTTAAAAAATGGCTTTGAATTATGTACAGAATAAAACTCTTCAGCCATTTCCTTAGTGAATGTAAACATCTTTAATTTGACTATTTTGAATCCTTTATTCTCAAATCTGGTTAAAATCTGACCGACTATTTTTCTTTCTACTCCATCAGGCTTTACTATGAAAAGTGACTGCTCCGTCATTTTACTTTTTGACCTTTATACCGCCTTTAACGTATTTGTTTGTCCACTTGAGTCTTCTTGGGTCACGCTTGAGTACTAGCATGTTTTTCTTACATTTTGAAGAACAAAACCAGAAAACAGTTCCATCATTTTTAACAAGCATTGTACCAGAACCTTTTGCTACTGGACGATTACAAAAGCTGCATGGTTTTACTAGTACACTCACCTATAATCACTTTATTTTTCTTGCTTCTCGTTCTGTTTCTCTTAACATCAGAATGTCAGACATTCTTACGGAACCTTTCACATTTCTTGTTAGAATTCTTCCTTTATCTTTTCCATCCATTATTTTTACTCTTACTTGAATTACTTCTCCTGCGATCCCAGTTCTACCTACAATTTGAATAACTTCTGCTGGAATTACTGTTTCATGAGTACTCATTTGCTGGCTTTACCGCCTTTAAGGTCTGAAAGTGATGCTATAATTTGATCAACTATATGTTGTGCATCCCCTGCATCCAATATTGCAGCTGCTGCTGACGTAACATCAATGCCAAGTGCCTTACCTAGTTCTTGTCTGCTGGGTACAAATGCGTATGCTGCACCATGTTCCTCGCAAAGTATTGGAAGGTGTGCAACTACTTCTGGTGGTTCTACGTCCTCAGCAATTATCACAAGTTTACTTATCCCACGCTCTATGGCCTTTGTGACCTCGTTGGTACCTTTCTTTACTTTACCACTCTGATGAGACACTCTAAGTGCTTCATAGATGGGACTGACCAAGTCCTCAGGTACTTGAAACTTTACGTAATAGGCCTTAGCCACATGTATCACCCAAAGGGATCATTTCCATCCCTAGAGTGCTTTCAATTGGTTTTAAAAGTGTTATCTGACAAGAATTGATTTTATTTTTTCCATATATTCTGTAAACAAAACGTCAAGATTTTCCTGCGAGTCAGATTCTGCATAAATTCTGACTATTGGTTCGGTGCCACTTGGTCG
>DATIAR010000033.1:0-14194 GCA_035457865.1 Nitrosopumilaceae archaeon
AAAGTTTTATTACTTTTCAAACAGATTATGACGTACGATATTATCTCGTAGGAATTAAACAAAATTTTAAAGAGAATAAGATTGAAAAACTTATCAGGTTAGTATCCTAAGAGATACATTGAAAAAAACAAATACAGCAAGTAGAAAATCCATACATAATAAATCACGCGAAGAAGGAATACCTCTTAGAAATAGTAGGTATTGCATCTATTGTGGACAGACTATTTATCCTGTTCATCATCCCGGATATAGGCGACATAATTTATGCAAGAAGGGTCTAAATCCAATTTATTTTAATGAATCAGAGATGGGTGCGCTAATCGGGATGTGTGCATTAGGATTTAGACTAGGCTTAATTGGTGGTGACGGTGCATGGGATATAGCGACTAAATTACAACTATGGTGTAAAAAATATGGCTTTCCACGATGGAGTATTTTTGGTATGAAAATTGACGAAACTACTTTTGATCAAGATGCCTACCACTGGCTTCGTAACCTACGGGAATCTTCATCAGAAAAGAAGGAGTTTTGGTCTTCCATGGTAGCTAAAGACAGGAAAGACAGACTGGATTCTATGAAAAAATAAGAATGAGGTACAGATCCAGAAGGTGAATCACTAACCACATTTTGATCTTCCAATCTGAATCCAAAAATCAAACCGATATAGGCGCTTTGACCTTCCGATCCACTACTGTAATACAAATTCCTAATAAACGAAAAAGATAGTGATTCGAGTAAAAATTTGAAACAGAACTACTTTTTAATTCCTAATGTTCTGTTCTTGAGTCGCAAATAGCTACTATGGCACTTGCGGCATCTTGATGCACCCATCGGGTTCTTTGCACCACAACCAAAACAGACTTTAAAGTGAAGTCTGGCCTTTTGCGCAATTTGTTTTTTTAGTGGGTCAGTGATTGGCATTTCTGTATTTCTCCTGATTTACTCTATTATATTCTAACCCTTTTTGCCGCCAAGCTTACCTGCTAAAAGCATGGGTACTTCGGCAGGCCTTTTTGCTACGGGCACATTTGCTTTTGCATACATGGAAACTTTGGATTCTGCAGAACCATATGTACCATAAATTATGGCACCGGCATGTCCCATCCTCTTTTCTTTTGGGGCAGCTCGGCCTGCAATATATGCAACAACTGGTTTGTCAAACTTTGTGTCAATGATATGTTGTGCAAGAAGCTCTTCTGCATCTCCACCTATTTCACCAACGACAACTACTCCATCAATGTCAGGCAGTCTTCTTATCATGTCAAATGCTTCAATTACCGTAGTTCCATTGATCGGATCTCCGCCAATTCCAAGCGACACGCTTTGACCAAAGTTTGCAACTGAAAGATTATGTGAAACTTCATACATCAAAGTTCCACTTCTTGAAAGCACAGCAATTCTTCCAGGTTTGAAAGGAGTTGCCGGCATGATTCCAATTTTTATTATTCCTGGAATGATTATTCCTGGCGTGTTTGGTCCAATTATTATGGCGTCTTTCTTCTTGGCAAGTTCAAGTATTGTCATTGCATCCCGCACTGGAACATGTTCTGGTATGGCAATGAGTAGTTTGATTCCTGCTTCTAAGGCCTCAATTGCGGCATCCCTGAAGAACTTGGCAGGAACAAAGATTATCGAAATTTTTGCACCAGTTGCAGAAACAGCTTCATTTACTGTCTCATAAATTGGTACGTTCTCAAACTTTTGGCCACCTTTGCCTGGTGTTACTCCTGCAACGATGTTTGTTCCATATGCTATCATTTGTTGTGTATGGAAAGAGCCAAACTTGCCAGTAATTCCTTGAACAATCACTGGTTTTTTCTTATAGTCTTTCTCTCCTTCCTTTCCAATTAAAATTTCAAAAAGATCAGCCACTTTTATTCACACCAATTACTGCCGCATTGATTGCTTCTTCTACAGTATCAAACATCTTTGTACGAGAATCTTTTAGCATCTCTTTTGATTTGTCAGCTTCTGCTCCTGACATTCTTGCAAATACCGGGATGTCAATTATTTTGTCTTCATAGGCTTTGATAAATGCAGTTGCAACCGTTGTCGTTTTTACAATTCCGCCATAAAGATTTACAAGAATTCCTTTTACTTTTTTCATTTTACTAATCAAAGTAAGAGCTTCATAAACTGTTTCTGTTGTTGCGCCGCCTCCAACATCAAGAAAACAAGCTGGTTTTCCTCCATGATCTGAAAGCATGTCAAGTGATGACATGACAAGTCCTGCACCATTTCCTACTACTGCTATGTTTCCATCAAGTTCTACCAATGAAAACCCGCTTTTTTCAGCACGTTCTTCAAGCTCAGACACTTCTTGGAACTTTCTTAACTCATCGTGTCTGAACATGGCATTATCATCAATTATGACTTTGCCATCAAGTGCAAGCAAGGTACCGTCATTTAATATTGCTACAGGGTTTATTTCTGCAAGTTCGGCTTCTTTTTCAACTGTAAGTTTTGATAATTTTTGAACAAGGTTTACAAACTCTTCTATGCTGTTATCCTTTAGGCCAATTGCCTTTGCAACTTCTTCTGCAGTATTTTTATCAACATACCCAAGTCCTACCTCGCGTATGACTTGGTTTTTAACTGATTCAATCTCAACGCCTCCCTCGGATGAAGCAATTACAGTATAGCATCTTTTGCTTCTGTTTAAGAACAAGGAAAGATATAGTTCTTTTTTGTATTCTTGCATTTGTTCTAACAAGATTGCCTTTGTTTTCTCACCTTTGACAATTTTTTGCATTATTTCTGGATATTTTAGCTCAAACTCGTCAGCATTATGACATTTTTGTATTGCACCCGCTTTACCTCTTCCGCCAACTGCCATCTGGGCTTTTATGACAAAAGGAAACCCAATTACTTTGGCATCTTTTCTGCCTTGTTCTATATTTGTAGAAGTTAATCCTTTTGGAATGCGGATCCCATATTCAGCAAACAAGCTTTTTGCCTGATACTCTAATAACCGCATGAAAACTTTTCATTTTTATGGTTTTATAATCTGTTACTTTAGTTGATCTTCAAGAAAATCAATACACTGTAGTAAGAGATCTTTGCTTTTTCGCATCAACCAGTCTGGAAATTGATCAAACGTGAAAACAAATTGTTGTTGAAAGCTTGGCACTATGACTCCTCCTGACGTTACAACTTGAACAATCACATGTCCTTCAGTTAAGGTACAAACCGTCTCTTCGTGTGAGTCTTCTTCTTCTTCTATCATGTTTCTGTAAAGAACTATGGGCGTTCCAGTCTTTACAACATTTAACGCTCCTTTTCTGAGAAGGTCAGAAAAATGTTGTAAAAGCCAACTATCAAGAGTCGTTTGTTTTACCATGTGTTTTATAGTTGGTTTAATTATTTAATCAACTCGAATTGTTAAAAGCTCACTAATTGCTCTACTGAATATACCACAATTTTGTTAATTTGTGTCAACTGAGAATCAAATGAATGTCTGAAGATCTGAACTGCCAGAGATTTATTTTTTGGGAAAGATCTTGATTGCCTGTGGTGGGCATACACCTTCACATGCCAAACAAAATATACAATCTGGCTCTCGTGCCATCAATGGCTTTTTTTCAGATGCTGGATGTCCAGGAGTATCAAACCATTCATAGACATTGACAGGACATGCATCAATACATGCTCCATCTGCTACGCAAATATCAAAATCAACTGATACATATTCTCCCCAGACTCCTAGTCTTCCGTTATCAGCTCCTTTTCCCCAAGTCTTTATGGCGTTCTTATTTGCTGGAACGACAAATGGAGCACTAGGTCGCATGTGCGATTTGTATTCAACATCAATCGGTCCTGGTTTTGGACCACTTAGTGGTCCACCTAAATCTTGTACTGCTGCTACTTCTTGTGGCTCTTCAATTTTTATTTTTGGTTTTGCGTCTGGTACAATTTTTGCAAGTGGTGTTAGCTCTTCTAGTTGCTGAATAGCAACATCTTGTCCCAGTTTTTTTGTTTTAACATAATAACTGATCATCTTATCTGCTAAAATGGTGTTTCGTAGAATGGTATCAATAACCATTTTTGCATAATGGTCAGCCTTTTTGCGATAATCCTTTACCCATTGTGGGTCTCCAAACTTTTCAATTGGAAAAATTTGATAAATCATGTCAATTACTTCGCCTGTTACGATTTCAACGGTAACAGAGAGTTCTACTTTTTCATATCCTTTTGCCTCGCTGTCTGCCATATTTTCTTCCATCCATGTGTATGTTGCATAAATCCTATCAGCATACGTGTCCATTGTAAAGGTCTTTTTGAGTCCTTCAACAACCGATTTAATCTCTAAAGGGTCTTCTAATTTAACTGGCAAGCGATAAATGCCAAGCTTATAGCCATGTAGTGGATAAACGCCCCTTTTTGCTGTTGGGGATTCCATTGTGTATACACGATCTTTTAAGAGAAGTGACATGTTGTAACATTGTTTAATTTATTTAAAAAGCTTCGCTAACTTGAATTCAAATTATCTTCTTAAAAGCGATATAAAAACTTAAAATTTAACCCCAAATGATGTAATTACAATGTCAGCTGAAAATCCACAAAATCCACCAAAAAAGAAAGAGGGATTGACAGCTGCAGAGACAGCAAAATTATCAGAAGCGGCTGCAAAAGAGGCTGCTGCAAAGTCAGCAGCACAGAAAGAATATGAAGAAGCAGCAAAGGTGGTGGCAGCAGTAAAAGCTGCAAGTGCATCATTTACTGACAAACATAGTCAAGAGCGTATATTTAGACGAGAAATGGGAGAGCCAGAATTTTTCCTTAGTAAAAAGGAACTAGTTCCACCAAGACCCATGCTTTCAGAAGATGAACAAGAAGAGCTCTCAAGAAAAGTAGAGATTCCAACAGATCAGACCCCTCAATACAAACCAGAATTCATTCTTAGTCCTGAATTTGGTGGAAGATCTAA
Source organism: Nitrosopumilaceae archaeon (assembly GCA_035457865.1). Taxonomy (GTDB): domain Archaea; phylum Thermoproteota; class Nitrososphaeria; order Nitrososphaerales; family Nitrosopumilaceae; genus UBA8516. The sequence continues at coordinate 4,928 of DATIAR010000033.1, forward strand.
CTATGAATCAGGTTTAAATGAACTTTTTGAAGAAACCAGAAAAAAACTTAGTCAACTAAAAAATAATCCAAATGCAGTTCCAGATGAGATAGCCAGAACTGAACAAGATTTAAAATATTTGGATTCATTATATGAAAATTACTACTTTGGCATGAATGTTTTTCGTACAGCAAAAGGCGGAAGAGCTAAAATTCATGAATAAGTGGATGATCTAAATGAGTGAAAATAAATACAAAATAATAAATTTCAAAGTCACCTTCAAAAATATTCCACTTCACAAGTTAGAACGATTTGTCTTTAAAGATATCTCAGCTGCATGTGAATCTTTTAAGAAAATTCCTGGTGTATCAGAATGTGTTATCCTTCAGACTACTAGTAGAGTTGAAGTATTTATTGTAAATAATCTAGAAAGTGGGGAAGCCCCAGATGCAAGGAGAATTGAAGGAAGAGAGCTTGTTTTACGAAAAATCGTAGAAACTTGGATATCGCTTACAGGACTAGAGGAATATGATGTGGACCACTTTGACCAAATTCTTGAGGTTTATGAGAATGCTGATGTTTACAATCAATTGTTAAGACTTGCATGCGGTTTGGAATCAGTGGTTATAGGAAATGAAAGAATTCTTGAACAAATAAAATCAGCAATTTCAAGTGCCAAACAATCTAATACATCTGGGATAATTTTGAATAAATTATTTGACAATTCAATAGGAGTTGCAACACGTATCAGAGAGTCTACTGGAATTAGCAAAGGTGTTACATCAATTGGAGATATCGCTGTCAAAATTGCAGAGGCGCATGCAGGTTTAGATGCAAAAAAACGTGTTCTAATCATAGGAACAGGTGAAACAGCGGCCATGGTTGCTAAATCTCTTAATGAAAAAAAATACCCATTTGAAGTTACAAGCAAAACTATTGAACGCTCCACAGGCTTTTCTAAAACGATGGGTGGCAAACCAATAAAATTTGAGGATGTTTTATCTGGATTTGATAAATTTGACATTATGTTTGTCGCAACCACTGCAGATTATTTCGTAATTACTTATGAAAAAATAAAAGTTGTTATGGAAAATAAAACCAAAGGGACGATGATCTTAGATATATCCGATCCAAGATTAGTCGATGAGAAAGTTTCTTCATTTCCTGGAACGAAACTAATGTTTAGAGACCAAATTATTGAGATGGAAGAAAGAAGTTTGAGAGCTAGAAAGGAGGAAGCCCTTGCTGTAGAAAAAATGATTAGTAAGGAAGTTCCAATTATCGAGGCAGCAATGAAGCAGCTAGCACCAGAACCGCTGATTTAAGAGTGTTTTACAACGTGAGCATATAAAGTAAAAAAGAATTAGAGAAAATAGTATTAGATGTTGGAAGAACACTAGGAAAATCAAAATTATTTATGGGTGAAGTCTATCGAAGAAAGAATTGTTCCCTCCCTGTGAGAGACAATAAAAAATCAATCAATATGATCAATAACTGGAAACCAGACTAACGCCTAAAATGATCGCGAAGACTAACCTGTCAGTTTATTAAATTAATCAAACCAGATATATACTGCTAATTTTTTGATAGTAATCATGGCAAAGTTTGTCTGCAGAGATTATGGTTTTGAATGTGATTTTATAGTTGAAGACGATGATATTGCCAAGGTAATTGTAGAATACAGCAAACATTCTATTGACGAGCATGGAATAGAATACTCAAAAGAAGCCTTGATGCAATTCATATTAAGAAAAGGCTAGACACAATTTATTGCCAAAAATTTTAGCCGTATGATTCGTATTTTACTTCAAAGCTTCCATCTTCACGTTTGTCATGTAGAGTTACAAAACCTTTAGGAGTTAAAAAATCCATTACGCCATCGATTGTTCCTTGCCATCCACAAATGTAAAACATTGTGTTTTCTTTCGTAATTTTCTCTCCAACAAGTTGTTCCAAAGGCGACATTCCTCCATCTTTTGATCTCAAGAAATTTTCAACTCTTCCTGTTTGACCTTTCCATGATCTGTTAAACCATTCTTCTGGTCTACTTATAGAAGCTCTATATCTAAAATTCCACTTGTCTTTTCCTCTATCAAGACTTTCTTCTTCTAATCTAGTAAAAAGTCCTTTGTAGCTTAATTCATCTACATAACTAGCACCGTGCAAGACTACTATCTCTCTTTTATCTCCAACTGCTTGAAGATGCTGTGCAAAACTTACAAAAGGCGCAATACCTGTACCACCTCCAACGCAAACAATTCTTCTATCATCCTTAGTACCATCATGCAATGTTTGATTGATTGTTAAAGCATTTCCAGTTGGTTTTCCCAAAGTTACTTGATCTCCCTCACTTGCATAAAATAATGCGGTTGTTACACGGCCAGGTAAAGGTTTTCGGACCCATCTTATAACAAATTCAAAATATTTTTTGTTTTCGGGATGAGAAGCAATTGAATATGCTCTACGGACAATCTTGTAATTTTCAGATACTACTGGAATACCTAGGGTAAGAAATTGACCTGCTTCATAATCAGGTATGATGCCATCGTTTGGTATGATACGTAAAGTTACAAGATCTTCTTTGAGTAATTGAACATAAGCAATGGTAGCTTTATTCTCTGTTACCATTCTAGATTATTCTTGATACTCATTTATTTCCTTTTCATATGGTCATTAGATTTTTATTCACTTGCTGACCGTGCTACTAACTTTCTTGCATTTCTCCAATTACTACAATGAGGCTTACTCTACTGAAATCCGGATCTTTTGACCATCTATATCGTCATCTTTATAGGATTTTGCCCTGTCTTCAAATGATATTTTTTTAACTCGTACAAGGAAGACAAGCTCTTCCTGTCTTTCTTTTATCATCTCAAGAGATTCGTCATCTAGGTCTATAATGTAGGCAGTCTCAAGAATGTCAGTAGGATTGTAGCCACGTTCCTTTCTCAAAGCCTGCAATCTTCTTGCAACATCTCGTATCAAGCCACGGGCCATCATCTCATGATTTCTTGCTGCAGATACAAATACAATCAAGGAATCTCGTTTTGCCATTGCGTATTCTGGTTGTTCTATGAAATCTATGATGAAGTCTTCTTTATCAAGTGTTATCTTGTTTGTATCAAGTTCAAAAACATGATTTCCATTCTGCAAAAGGTCGTCTACAATCTTTCTTGGGTTTGTTTCTAAAAACTTTGTCAAGAGCTTGGGCAAGTCTTGTTTTGCTTTAGGCCCAATCTTTTTGCGTTCTAGTTCTACTTTAGGAATTATTGGTAGGTTCAATTTCAAAAGTTGTGCAACAAGATCAAGACCTTCTTTCTTTTCAAGTTCTGTTATGTCATATTTTTCTACATTTAGTTGTGAAAGTAAAAGACTTGAAAGCGATTCTAGTTTTTGTTTCTGAGATTTTTCAACGCAGATGATTGCTTCATTTAATGGCCATCTTCTTTTTAGTTTACCTTTCATTCTTGCTGCGGCAGAAACAGAAACAACCTCTTTCATCAAATCAAATGCTTCCTCTACACTATCATTGATTAATGATTTTTGTGGCTCAGGCCAACTCTCCAACAGAATTGTTTTCTTTTGACCAAACATTGCTCCATGGAGATGCTCTGTAGTAAAAGGACAAATTGGGTGCAACATGATATCAAAAGATCTGAGGATCTCTGACAAAGTAGCGTATATTGCAAATCTTCTTTCCTTTTGGGAATCATCCTCTGCCCAAATCTCAGGTCTTGTTATTGGAATGTAAACTTGGCTAACAGAATTTATGATAAAATCATCTAATGCTTTTGCTGCCTCATGGAATCTGCAATTATTCTGAGATTCTGCAACAGATGAAATGAGTTTTTGAAGTTTTGATAAAATCCAGACTTCTGGAGATTTGATTAGGTCCTTCTTTTTTGCCCACTCTAAAGTATGTAATTTTTCAAACTTGTCATACTCACTATTTTGTTTCAAATAAAGATGCAAATGGTACAGTGTACTAAGAACTTGGTAAGGTCTTGACATCAATTCATCAGTGCTAAAGTTGAGTGGTTCTATAGGACTTGATTTCCATATGAAATAGAATCTAATAAGATCCACTGGATATTTTGTCATAAGTTCAATTGCATCCAAGACGTTTCCAAGACTTTTGCTCATCTTGTTGCCATTTTTATCAAGAACATGACCTTGAAACAAAAATGACTTGAAGGGAGAAACCGGTTTGTTGTTAAATATCACATTCTCCATAAGAAGTGTGTATGCCCAACCACGTGTTTGATCTATTCCTTCAGTAAGGAAAACAGCCGGAATGTTTTCTGTATATTCTGCGTCAGTTAGTGACGCATATGGTGCGGCACCACTGTTGTGCCATGTATCCAACACAAATGGCTCTCGTTCCATCCTTGAATTGCATTTTTTACATTTTATTACAATTTTATCTATCCATGGTCTATGTAGTTCAAAGTTTTTGCCATCTGGAAGCTCTGACGCATTATCAATTATCTCTTTTCTTGAAAAAAACCATGCATGTTCACCACAATTTTTACAGTTCCAACATGGCAAAGGGCATCCCCAAATTCTTTCTCGTGATATGCCCCATGGGTGCTTGTCTTTGATTATTTCAAGAAATCTATTCTTTGGAGGATCAAAAAAATACTCTACGTTGCTAGCGGCCTCTATAGCTTTCTCCCCAAGTCGGTCCAAAAAGTAGAAAAACCCTCTTCTTGCAAGCCATAACAGCTTGTGATGCGAACGCCAGCACAATGGATACTGGTGTTTTATCTTGCCTATCTTGACAAGTGCTCCTCTATCACGTAATGCATCTACAATTCTTTCATCTGAATCTCTGACAAATAATCCTGTATATGCTCCAGCCTTGTCTGTAAATTTAGCTTCATCATTGATTGGATTGTTATATGGCATTGATCTTTTTTTTGCAATTTCAAAATCTTCTTCACCGTTTACTGGAGAAAGATGAACAAGACCACTGCCAGTTTGGATATCGACAAAATTTTCTGCCACCGTTGTATGAAATTTTGGATTTTTTAGAGCTAATTCTTTTAACTCAGGTATCTGATCAAGCAATGGGTGAACGTATCTTCTTCCTTCCATCTCAGAACCTTTGACTGTTTTCGAGATTTTGTAATCTTCTATCCTTACTTCTTTCATAAATTCTTGTAATCTTTTTTCACCAACAAGCCATGTTTCGTTCCCAACTATGGTATAGACATAATTTTCATCTGGGTTTACTCCAACCATGGCATCTGTAACAAGAGTAAAGGGCATGGTTGTCCATACGATTAGAAACAAATTTTCATCTTGTAGCTTTACCTTGTAGTAAAGTGAAGGATCTTGAACGGTTTCATATCCTTGATTGACTTCAGAGTGACTAAGCGAGGTCTGACAGCTAGGACAGTATGCAACAACACGAAATCCTTCTGAGAGAATCCCATTTTCATGTGCTTTTTTGAGATACTGCCATTCACGTTCAATGTATTGATCTTTGTATGTCCAATATGCTTTTTCCTGATTAAATGACATTCCAAGCATCTTGTCTGCCTCAACCCATTTTTCATGAAATCTGTGAACAATCTTTTTGCATTCTAAAACGATCTTTTCAACTCCTGCTGATTCGATTACTTCTGACTTACTACCTTCAATACCAAGTTCTTTTTCAGCTTGTAATTCAACTGGAAGTCCTTGTGTATCCCATCCTGCGTTGAATATGACTTTGCTTCCACACAAAGTCGTGTATCTGTACCATAGATCTTTGATCACACGACCACGTAAATGACCTGCGTGTGGTACCCCATTCATTGTAGGTGGGCCCTCAATGAACGCAGTTTTTTTTGTTTTATTAGGAGATTCAAAAATTAGTTTTTGAAGATCAATATGCGAAAGATTATTTCTGATTTCTTCCTCTATCTTTTTTGCATTAAATTCAGACGATATGTCCATTTACAGTTCTGGTAAATTCTATGACATTATAAAGTTAACAAGTTTAGTTTGCTTCTAGTTTGGAATCAACTTTAATGTGTATCTTTTCACCACTGTGCTGGTCATGATACATCATTTTTGTTTTGAATCCCTTCTTGCTAAGATATCCATTTAGAAGCATTGCCCACGGAAGTGAATGTCCGCTATTTAGCTTAGATTCAATAATTATGTGATTTCCTTGTGACTCATATCGTGCTTGACCAGAGCAGGTTATTTGTAAAGTAGAATCAACAAGAGTGATTATCTCATCAATTGACTTTGATTCCAAATCTATGCCATTTTTTTGCAAAAATTCCAGCATGTTTATTTCTTTATTTTTTGAATGTAGCATAAAATTTAGAGCAAAACCAAGACCCCCTTCATTTATTATATCAATTATCTTGAGTACCTCCTGGGCGTCTGTCTTTGTCATGGCGCTAAGATTGTTGATTTTTGTAGCATTCTTCCAAGTCTGTTCAAAGAGCTTCGCTTGATTTGTTCCTAACACCTCCGTGGATAGAAAAATTGCACCTTTCCCGTTGTTGCTATTAATCATAAGTATTTCAGAATCATCAAATGTGATTGAATTGTGGGAAATGTCCGAAGTTTTTATCTTGACTCCATCAGGAATTACTTGGAAAGCTTCTGAACCTACAAGACTTGAAGGAATTATTATTCTGATATCGATATTTTTTCTGGCAGCATGAATAAGGCTATCTTTGCATTGTGAAAAAAGACTCAACCCCCATGAATCAATCATTGCATGAATCGAAGTTTTTGAACCTTCTATCATGGTTTCAAGTTGTTTGAAGACATAGTTTGGAGTTAAATGAAAATATCTTTTTTCTTCAGAACCGCGTGCCTTTTTGCTGTCTTCGCTTACTTGTTTTAGCTTTGTTACAAGACTATTCATTCCGTTTACTTTGTTAATTTGTTCTTGAACTATTTCATCAAAAGCGTCTTCAGGAGATATTCCTGTACACATTATTGGTTTACTTTTTGATATTATGGCAAGTTTTTTCTTTACAAGCTTTAGTAAAGTTGGATATACCTTTGTTCTTGGAAGATCAGAATAGTAGGCAAGTTCGCCAGCAGAAATTGTACCTTTTGTTATCAAGGTAACATATGCGTGGGCTTCATATTTACTTAAACCAAACTCTTCTAGACTTACTGCTAAGTCCTGTCCTTTTACCATGCCAAACTTTTGTTACTTACAAGGTAAGTTAAATAGCTAAATTGATTGGACAAATGTTTGAAAAAATACTAAGCTGTATCTGCAGATGGTGTTACTATAGTCACACAAAACCGCGCAACACGAGTTTGATATACAAAAATCCACCATTTTGAATTGTATGTCTGTGCAACCAAAATGGGAGATAAACCATGTGACAACAAATGCAATCATGCGAACAAGTACATTAAAGCCAAGGCTTGATTACGCCACCGCACTTGTTGACAAGACACTTGATATGCTCATTCAAAAAAGATCTGAGCTTAGCAAAATCAATCTGTCTCTTTATGCAAAAACAAACAAAGGTATTCTGATTTCAGAATTCAAAGAAAAACTTGTTTTCGAGTTAGAAATTTCTCGCGCAATAGAGTCATTAAGACAAGCTAGAAGATGTTTAGATTCTGTTTTTGGATTAGGAAATATCATGCTTGTACTTGCTCCAACAATATCTATTGTAAGAACAGTACGTTCACAACTGTTTGGTTTACTCGTTGATACAGATGTATCTCTTGGTGAACTATCCTTAGTACTTGGAGGCCTTATCATTGATGCCGGTCATCTTACAGGTGCAAATCTAGACTTTGAAGAGGCAAATCGGCAGTCTTGCTCACTCTTGGATGAAGCTAAATTGATTGCTGACTCTAAAATTTACAAGCAGTTCCCTAATGTAGATTTCTTGTAAGCATGAGTCGTTATGCTCAATTTTAAAAAAGACAAGTCAGTTAAAGACATTCCAAACCATTTAGACCAGATAAGATTCCTTTCATCCAAAATAGAACAAAAAATTATACAAAAGGGCATAGACAAGGATGATCAATTCGTAGAAACCCTGTCAGTAGAGGAGCTAAAGGATCTTAGACAAGTTATGCTGGCAGCCGATTACTTGTTATCAAAATACCAAGCTAAAAAAGACATTAAAGAGTTCTTGGAGGAATTTATAGGAATCATCATGCATGCAGCTAACTCCGTAAACATACTGAGAGATGATATGGATGATCTTCTCATATCTGCAGAAACTGCTCTAAAACAGATTCAAGATTTACATGAGGATGTTACTCAGAACATGGCCTTAGGAAGATTTGTACAAAAGAGTCTTGATGAATATAAAGAACAAAAGATAGAGCCACTCTCTAGTTCAATTAATTTAACCAATACTACTACACCAGTTTACACACAAGCATACCTAACAAAAACCGCAGTGGAAATTTAGTTGTGGTATGAGTCTAGCTCCTCAAGAATTAGAAAATAGTGCAAGCAAATTTGCCGCTGAGGCAATCAAACTTGATTCTCAAGGTGCACGAGGCATGGCTATAACAAATTACCAAAGAGCAATAGAATCTCTTGTAAAACTAATACAACTGTATCCTGATAACAAACTAAACAAAGTCTACATGGAGCGTTCTGCAGCGTATCAGAATAGGATAAAGGCATTACAGCTAACTAATGTTGCATTAGAACCAGTGGTAGATCCCAAAGCAACCCCTGAACAACAAAAACAACAACTTGCTAAAAATGACTTTGATGAGATGGTAATGAAAGAAAAGCCCAACGTTAGCTGGGAAGAGGTAATTGGCCTTGATGATGCAAAAAGTGCGCTACGGGAATCAATAGTATATCCAAGTAAGAGACCGGATCTTTTTCCACTTGGATGGCCAAGAGGAATGTTGCTTTATGGTCCACCTGGTTGTGGAAAAACAATTCTTGCCGCAGCTACTGCAAGTGAAATTGATGGTTATTTCATTAACGTTGACGCCGCTTCGATGATGAGTAAGTGGCTTGGTGAAGCAGAAAAAAATGTATCTAAACTTTTTACCATGGCCCGTGGGTATGCTGAAAAAGAAGGCTTACCAGTAATATTATTTGTTGACGAGGTAGATTCACTTTTAGGAAACAGAAACAGCGAAGTCGGTGGAGAGATTAGGGTAAAAAATCAATTCCTTACAGAAATGGATGGAATTAACGGTAAAGGAAAAGACTTGAAATTATACGTAATTGGTGCAACAAACAAACCTTGGAGTCTTGACTGGCCGTTTCTTAGAAGATTTACAAAGAGAATCTATGTTCCTCTTCCTACACTTGATGCAAGAACAAACTTG
>DATIAR010000034.1:0-12854 GCA_035457865.1 Nitrosopumilaceae archaeon
AGAAAAGAAAGTTTTACTCACAAGAACTCTTGATCCAGATTGCTAAAACAGGTTCTGTACAAAAAGTCAAAAACATTCCAAAAAATCTAAAAAGGATTTTTGTTACAGCATTAGATATTTCACCAGATTGGCATATCAAAATGCAATCTGCCTTTCAGAAATATACAGATAATGCAGTTAGTAAGACAATTAATTTGTCTGAAAATGCGGTACCAAAAGATGTAGTAAATGCCTATCTACTTGCATATCGATTAAAATGTAAAGGAATCACTGTTTACCGATATGGAAGTAAGCTTGATCAAGTATTGACGATTGGTGACCATGAAAAAAGACTTGGTGAGAAGCAAATTGTGGCTGATTCTGAATTTGCTGGTGGTTGTGAGGGAATAGTCTGCCCGCACTGATAACAGATCATATCCACATGATTCTATAAGATATTCGAACAAGAACATTACAAAAATAGCGAAGACACCTTGAATTACAAGTTATAGATTTTGAATGCAAGGTACCTATCGCTAAATGAGTTAGGAGGAATCTCCATTTAAAGATGGATGCTAGTTCTCAGTATTGAAATTATTATTCTGATTTTGTAATTTCTGCATTATGAAAACTAAAACGCATTATCAATAGTGATAATCATGATCATTTTTTATTAATTGATTTAGTACTGTGTACGGGTAGTAGCCGCTAAGTAAAAGCATAGACCAGAAAAGGTCTATGTTTTGAGGGAGACTGGTAACCAAAGGATTACCAAAATCCGAGGCTTAGTGATGTTATTACCCTTTTTAGATTTCCAACTATGATAATTGGATTTATGCTTTTTATTCGAATATGTAGGCAGTATCTTGTTGAGCGCGGAAAAAAAAATACGTATTGATGAATCAGATCGAGGATTGTGTTATTTTTGTGGAAAACCCGCAGGCATTAAAGTAGGTCTATGGTCGAGTTTAGAACAGACGTCAGTATCGGTTATGCAAAATTGGAGAGAGGTACTAATTTGTAGAAGATGTAATGAAACACATCGTTGGGTCGATGAACAAGGGTTACCTGACACTTTTATGGGTTGTTGAGATTCTATTATGAATGACCGCTCAAAATTAAACAAAGTTAGAGATAATCAGATTGGACGTGATACTGCATGCACTTGTAAAGAATGTGATCACGGTCTAGCACGGGACTGTTTAAAGATAAACTGTACATGCTGTAATCAAGAAACTCATTCAATGATCCTAGATGGAATTGTAGGATTGGCGTCAATAAGCAAAAGGCATGGTTATTACACCGAAGTACGTTCTGTGCTAGTTTCAACTGACTCTATTAAGCTACATGGTGATTTGACTATTCCAAAGTATGCTGAGGGAATTGTTTTATTTGCCCACGGTAGTGGGAGCAGTAGGCAAAGTCCCAGAAATAAATACGTTGCTGAGGTTCTTCAAAAAGCTGGTCTTGCTACCTTATTGATTGACCTTTTAACGGAAAAGGAAGAAAAAGTAGATGACTATACAGCACACCTTAGATTTGATATTGGACTGTTAGCAAAACGATTAGCTGGTGCTACTAACTGGGTGATAAAAAACCCCGATACCAAAAATCTTAACATAGGATATTTTGGTGCAAGTACAGGAGCGGCGGCTGCGTTGGTTGCCTCCGTTGACTGTCCTGATGTAATCAATGCAATTGTATCAAGAGGAGGGAGACCAGATTTGGCTGGATCTATATTACCACGTGTTAAATCACCAACTCTTCTTATAGTTGGGGGAAATGATAGTCCAGTCATAGAAATGAATGAAGAAGCATTGAACCAACTTAAGACTGAAAAAAAATTAGTAATAGTTACTGGTGCCACACATTTGTTTGAGGAACCCGGAACACTTGAACAAGTTGCACGACTTGCAGCTGATTGGTTTGTAACACATCTGACTAAAACAAAAAATCAGACAAAATCAAAAAGGGAGACTGCAGTTGGAAGCCACTGATTCTTACATTGTCTTCAAAGACAGAGTGGACGCAGCCAAACGACTTGCTAAAAAGCTAGAATGGTTAAAAAAAGAAGATCCTATAATTCTGGCAATTCCACGTGGTGGTGTAGTTACAGGTGATGTCATTGCTTCTGAATTAGGTGCAAAACTAGATATCATAGTTTCAAGAAAAGTGGGAGCTCCTCATAATCAGGAACTTGCTATCGGTGCAGTTACGCATGATGGAAGTTATTTTCCAAATGCCAACATTACAATGATGCTAAACGTTCCCCAAAAATACATTGATTCTGAGATATCTGTACAAATGAAGGAAATAGAACGCAGATTGATGAGATTTAGAGGAACCAAGGAATATAATTTGGAAGGAAGAACCGTAGTATTAGTTGATGATGGAATTGCAACAGGGGCAACCATGTTTGTAGCTATACAATGGGTAAAAAAACAAAAACCAAAGCAAATCATAGTAGCCATACCAGTAGGACCAAAAGAAACTATTGATCAGATGAATGAAGTAGTAGACAAAGTTGTAATTCTACAAGCGCCTGTCTACTTTAATGCAGTTGGAGAGTTTTATCGTGAATTTGATCAAGTCGATGATTATAAAGTACAAGAAATTATGAGCAAACATGGTTACAAAATAAAAATGATGGAATAGAACCTCATCGTACGAACTTTTCTGATTTTAGACTCATAACAACATCCCATGGGCTTATGACCTGATCATTGGCCATAAGATATGGGGATAACATTTCATACATTATTTTGGATGCATCTTGAATGCTAGAATTTTCAGAAATCGCTTTTGCATTTTCTAATTTAAAGATGGATGCTTTCATATCTAAAAATCCTTTAATGTTATGTAAATGATTCAACTCTTTAACAATTTTCTCAATAATTATTCTGTCACTTATGAATGAAGATGTGTTCTCAAGAATCAACTTGCGAGTTTTGTTTTCAAACATTGAAGTTATGATGTCTCTTGCCGTGTAATCATTATTAAAAGTGACAGCTCGTTTTTTAGGAATTTCCGAAATTGCCATGGCACCCCCATACATAATAGCAATTTCAAGCATCTTTCTCGCTGAAATCGCCGAGTAACCAGAAAATGGATTTGATATGATTGCAAAGGCACGTCTAGTTTCTTGCCATTGTTTTAGTAAATCAGCCAATATGGTCTGATTTGTAATGATAGTTAGTTTTTCATTCATTATTTTATTGATTGAGGTTTTGTCGAAAAAATCAGAGGTCGGATTTTTCAAAACACCGTCTAAAAGTTCGATTCCACCTATTACGCCTACTGGTTTTTCATTCTTTGTTACAACTAATGAATCAGTAAATGATTCCAAATAATGAGATAGCAATGTTGCTGCGTCCCCAACTGTATCAGTTAATCTGATGCTAACTGCTGGCGATTTATATAATGAATCAGGTAAAAGATCACTCAAAGAAGATTTTATCAACGGTAGGCTAGATTTGTAATTCAATATATTGTCTGACAATCATTTTTCTTTAAAAGTACTTCTGATTATCACACCTGATATCAAATCATGTTCATCAAATGAAGATTTTTACATCATGCCTGTGGTATACCCAATCATGATAATCATCTACTCATTTTTAAGTTCCAGACTATAGAAGTACGATATGGATGACAGTACTTTTGTAAAAGATATCATGAAAAATAATGTAATATCCATTGATTCTTCCATGGCCGTTAAAGATGCAGCTGAAATGATGGATAGTTCAGAAATAGGAGGCATAATTGTAATGGAAAATAATATTGCAACAGGAATGATCACAGAAAGAGATATTGTTAGAAGGATCGTTGCTAAAAATAAAAACTATTCTACAAAACTGAATGAGGTAATGTCTACACCGTTAATCACAATTAGTCCTGATGAAACAGTCTGGGAGCTTGCTCAGCTAATGAAAGTAAAAAAAATTCATAGGGTACCTGTAACAAGTGGAACCAGATTGGTTGGAATTGTAACCACTACTGACCTGGCTAGAGTATGCAGTATAGGTTCAAACGCCGAACTACGCAAAATTACTGAGCAAATTCTTATGAGAATGAAGCCTTCTAATTAGATAAAACATACGCACTTCTATCGAAATACGAACATGTCTGAAATGAGGAGTAAACAGATCTACATAATCAAAGCAAGTGGTCAGAAAGTTCCGTTTGATAGTAACAAGGTAGAAGCAACATGTATTCGTGCTGGAGCAAGTAAAGAATTAGCTAAACAAGTTGTAAAAAAAATTAGTCAACAGGTACGAAACGGGATGAGGACAAAAGAAATTTACAGGATGGTTCTAAATGCTCTTGCCGTAGAGGATGAAAGCCATGTAATCAAACATCGATACAGACTAAAAGAATCAATAATGTTATTGGGTCCGGCGGGGTTTGCATTTGAAATCTATATTGGAAAAATACTTGAAAACTATGGCTACTATATTGAAGCAACTAGATCACGAGTAAACGGAAAATGTGTAAAACATGAGATAGATCTTATTGCTAAATCAAACCCTACAAATGTAAGATACATGATTGAATGCAAATACCACAATCTGCCTGGGATATACACTGGATTAAAGGAGTCGTTATACACTCATGCCAGATTTTTAGATCTATCTGAAACCTTTGATAAAGAAATGCTTGTTTGCAACACAAAAGTATCTGATGATGCTATTACATACGCAAAGTGTGTAGATCAGAAGCTATTGTGCTGGAGATACCCCCATGATAAAGGACTTGAAAATATGATAGAATCAAAGGGATTGTATCCAATTACCATTTTAGGATTACGAGCAAAGGAATTAGAAATTCTTTCCAAAAATAAGTTCATGTTAGCAAGAGATTTGTTATTTACAGACGCCAATCAACTATCGCGTAAAACAAACATCTCATACACCAGATTGCAAAGATTACAAAATATTGTAAAACATATTATGAGTTGAATTTCATTTGCTTATTTTTAAAAGTGAGAATCAATCTTGATAATAATATGACTCAACTAAAAGTAAGAAATTTTATCAATATGGCGAGGAAATATTTCTGATGAAATTAAGAGTCGCTATTTCTGGTGTTGAATCTGGTGGCAAACCAATCATTGCATTAAACAGATATGATGCTGATGAAATAGGCATCACTGCCTCTGGAAGGGTAAAGATATTCTACAAAAAAGAGATTACCGCAATAGCAAATATTGCTACAACATCAGTGAAACGAGGTTTCATAAGTGTAAACGAGGAAGTAAGAGAAGCATTAGGATTAAAATCAAATTCAGTAGTCGATGTTGAAATTGCAGCATTTCCAAAATCACTACAATTCATTCGTTACAAATTAGCTGGGAGAAAATTGTTGTATGAGGAAGTTTATGAAATTGTAAAAGATGTAGTTGAAGGAAATCTCAATGAAAGTGAAATAGCTGCATTTGTGACTGCATTACATATTCAAGGATTAGGTCTTGATGAAGCAACAAGCCTAGCATTTTCAATGGTAAAAACTGGCAAACAGTTAAAATTTCGTAGAAACATAATAGTAGATAAACATAGTATCGGCGGAGTTCCTGGGGATAAAACCACACTTCTTGTTGTACCAATAGTTGCCGCAGCGGGTCTGACAATTCCAAAAACTTCGTCCAGAGCTATAACTTCAGCAGCTGGTACTGCAGATAGAGCAGAAACTCTGATGCCAGTAAATCTTGGAAGTGAAGAGATGAAAAAAGTGGTTCAGAAATGTAATGGCTGTATAGTGTGGGGAGGAGCACTTGAACTTGCACCTGCTGATGATATTTTTGTTAGAACTGAATATTCCTTACATATAGATCCTCTACTTTTGCCCTCTATTATGAGTAAAAAGAAAGCAGTCGGAGCAACTCATCTTGTAGTAGACATACCGACTGGAAGAGGGGCTAAAGTAAAAACAGTTGGGGAGGCAGATCTTCTTGCCAAGGACATAATCGAACTTGGAAGAAGAATGAAAATACACACACATTGTGTGATTACTCATGGTGAACAACCCATTGGTCTCAGTGTAGGTCCAGCTTTGGAAGCAAGAGAGGCGCTGGAGGCTTTGTTGAAAAAAAGAAATGTTTCGGATTTAATTGATAAAGCATGTCATATTGCCGGTGCAATTTTTGAAATTGCTGGTAAAAAGAATGGATATAATTTAGCTAAAGATATGTTACGTACAGGCAAGGCAGAAAAAAAACTACGAGAAATGATTTCATTACAAGGCGGAAACTCCAAATTAAAGCCAGATGATCTTGTAATCGGTGATCAAATTCTACAAATTAAAGCAAAAAAAACTGGCCAAGTTTTATGGATGGACAACAACATTCTTGTAGGGATAGCTAGAGCAGCTGGAGCTCCAAAAGATAAAGGAGCCGGAATTGTTTTAAATAAAAAATGCGGTGACAAGGTAACCAGCAATGAAATTTTATTTACAATTTACGCTGAAAAAGCGCGAAAGATTTCAAGAGCTCAAGATATTCTAAATGAACAAGAACCGATAGGCATAGGTAAAACAATGGAGATGTTCATACATGAAGTCAAAGAACCTCCTATTGTAAAAAGAGCATTTGTATTAGACAGATGAATTTTCAGTGTTGATTATCATTTATGATATTTTTCCTTGGCTATAATTACATCAGATAGAAAAACAACACATGGCAAAACCATATGTTTGGATAGGAATAACAATAGGAGTGTTTTTTGCAGGTATTGGCATAGGTTATCTTATTTTTATAAATACAAATAATCCTGTTACAATGATGCAAAACCCACAAACAATGCAAAAAATGATGGAAGATCCTCAATTTCATCAACAAATGATGAATAACATGATGCAGAATCAACAATTCATGCAAGGAATGCATAACACGATGATGCAAAATCCACAACATATGCAATTGATGGGAACAATGATGGGTCCAAATATGATGGGTTACATGATGAATGATCCGAATCTTAGACAACAAATATTTAGCAACATGTTAGAACATCATGAATTTATGGAAGAGTTGATGAAAAATCAACAGTTTCAACAAAATTGGATGGGACCATGGATGATGAATAACACTAACTGGCGTGACATGATGGGTTCTGGAATGATGTCAAACATTCAAAAATAGTAGAAAGGTTTTGATATTTTATTGTGTTCACTTTATCAGTTTCTGAATCTCTTGTGTAACTAGTGGTAGAAATGCCCCTACATCAGATACTATTCCAAGTGCCTGCCACGTTCCTCTATCCATCAGTTTTGTCACTGTTGGTTGATTGATGTCTACTACAATTACTTTGACTTCTGCTGGCAACATGTTTCCTGTAGCTATAGAGTGAAGCATTGTAGATATCATTATAACCATTTTTGCGTCTTTTAGAATTTCCTTGTATTTTTTTTGAGCCGCAATCATATCAGTCATCACATCAGGCAATGGTCCATCGTCTCGCAATGAACCTGCCAAGACAAAAGGAATTTTTCTTTTAACACACTCGTACATTATTCCTTTTTTTAATGAGCCACTTGCAACCATTTTTGCTATAGATCCTGCCTTGAATACAGAGTTGATTGCCTGCATGTGGTTTCTATGTCCTCTAACAGCCAAAGTGCCGTCTTTTACGTTCATTCCAAGTGATGTTCCAAGCGTAGCATATTCAATATCATGTACTGCAAGAGCATTTCCTGCAAGGACTCCATCGATGAATCCATTTTTTATTAAAGATGCAATAGAGTCAGATGCGCCAGTATGCACTATGGCAGGCCCGCCTACTAGGATTATCTTTCCGCCTTCTTTTTTTGTCTTGAAAATATCATAGGCAACTTTTCTTGCAATGTGTTGTGTTGGTCGTTCACTTGAACTGTTGCTTCCCATAAATTGGAAAAGATTTACTCCTTCTCTTGGTCTTTCAGGGGGGGTGATCTTTATTCCGCTTTCTCCAATTATGATCATGTCTCCTTTTTTGATTTCACGAATAGGTGTACAACGTGCACTTTTTCTGTTTACCACTATACACTTGTCCATCATCATGTTTTCTACTTTGATCCATTTTCCTTTGTAGAAAATTTCTGTTTGATTGTTTGTAGTACTGTAAAAATCATCAGGCATTACCATGTCTTTTGGTGCAGGTTTTAGCTTGATCGCTTGTTGGATTTTTGATGTTGCACCTTCTCTGTATACAGATTCTAAAATATCATCAAGATGTTTTTGTGATTTTCCTTGTATGAGTAATTTGGCATAGCTTTCATCTTCCTTTTTCTTACCAACTTTGAACTCTTGTACTTGGAATTCACCATTAAGATCCATTATGACATCAAATATCTTTGTAAGTATCATTGAATCTATGAGATGGCCACGTACCTCTATCTCATGTTCAAATTTCTTTGTCATACCTAGAATTGAATGCCAGCACTAATTTAATGTAATATTAAGTCGAAAAACGACTAGATTTTAGTCTAGATGTTTTATGTAATTGAGACCTCAGATATGAAAAGGGAGTTTAGGGCAAAGTCTCATAGCTCAAAATTGAGCATATAATAACAATCTATGATTTTCTAAATTGGTAATCAGGTTTGATAATTATCAATTTACATTATAGATTGTTAAAATCAAGAGTGTATCGATTTCATTTGAGTAGCCTTGTATTGTTTTTTGGATTTGTGCTAGTTTCTATGTTTTTTGTCCCAACTCCTGTATTATCTGTCAGCGATGATGTATCTAGTAAATCTATTAATCGAATACCTGATCTTGCTATCATATCCGGCAAAAAATTCTCATTGGTTGTAAATAATGAGGATTATAATATCTACTATGGCATAATACTTGGCAACAGTAGCAATCAAGATTACAATGCCGTGATTACAGCCATGTCTGTCATACCAGAAAAAAAATCACTACTGATCAATTTTGATAATATTTTTCAGACTGATAATGTCTGGATACGATTTCCAAATGAAGTGATTTCAGCTAATAATGAAAAGTTTGTTTTACTAGTAGATGGAATCGAAAAAGGATATGAATTATCTTCTCATGGGAATGACACCAGACTAGGATTTGTTATTAAAACAGGTACCCAACAAGTGGAGATAATAGGAAACAATGTAATCCCAGAATTTCCTGTAAACATATTTTTAGTGTTTTTGATGGTTTTTTGTGTTGTAATTGTGTTGACTTGAAATTATATGAAATTGAGTAAGCCAATATGATGCTCTCATACAGGAAGAGAAACCTCACCTTTGTATTCTTGTATATTATCTGCTTGAAGCATCTTTACAATGGCGTCTTTCCGTTGCGCATCTAATCCTCTAGCTATGGCTTTAGAGATTCCGTTTTTGTCACACAAAACTATCATGTACCCACTTACATCAACAAGGACATATCCTCCCGCATCATTTAAAACGGCATACATATTTTCTTCCCCTACCGGTTCCCAGACGTTTGTCTTGTTGTCCTTTAAAGCAAGTGCGGGCATTGCAGTGTCATTTGTAAATTTATTCAGATATTCCCTGGCACTTTTTACGCGTTTTTCACCTATTTTTAATGCCATAAAATATTGCATAGAAACTTTAACGCGTTTTTGTTATTTATAGGATATCTCATTAAGAATTTCTAGCATGTACTCACTTTTGATATCTTTTCTAGCAGACGAAAAAAATGTTTCAAGTTTATCTTCTGGAAGTCCTTCTAAGCGATACTTACGTGCTTGTAATGCCATTTCTAGCCGATCCACATCATGCACTAAAATTGCTTCATTAGATTTGCCGTCTTTATACTCATTCCATATTTTTGAATAATCATTTGCAAGATTTGTAGGTAATTTTGAAAAAATGTCAGTCATCGTCTGATTTTCTAATTCATTTTTAGATTCTTTTGGAATCTCGTCTGGTGTTAAATCACCTGTTATCGATTCAGCCAAGTCATGCAATAATGACATTTTTAATATTTTTTGCGTATCCATCCCTTTCAAATCTGAAATTGTCATTGCCATAACGGCTGTTATGAAAGAATGATCAGCTACAGATTCTGGATTCTGTAAACCAAGCTTTTCCTTCCACCCTTTCCGTGGGATTTTTTTTAATTCTGATACAATATTAAAAAAATCAAAGAGCATTAAAATTTCCTTCTATCGCCTTCTAATAACCCCGCTCCACCATGTATCCTGTCTATGTGCTTTGAGAGATCTTTTTTGTCAGGGAACTTCGAATCGCAATATGGACAAGTTAATTCTGTCATGTTTTTAACACATTCTGGACACCATTATTAAATTAATCATTTGAAGTTTGCCCAAACATAAAAAAACATCAAATTCTGATTAAAATCAATGAAATGATTCGAACAAGATAAAAATACCGAACACCGCTCATTAATAGTTGACAAAAATTTATACAAAAACTGGCGACGATGGTTCTACAGGCTTGATTGGAGGCAAGAGAATATCAAAATCAAGCCAAAGAATCATTGCATATGGCGCAATTGATGAACTAAATTCTTCTATTGGTATAGTCTTATCATCAAAATTAGATGATGACATTCATGATCTATTAGAAAGGATTCAAAATGATCTTTTTGTAGCAGGTGCAGATCTTGCAAATCCTGATTTGAAAGTCTCATTAAACAGAATTACAGAAAACATGGTAAAATTTCTTGAAACAAACATAGATAAATTTGAAGCCGAATTAACTCCAATAACATATTTTATTTTACCTGGCGGGGACGCTGTTGCTGCACAGGTTCATCTGACACGAGCAATATCACGACGCGCAGAAACGCACATTGTACAACTATCAGAAAATGAAGCAATAAACAAAACATGTCAGATTTACATCAATCGTCTTTCTGATCTTTTTTTTGTCATATCTCGTGTGATCAATAAAAGAAAAATGATCAAAGACGTTGCTTGGAAAAGTTAGAAAAGACACACTTTAATTCCCCACTTATTGGATAATTCGCTGTGCCGCCGTAGCTCAGCCCGGGAGAGCACTCGGCTGAAGACCGAGCTGTCGCGCGTTCAAGTCCCGCCGGCGGCATTTCATTTAATATGAAATCAACGCTTGCCTAAGGATTATTTGGGCTAGATCATGAGACAAGTTTAATAACATGATTTACAACTTAGCAAAAAGTCACTACCATGGTAAAAGACAAGAAAAAAACAAAAAAGAAAAAGGAGGCCGTAGAAAAGAGGCCAAAGAAAAAGGCACCAGTAAAATCAAAATCCAAGCTAAAGCAGGATTTAGTTGCATCTGATGATACTGGAATCATAGTAGTAGAAAATGACGCAAACTTGGATAAAGACGCTGAACTGGAAGCTAGAAGAGCATATCTTGAAGAAGCGCGTTCGCAAGAAGCTGAAGATTAGAATAGTTTGTAAAGACCATATTTCATATACAAATTGTAATACAACATTCAATCAAGTAAACATCATAAACACTTATCCATACGTTAGTGATAATATCTATATTGAGAGCACTTTGTCTAATCACAGTTAAACCTGGAAAAGTCGATGCAGTCATACAAGCACTAAAAAAATCCCGCAAAGTTATTCGCGAGATCATGGTAGTTACTGGTAGATCAGATATCGCAGTTGTACTTCAAGGTACTCTTGATGAAATAAATAACATTGTAATTGATTTTAAAAAAATCCGTGAAATTGTTACAACAGAAACTCTGATAGAAGTGGAGGTTAACTTGGGTTGGTAAAGGCAGTAGTTTTGGTTAAATCTCCAAAAAAACTAATTGCTGCAAGATTAAGAAAGGTAAAATCTGTGTATGATTCATTTGCAGTAAGTGGACAGTTTGATGCCGTAGCTCTAATTGAAGTAAAATCTTTAAGTCAAATCAAAGACGTTACAACTGAAATTCAAAACATAAATGGTGTTGAACGCACAGAGACAATGGTACAGGTAGTATAGCAAAAGATTTTAACACAGTAGTATCAATTTTTAATATGGAAATAAGGCGTCTTGGCAGTGTAATAATTGCAGTATCAGACTTGGCAAAATCTGTTAAATTTTATAATGAAGTGATAGGGTTGCCCATAAAAAACCAGAGGGAGAATTGGGTAGAGCTGGCAAAACAAGGCGCTACAGTGATTTTACATACTGCAAGCAAGCCAATTAACACAGGCACATCAATTGAGAATGGAATCGTAATCGGACTCGTAGTAGGAGATATTGAGAGTGCATTACAAGAGCTAAAAGCACAAAAAGTTACAGTATACAGAGATATCGAATCACATAGCGTAGGGAAAAACGCAATAATTTTGGATCCTGATAAGTATATGATCTCTTTATTCGAACCTGTACTGCAAGATACTGCCAAACAGGCTTCGGGATTTCACGGGTTTGCCCCTCTCTAAATTAGTTTTTTGATTTTTCCAATTATTTCAGATAACGAATCAAATGTTACGTCCTCACCTAAAGATATGTAGTAAGTACCTTCTTTTCTACTAAATACAAGTAATGTAACTTTTTTGTGTTTAAAAATCCCGTAATCCATGTCCCCTATTGATGAATAGTTAGAACTTCGCATAGATAACATGGTTGAAATTAAAAAGAATTCGTTCCTTACTTGACCTGGTTTTAAAAGTGGACGCGTTCCTTGTTTTATGATTCCAGTAAGCGTTCTACCATATTCATTAATTAATCCGACATATCTTATCGAAGATGAAACCAGCAAGATTCTCTGGCATTTTTTTCTATATTCGATGATTTCATCTTCCCATTTCTGATTTGGTGTTTTTGTCATGACTCAGATAAACAAATATGGTTTATAAAGATCGGTTTAGTTTTTCTTGTGTTTTTCTAAATCACGCTTTAGAACAGCATTTTCTTTTTTTAATTGCTCGTTTTCTGATTGTAACGAGTCAACAATGTTT
>DATIAR010000035.1:0-3048 GCA_035457865.1 Nitrosopumilaceae archaeon
AAAGATTTCTGTAATTACTGCATACGACTACACTACAGCTTTACTTTGTGATAAAGCTGGAATGGATATCCTTCTTGTGGGAGACAGCGGTGGAATGGTTATGCTAGGATACCAAAATACAATCCCAGTTACAATGGAGCAGATGTGTTTTTTTACAGAAGCTGTTAGCAGAGGGCGACAAAATGCAATGGTAGTAGCTGATCTTCCATTCATGTCGTACCAGGCAAGCAAATCTCAGGCGATAGAAAATTCTGGCAGACTAATCAAGGCAGGTGCGGATGCTGTCAAGCTAGAAGGCGGTCGTGAGGTAACTGAGACGGTTCGTGCTATTGTGGAGACAGGCATACCAGTTATGGGTCACATAGGATTACAGCCTCAGACTACTGTACTACAGGAAGGCTACAAGGTACAGGCAAAGACAAAGGATGCTGCACTAAGGCTTATTGAGGATGCAAAGGCACTGGAGGAAGCTGGAGCTTTTAGCATTGCACTAGAAATGGTTACACAAGAAGTTGCAAAGATAATTACTAATTCTATTAAAATTCCAACAATTGGGATCGGATCTGGTCCAGACTGTGATGGTCAGGTGCTTGTGTTTCATGATGTTGTTGGATTGTATGACAAGCTAAAACCAAGATTTGCCAAGAGATATCTTGAACTTTCGCAACAAATTGTCAAGGCTGTTGAAGCTTATAAAAATGATATAATATCAAATAAATTTCCTGCAAAAGAACATTGCTTTTCTATTGACAAATCAGAGCTTGAAAGGTTGAAAAAGGAAATTGCGTGACCATCCTTCCCTAGACATTGTAAGTTCTCATGGTACTGAGCTTGCTGGAAAAAAAATTGTTTTATGTGTAACTGGAAGTGTTGCAGCATACAAATCAATTGAGCTAGCTAGACTGCTTATGCGACATGGAGCTGATGTTACTTGCGTTGCAAGTAAAGCTGCTACTAGTTTGATCAAGCCAAGCTACTTCAAATGGGCAACGGGAAACGAAGTGATAACAAAGCTCACCGGAAATTTAGAACATATTAAGATTGCAGATTATAAAAAATCTGATCTGATTGTAGTGTATCCATGTACTGCAAATACACTTGGGAAATTGGCAAATGGGATAGATGATACGCCAATATCTACTGTTTTAAGCGTTGGATTTGGTTCAAAGATACAAATTGTTGTAGCCTTGGCCATGCATGAGGCAATGTATGAGAATCCAGCAGTGAGAAAAAACATGGATTTTCTAAAAAACAAAGTGGATTTTGTTGCTCCCCAAATGGTTGAGGAAAAGGCAAAAGCTGCAGAACCTGAGGATGTGCTTGATTTTGTTCTCCGAAAGTTTGGTGCTTCATCTAAATTACGTGGAAAAAAAGTGCTTATCACTGCAGGGCCAACAATAGAGTACATTGATCCTGTACGGGTTATAACAAATCAAAGCACCGGCAAGACTGGAGTTTTGTTAGCGTCTGAGCTTGTTTCTGCTGGAGCTAAAGTTACTTTCATTTATGGTCCTGGGAAAGAATTACCTCCAAAAAGTGTCAAGCTGATAAGAGTCGAAACTAGTCAAGAGATGTTTGACGCTGTAAAAAAAGAGATGAAACAAAAATTTGATGTTGTAATCTTAGCTGCAGCAGTTTCTGATTACATACCAGAAAAATCAAGCTCAACAAAAATCAAAAGTGAACAGAATAAAATTATATTAAAACTAAAACGTGCATCAAAAATTATAGATCAAATTAAAAAAATACAAAAGAATGTTTTTCTTGTGGGATTCAAAGCTGAAACAAATTTTCCTAAAAATAAACTTATTAGCTTGGCAAGAAAAAAGATGATCGAATCCAATGCAGATCTTATGATTGCAAATGATATAGGATCGCAAAAATACAAAATGAATACTGAATACAACAATGTAATTATTGTTGATTCAAAAAAAACAACTCAATCAGGATGGAAGAAAAAACAAGAGATTGCTAGATTCATTAGAAAAATGATAGAGAAAGCGATCGCGTAAAGCGATCAATTTGAGTTTGTTGAACCAGATACTAGATTATAATCAAATCTTTAGTAAACTTGTGCATCACATCAGGTTTGTTTTTTACAATTAAAGAATCTTCAATTCTTACACCAAACTTGTTTGGAAGATAAATTCCTGGCTCCACAGTTATTGCCATGTTTTTTTCAAGCTTTGTCTTACTCAAATAGCTGATGCATGGCAACTCATGAACCTCTAGTCCTATTCCATGACCAGTGGAGTGAATAAAGTACTTGCCATATCCTTTCTTTTGTATCACTTTTCTGCAAGCATCATCAACTGACTTGCAAGAAGCTTTTACCTTAACAGCTTTGAGTCCAGCCTCCTGTGATTGTTTTACTATTTCATACACTTTTTTTGCCTCAGAAGATACAGAACCAAGACCAAAAGTTCTTGTTGCATCAGAGACATATCCTTGGTATCTCAAAGTTAAATCAACTACAATCATGTCACCGTCTGCAAATTTTCTTTTTGTAACTTGAGCGTGTGGCAATGCACCATTTGGTCCACCAGCTATTATCAATGGATTCAAAGTTGACTTGTATCCAGTTGCAAACATTCCTCGCTCCATTGCATATGACATCAAGATAGTTTGCAGTTCAAGCTCTGACTGCCCAATTTTTATTTCATCTACACAAAGCTCATACATTTCATCCAAAATCGAAGAAGCCTTCTTTAGGATACTGATTTCTTCCAAGTCTTTGATCTCACGTGCACGATAAAATGGATCTGTAGATGGTTTTACCAGAGAAAGAGATTTTTTCATTGATTGAATTGTATCATAATTGGTACCATCTGTGCATACTTTGGCCCCCTTTAATTTCGAGATTAGTGTAGAAAGTGCACCTTTTCCCCTCTCTGATTTTATCACTTTGCAGCCAACAGATTCTTCTTTTGCACGCCCAGCTTCTAGCTCTGGGGCAATTATTGTAGTGCCTAATTTATCCAAGACGCCAATTGCCTCGCCCCAAAAACCAGTCATGTAAAAGAGGTTCTCAGGCTCAAATGCAACAAG
>DATIAR010000036.1:0-4566 GCA_035457865.1 Nitrosopumilaceae archaeon
TGGAAAGATGTTGACTGGAGCAAAAGATCCGTTAGTGCTGCTAGTTTCTGGAGGTCATACAATGATCTTGGCATTTTTATCAAAAAAATGGAGGGTGTTTGGAGAAACTTTGGACATAACACTTGGTCAGTTATTAGATCAGGTTGGTAGGAATGCGGGATTTGCTTCTCCATGTGGTGGAAAAATCGAGAAACTTGCCTCAAAGTCAAATAATTACATCGCTCTTCCATATGTTGTAAAAGGAAATGATGTATCTTTTTCTGGTTTACTTTCTGCAACAAAACATGTAATTCCAAAGAATCTTGAGGATGCTTGTTTTTCATTACAAGAGACTGCTTTTGCAATGATTGGTGAGGCTACTGAACGCGCACTATCGTTTACTAGAAAAAAAGAACTTCTAATAGTAGGTGGAGTTGCTGCAAACAAAAGACTTTCAGAAATTCTAATTAGCATATGTAAAAGACAAGATTGCAAGTTTTTTGTGTCACCTAAAGAATATGCAGGTGACTGTGGTTCACAAATTGCTTGGACCGGACTACTAGAATCATCTCATAAATCTGGAGTCAACCTTGAAGATACCTTCGTGAGGCAATCATGGCGACTTGATACAGTTGTAGTGCCTTATTGATTTTTATTTTGTGCTATTGTTTTCTGTAATGTTTTTAGCCATTTGTTAGTGTTGTACACGCCAAACTTGTAGGTTTTCTGCCCCTCTGGCGTTTGGACTTTAATCCAGACCTTTTTTACAAGCCAGCCTTCCTTTCCAACTTCTATAATTTGGTTCAACGGTACATCAATAACTGTATCACCAATTTTTTTTGAAAAATCTGCAATTCTTCCCTTTGTTTTATCAAAGGCAATTCTTGCGTTTGTTAGCGTAAGAATCCCACTACCAGCAGAATCTTCAGAACAATCTTCTTGAATTATCTTTTCTTCTGAGTTATCCATAATAAGTTTTAATCTCTAGCTACAAGTTATAACTCTAATGAAATTATTAAAAAAAGGCGCGGAAGCTGACATTTATCTTACTTTATGGAATGAAAACAAATCTATACTAAAAATAAGAGAAAAAAAAGATTATCGAAACCCAATACTTGATAGAAGAATAAGAGAACAGAGAACCATACGTGAATCAAACATCATATCCACTGTAAAATCATTTGGAGTTTGTTCTCCTCTTGTATACTATGTAGACACAAAAATGTGTAGGATATACATGCAACATATGAAAGGGAAGTTGGTACGCGATCTTCCAAATCAAAAAATGATTAAAGCTTGCCAAGAGATTGGTAAAATTGTAGGTAGATTACATAAAAATGGTATTATGCATGGAGATCTTACTACATCTAACTTCCTTTACATGAATGATACAGTGTTTGTAATTGATTTTGGACTTGCACAAAGAACAGACAAAATAGAGGATCATGCAATAGATCTGAGACTTTACAAAGAGATACTAAATAGCGCACATGCTAATATAATGGAAAAAGCATGGGCTGAATTTTTAAAAGGCTATAAAAAAATAGTAGGTCCTTCAAGACATAATCGCGTTTTGTCTCAAGTATCAGTTATAGAAAGCAGGGGTAGATACGCTAACGTTGTCTAGTATATTATTTGCATCATCAAACAAAAATAAATATGAAGAAGCCAAAGGCATCTTGACAAAATTTGGAATTTCACTAAAGTTTTTCAAATGTAGTTTACAAGAAATACAAGCAGATTCACTTGAAGAAGTAGCTTATCACAAAGCTCTAGATGCTTTTTCAAGATGTTCCAAACCAGTTATGATAGAGGATGATGGTCTTTTCATAAACTCGCTAAATGGTTTTCCTGGACCATATTCATCATTTACATTTAAAACAATCGGAAATGAAGGAATTATCAAATTAATAAAATCAAAACGAACTGCTGTATTTCAATCAGTCATAGCATATTGTGAAAAAAAAGATGATGTACAACTGTTTAAAGCTGAAGTGAATGGAAAAATTTCACAAAAACCGACTGGTAAAAAATGGGGATATGATCCAATCTTTATTCCTGAAGGTCAAACTAAAACGTATGCCCAGCTAGAAGAAAAGGATCTCATTTCTCACAGATATCTTGCAATAAAAAAATTTGCTAATTGGTATTTGCATAGGTCGAGATCCAACGATCGATGAATCGTTTATGATTCTGCAACACTACTATCCTTGACATTACACTTTCATCCATGACCGAAAAAACTCCACTTTTATTTGCAAGTTCAGATGCAAAACGTCTCACTTCATCCATCTCAAGGCTGTTTGAATATTCTAGTCTATTAGTAGATCTTCCTACATGCATGTATGACTTTAATTCGACAAAATGTGAATTTGCTTGCTTGAACATCTTTGCATATTCGGGAATCAATTCATTGTTAGAATTGTAATCTTTTATCAAAGTAACTCTGAGCACAGTCCGTGTATTCATCTCCGAAAGCATCTCTAGGCTGGCATTCCATCTTTCCCAAGAATCCTTGTATCTTGGTTTGTTAACTATCTGAAAGATTTCTTCATTTGGAGCATTGGTAGAAAGATATAGCTGAGTAGGAAGCGCGTCTTCGTCCTGTAACCTTTGTAACATTTCAGGTTCTTGACCATTCGTAACAAGAAAAATTGATTTTGTTGCAGGAAGGGTATTTAGATATTTTATGAGCTGCGGTAGTTTTGGATACATAGTTGGTTCTCCAGACAGTGATATGGCATAATGACTTGGAAGCAATGACTCGTCTATCTTTTTCTTGTCTTGTTTTGGATCTCCATAATGTCCCATGATGAGTTTTTTTCTTTCTTCCATGAGATTTGCTACCACTTCTTCTGGTTCTGCCACTTTATCTTCAGGCATTTTCATTGAATTGTAAAACTCCATTGGTCTCCAACAGTAAATGCATCTATTCTCGCAGTACATTCCTGCTGGAGAAAACTCCATGCATCTATGAGTTGTGATACCGTAAAACTTCATTTTATAACAATCTCCTTCATTTTTGAATGATTTTTTTGTCCAATGACACAACTCTACTGTAGCATGATCAGAAACTCCATACTTTGCTTTTTTTAGTTGGTCAAGTATCATTGGTTTTATTTGTATTATTTCGTTATCAGATTCAACAGTCTCACCAGAACAACTCATGGGATTACTCTGATATGGTTTTAATTAAATCTACAGGAATTTACAAAAAGTGCGATATCTGATTCATAAATACGTGTATATAAGTGAAAACTCGTTTTTATTTTAATGATAAAGGCCGTAAGTGTTGCAGGACTTGAAACAGAAGGAACTCCATTCAAAAAACCAAGCGTTCAGCTTGAGGAAGCCGCCAGAACTATATCACTAGGACACCTTACTTGGATTGAATGTGTTGTAGATAATATTGTTGAAGAAACCCCCAAGATTCTCGCAAACCTTGGCATCAACATGGATCCATCAGTTCTTTTGTCAGGATATGTATCACATTATGAAGACAGAGAGGATACACTTGGTTTGATGCTTCCCTTTGTAGTTACAGGGGCAAACAAGACACAAACATCACCCCTATTGATATTCATCAAAAAAGACCTCGTAGTTACTATTCACGATGATTATGGTGGTAAAATAACACGATTATACAATTATTCCAACACATTATTGCGTAAACTTCCAAAAGAACCTGAAAGCTGGGCGGACAGACAGACAGTTCTTGTAGCAAGAATAATAGATGAGCTTAGTGAAACAAACTTTTCAATTCTACGTCTAATCATAGAAAGAGCAGAACAGCTTGAGCTAGATCTTGCAGGTGCAAGACAAATCCAGAAGGATCTGTCCCTTGAACTCTCTGATATGAAGACTTCACTTCTAACTTTTCTTAACGCTGTGTGGGCAACATATGATACAGTTCAGAACCTAAAGTATGGAGATGCTGAAATGATTTCTGACGATGAAATAATCCTTGGTAAATTTGAGGTTCTTCTTGGTAGACTCGATAGACAGATCCAAATGTCAGAGAACGTCATGCAGGTAGTTGCTACAGGAATAAACGTAATTCAGGCAGAAGTTTCCAATAAACTTGCAACTCTCATAGTTTGGCTTACAGTAGCTGGAACAGCAGTTCTTGTACCAAATACACTTGCAACTATCTTTAGTCTATTTCCAAACAATGAGGAAAACTTCTTTTGGATGATACCTACTTTGGGCATATCTACTGCAATTTCTGCCCTTGTTACATATCGATACACAAAAAGATGGAAAGTCAAATCGTTTGGAATGCGTAAACTACGAAGCATAAAGAAGAAACTACGTTACAACTAATCTATCAAACTGAATTTTTGAACTTTCTATTTCCAAGGAAGAAGATATGTTGAACCATAATATGTAATTACTGCAGTGATGCCCATGGCAACAAACCATATTATTCCACTTCGCATACGCTGGAATATTTTTTAGTTAATAATAAACTTAGAGTCTGATTCTCATGTTAGGATATAATCCAAAATAATCCATTAGTTAAGATTAATACTGGACAGGAAAGGATCCGTCCTTGGTGGCCCTTGTAGTACAGTGGCCAGTATAGGG
>DATIAR010000037.1:0-11679 GCA_035457865.1 Nitrosopumilaceae archaeon
TAATGGCGCCAGTCTTACCGAATCCGCACCAACAATTTATCAACAATCTCCAAAAAGCATCTTTGATTAAACTGACAAGACATTTTTCTTTGAAATCTTCAAGAAAATTTTTTCTGCAAATTTTGTGCCAATTATTCCAAAAACAATTGCAGGACCAATAACAATAGGAAAGACAATTGGCATCATCTCGAAATAAACATGTAAGGTGACACTGCCAGAGACTATTCTATCATAGATTACCTCATTGTACACGTGCGTGATTAGCGGGAAATACAAAAAATAAAATGTTGAGCCAAGAATTGAACCCACCACAAATGTAGAAGTACGTTTTTTGCTTGTAGAAAGAATAACATCTGACACCACAAATGGAATCAAAGTCATGATGTAAAATGGAATAGTCTGAACCAAGGCAGGATTGGGAAGAATAGAATTTGCAATGTTGATTAGCAACAATAGTATGCCTGTGATGGATAAGATTCCAAACTTGTAATTTGCAAACTTGGATGATAAAACAAGGATAGTTGAGATTAAAAATGGCATAGAGATGGTTGCAAAAACTGCGGCAAAGTAAATGTCTGGATTAAAATCAAAATAATTTGTTTCTGAGAAAGGCAAAGAAAAAGAATACAAAAATCCAGAGGAGACCATCCAGACTGGCAGTAAAGCTAGCACTATCAAAAAATGATGGATTGAATATGATTCATTTCTAAATGCCATTCCAAAGCGAAGAATTGAGATCATTGAACCTATTGCACACAAAAACATTCCAGTGATCAATGTTAGATGAGGAGGACTAAGAAGTCCATCTAGTCCAAAATTACTATGCCATGCAAAATCAAAGGGACCTGCTGAAACAAGTATGATTATCCCAGCTACTCCAAGTTTTAGAGGAAATCTGTACTTTGATTTTTCATTAGATGGCAGCTTGAGCCATCTGGCAAGCATCAACAGTGTCCCAGCAAGGGAAATGGCAACACCGGCGTATAGTAACGCATGTGGTGGAGAAAAAAAAGTCTCCGGTCTGTTTAGGAGATGGTTTGTGATATCCCACCCTCCACCTATAGTAACTAGTAAAACTCCAAAGCTTATCACGAGGTTGGAGAAAAGAAATAACTTGTCTGCAAAATTTTCTGATAAAAAACTCCCCTGTGATTTTTCCATGAGATGGTTTTGATATTTTATATAATTAAGGGTTAACCATCACATGATGCACTTCGACTAATTCTCCCTGAGGATCTAAAAAGCCGTCATGTGGATAATGAGAAAGCTCAGTAGTATGAGGTATCGCTATAGTTTTAACATAGATGTCAAAGGAGCCGGTTGCGGGGGGTGTAACTCTGAGTTCCACATGATATGCGGAATTTGGTGGAACATTTCTACTGTATGCTTCAATGGAGGGATATTGGGAAGTAATCGGACCTCCACGAGTATATCCAGAGTTGATCTTATCTCCAATCTTAATGTACGCTGGAGATTGTGTAAAGTCATAACTAATTATGCTAGTTTCATTTCCAATCTTTTGCAGTCTTGGGAATGCAACCGAAGTAATCAAAATATCTGCCACATCATTTTTGTTTTCTACATCGATTTGGATCACAAATGATTTGCCAAGCATGATTTTATCATCTGATAATTTTACAGTATGTGTTGGGTGTGGATTAATCACCTCATGCGATAGATATTCTTGGGGAAAAATGACAAGTGTCATAAAAAAATAGACAAAAAGTGATACGATTATTCCACCTAAGATGACGGCATTTTTCACTATTTTTAATATTAATGAACCATATTTCTGTGAATCTAAAAAAATGGTTTGTGTTTTATGTACAGAACTTTTGTGAAAAGTTACTCGGTAGCCATTCGTACCAGTTCAGAAATTGGTTTGCCTTTATCCTGGGAAAGTGTTGATATTCCCCCAGTCAAACTTTGAGCAACAATTCCTTTTTTTGCAAGTACTTGGGCAGCCATAAGGGAAGTATTTCCCATCATGCAAACAAGCAATGTTTTACCATCAGCTCCACCCAACGCTGTATCAATTTCTTTTGGAATCTCTTGGGTCATTAAAAGTAGTTCAACATCTCTTGCCTTTGGCACAAAGATCTTGCTTTGATCAACACCAAGCGAATTTGCAATTAGCTCTATTCCTTTCTCTTGCGGAGCATACATCGTGTGAATCCAGAGAACTCTGTTGTAGCTCTTGATGTCAGAAAGAGCTTCTTTAAGGTTAACCTCAAGTTTTACTTCCTTCTTTCCTGCCGTCTCCAAGTTCTTTTTGTACTTTTGAATTCCGTCTGCAACTATTACTACAAACTTTCCTCCATTGCCAAAGTTTGCCATCTGCATCACAGAGTAAAGCGCAAGGGCACTGCTCTCACCCATGTCATGACCTTTGTCTACAAAAAATTTCAGCAGACGTTTTGCCTGCACAAAATCTACCTCATGTTGTCCACTATATCTTTCAGGCTCGTAGAATTTCAAACCAAGTGCTTTTGCTTTTGTTCTAATTCCTGCAACATCTTGATCACCTAGTGGAAAGACGACATGTAACGATTTTTTTCCAAATTTTTCCATCATGTATCTGCTCAAGCCACCTGAGGTGCCACCTGTACCAAAGGTGCAGATGATTCTGAAATCTGAAAGCGACTGGCCTTGTTCGTGCAATTGTTGATCAATCTCTGCACCAGTCACAGTCCTGTGCACTTCTATGTTCAACTCGTTGTCATATTGCTCTGGGCAGAAACCGTCGTAGATTTTTGCAAGAAACTTTGCCAAGTTTATTATGTCTTGTTTTGCAAGGATTGCTTCTGCTTCAGATCTTGCTCTATCAAAAATGGTAGGATCAAAACCTAAATCAGAAAGCTGTGAGCGAACATTTGAAGCGGTTGCTCGGGCAGCCAAAAGATTTGGATTCTCCTTCATCCCTGGAGCAGGGCAGATGTCCATGTCAAGATTTAAGATACGCGTTTTCTCGTTTCTCAACTCTTCAAAGACTCCCTCCTGAAGCTTTCTTGAAACAAGAGTAACGACATCAAGACCAATCTTTCCTAGATGTCCAAGAGCTATTCCAAAATTACCAGAGGTCGCTTCAAAAATTGTCTGTCCTTGTCTAAGCTTACCTGTTAGAATTGCATCATGGATGATATTTACTGCGGGTCTTACTTTTATCGAGCCTGCAAGTAAGTTCGAATCAAACTTTCCAAAAACCCGAAGATCTGTATCATCAATATTGAGGTTAAACTCTTTTTTTGCACACTCTATCAAATCTTTAGTTATGTCAATTAAGGGCGTAGCATTGACAACCTTTCCGCCCTCTGGTTTTTCTAAATGAGGAACCTTACTCCATATGTCTCGCTCAAAACTCGCTAACAGATTACTATCAATGTTAATTCCTTTATTTTGTTCTTGCAAAACTCTCTTTCAAGTTATCATGTGCGATAAGGTCTTATAAAATAAGCTTCCATCGGTTCTGGCCTATTTTTGGAAATTTTAATAAAAATTGATTATACTGTGCTCAAATGTGGACTAGTCACAGGCACAGATTTGTAAATAAAAAAGGGGTTCTAGTTTTTACTGGCGACGTAGACTGTATGTCCGAATTCAAAGACAGTCAAACTATTTCATTTGATGTCTTGCGTGTTGTGCTGCATCCCTTACGGTGTGTATTGTGTCCTGTGCTGCTCTTTTTGTTTCTTTTACAGCACGAACTGTATCACCGATTGTACCGCTTTCACTTAGCTCAGCAGCTGTTTGGCGAATGTCTTTTGCAGTATCACGAGCTGCAGCGGAAGCTTCACGTATAGCTCCTGCAAGCTCTGGAATTGCGCCGCTTTCGCGCAAAGTCTTTGATGTGTGTCTTGCCATTGCAGAATAATATCTGATGCTTTCTGCAATGTTTTTTATTGTTTCAACAGTTTTTTCTGGTGAATAGGTGGATGCATATTCGTTGTTCTTGCCAGTTTTTTGTTTCATTGTTTCAAGAGTCATTGTTGATATAATCTTTGAAATAATAAATAAAGCCCGCGTAGCTTTGATTCTTTTTCTAAAAAAAAATTTGCAAAGGATAATTTGTTAGTGATATTAATATCTGAGAAATATTTTACATTATTGTGGCAGAAGAAAAAACTGGAAAACTAAAAGATATCAAGGAAACTGTTTCTTCTGCAGTAGACCTAATGAACCAGCTAAGAAAGCCTGGAGTGCAGGAATCCTTTGGCAAGATCATGGATGCTGTCATGGTTGCCAAAGAAATAATCAAAGATCTCAAAACGCCAGAGATGGTTAGGAATATAGAAAATTTTCGCCTAATCTCAGAAAACATGAATCAGGCCTCCACAAAAATGCAAGATACTATAAAAAAGCTAGAAGAGACAGGCGTCATAAACGAAGCCAAGGGGCTGATAAAATCAGCCAAAAGTACGATGGACTCGCTTGGCGGGAGCGGTCAAGACCTCCCACAAATGAGCACTGCTATTAAAGAAATGATAAATTCTGTGAGAGATTTGGCAGACGAATTAAAAATGACCGTTATAGATTCTAAAAATTCTGGTGCAGTTCATAGTATCAAAGAAACCATCAAAGACGCATCAGAGATTTACAAAACAGCAACGGGATACAGAGATCAGAATCGCCTTATTCAGTAGATTGTAAACCAAAGAATATATCAATTATCTACGTGATTAGTAATTAATTTGTCACGAACATTAAAGGTCACTTCGATGGATCATGTCAACATGACTGTCAAAAACTTGGGAGAAAGTGTAGAATTTTACAAGAATCTTTTTGGATTTGAAGTAAAAAAAGATCAGCCAGAACACAAATCCAAAATTATTGGAAATGACCAAGTCAAACTCTGTCTCTACGAGGATCCCAACATGTCACCTGACGGTGGAATTGCTCATTTTGGATTTAACATAGAAAACTTTAACGAGATAATGGAAAAATGTAAATCGTTGGGTGTCAAGGTCTACTATGACGGACCAGTTCAGTTTGAAAAATCACGGTCGATTTACATCAGTGACCCTAGCGGATATGATATTGAGCTCAGTGAAATCCCAGGCGGTGGATTGTGATAATTTTTTAAAATTAAAAAACAATAAAACATGACGCAAACCATTTCTACCAAAAGAATTGTTTCGTTCCTCCCAAGTGCAACAGAGATATTATACGAGCTTGGTGTAGGAGACCAACTGGTGGGTGTGACACATGAATGCGACTATCCAGAGCAAGCAAAAAGCAAGCCGCGTGTAATAAGATCATCTTTTGATCATACTAAAATCAGCAGTAAAGAGATTGACAAACAGATTTCAAACATGATGCAAGTAGGTAGTGATATTTATCTATTAGACGAACAAGTCCTAAAGAAATCTAGTCCTGATCTAATTATTGGACAAGGATTGTGCGATGTTTGTTCTCCTGCCTCAAAAGAGATAAGCAAAGCTGTTTCCATTTTAGAAAAAAAACCAGAGGTTGTAATTTTAGACCCTCATAACCTTGAAGATATTTTTTCAAACATTTTACAAATAGCAAAAAAAGTTGGAAAGGAAGAGCAAGCTCAAAACTTGATTAGCTCACTTCGAAAGCGAATTGAATATGTGAAGACAAGACCTGTCAAATCAAGACCTCGAGCTCTCTGCATAGAATGGCTTGATCCGTTATTCACCGCAGGCCATTGGGTGCCACAAATGGTTGAGATTGCTGGAGGAATAAACGGAATAAGCGTAACAGGTGAGCGTTCAAGGAGGATGAAACTTGAGGAAGCGATGAATTTTAAACCTGATATCATAGTTTTGATGCCATGTGGGTTTGACATCAACCGCATTCGTGTAGAGTATTCAAAGCTTACAAGTGATTCCCAGTGGAAGTCAATTCCAGCAGTTCAAAACAACCAAGTCTTTGCTGTAGACGCCAATTCTTATTTTAGCAAGCCAGGTCCAAGAACAGTTACAGGTATTGAAATTCTGGCAAAAATTATCCATCCAGAAGTGTTTCTGGATCTCAAAGTACCAGATGATTCTTTTGTGCAAATAAATTCTTGATGGTGAGAAATCAAGTTAGATTCACTCAGAGAATTCATTGAAGACAGGGAAAAAATGACTAACACAAGTGAATTAGTTAGTTGTAAGTTAAAACCAATACAAAGACTTACAGGCAGTGGGTTTAGACACCATGTGATGGAACGCAAAATCCCTTCTCCAGACAAGAAGACTATGGAGCACATGGCTAGTCTGAGTTGGAATGATCTCATGCTTTTCATGCATAAAAAATATGGAAAGAAAGTCACACAGGATTTTACAAAAAATTACATGCGCCGATTACAAAAACTAAAGTGGCGCAAAAATCAAAAATGGAAATAAAGATCTACAGTCTTGTAGCCATGCGTAAGAGTGACAAAGATATTTTTGTATGTCATAAAGAATTACTCCTTATTCATCATTCCTAATTCTTAAATGAGATCAAAGCGAGATCGATTCCATGAAAGAACAGAAAGTTTTACTTCTTACCATTATTCCGACAGGAATTCTTGTATATTATGCTGGATTTGTAGCTGCATTGTGGTTTTTTCTAAGATAAGTCTACATTTTCACAATTTGAAAATAAAAAATTTGTAGATCGAGCTGACAAATTTGTAAATAAAACTTACAAAAGATAAGCATGTCTTATTAGTCATTTCCAAAAATGGAAATAACAATAACAATGAAAACAAAAATCTTAACAACATCAATTATGGCAATAACAATTCTAGGACTGATTATTCCAACAAATTTGGCACATGCTTCTCTAATAGGCGACGATGTTACAGTTGAATTAGTTGGCGCAGACGCTGGTAACGGTGTCAATCCGCAAACCGCAACAGTAACTACGGGACTCGGACCAGAGTTTAGTTGGGGAAGTAGTGGTGCATGTGGAAGCCCAGATGAAAGCGTTGCCGTAGATGTTGAAGACTCCACAATTACAGTCTCATGGGGCGAATTTACAGGTGCCTTCTTTCTATGTGATAGTCTTGGTGCTGATATAGCAGCTCCTCTAACACTTGATATCACAGATCTAGACTGGGTTGGTACACCCGAAGGGATTGTTACAGGAATTAGCGTACAAAGCAATCCATCGACAGTAACCACAACTCCTTCGGTGACAGGCGACCATTCAGTTGAGATAGAAATCGCACTATCAGGAATCGAAACATCTGGTTCT
This sequence comes from Nitrosopumilaceae archaeon, assembly GCA_035457865.1. Classification (GTDB taxonomy): domain Archaea; phylum Thermoproteota; class Nitrososphaeria; order Nitrososphaerales; family Nitrosopumilaceae; genus UBA8516. Next base: position 7,192 of record DATIAR010000037.1, read on the forward strand.
GTCGTATATGATCTTGAAACAAGTCACAATGTGGCATGCAGTGAAGACGAAAAAATTTGCAAACTAGTCACCATTGATGATGCAGATGGAGATGGCATTATCGAGGTCGGAGAGCTAATCACATACACATTCCACTTTAGAGTTTCTAACGACTCTGGTGAAGACTGGACAAATGTTGTAGTAAAAGACAACTTCGCAGCTGATCTAGATGTAATTGAACCAGAGGTATCTATTACACAAGGAACTTTTGACTTGACACAGAAAGGAAATTCGGCTAAAGAATCCCTATCATGGGATGTCGGAAGCCTTGCAGACGGGAACTCAGCAGAACTTGTTCTGACCGCAATAACTGATCTAAATCCAGCTGGACACCAAGAATACACTGAGTGTAGTAATCATGACATCAACTCCGGTGCAACTCTAAAGTACAAGGATGAGAACAACAAACAAAAAAGTGCTTCAACAGAAAGCATTACTGTTTCTGTCCTGACCGAAGATGCGCAAGGTGATTGTGATGGTGATGGATTCATCGACCAAGACGAGCTTGATCTTGGAACAGACCCTCATGATCCAGCAGACTTTCCAGCATGTGGTGGCTCATCAATCGTTGATCAATGCATTGATGGAGACGGAGTTGCAACATCAGGTACTGGAGCATTTTCTATCATCAAAGGAGCATCACTTGTCACATGGCCAACTGGCGGCGGTTCTGAAGGCATAGATTGGTTTGATACCGATACTAGCGGAACCTGGACACTAGGTGACGATCTACATGCTGAAGATCCGGCAGGAAGCTGTCCAACAGCAGTTCGCAATGGATTTCACGACATTGGAATGGATTGTAAAGTGCTAGACTTGGATTCAAGCTTAATTGGTGGTGAAGCAGTAAGTTGCGACTTGGAAGTTGGAGCATTCTGTAGTGCTGCACACTTGACTGATCTATCAACTACTGGAATTAAATTCGAAGACAGTAACACCAGCACAATGTGGGATAGCGGCGAAGACATCATTCTTGATGTCAACGGAGACGGAATCTTCAATTAAAATCCCCTCTTTTTTATTTTCTAATTGTCATAACAAGATGGGCTACTGTTAAAATTTTTTATAGAATTTGTAAGTGATATAGTAAATATATGAATTGAAGTAAACGTTTGCGGAGTTTTGTTATCTGCTAGTCATTTTTCATTTTAGCTAATTGATTTACAATGTCTGTTGATGTAATTATTCCTACTACTTTGTCATCATCAACTACAACAAGTTTTCGAATTTTCCTTGTAGACATTAAATCCGCTGCAGCCAAAATCGACTCATTTGAGCTGATTGTTTGAAGGGGATAAGATGCTATTTTGTGAACTGGCGTGTCCAAGGGATATTTATTTACTGCAATTTTTATCGCAAAATCTCTGTCAGTGATTATTCCTTTTGGGAGGTTGTCTTCTTTTACTATTATGGCACCAAATCCACCCATCTCCATCATCTTTGCAACTTGGAAAATAGTTGTTGAAGGGTTTACCGAAATTAGAGCTCTTGTCATGATGTCAGCCACTTTGGTATCTGATATGACTCGTGGTATCTGTTTAACCTTCATTGGATTTTGGCTTTTGGTTTTATCGTTTGGCTGCAACAGAATTTATTTTATGGAAACTTGACTATAAACTGGATTTACAAAACTAGCTGAATATTTGCAATCTTTGCAAATAGGAAGTTTGAAAACAAGTCTAGAAAGATTAGAACGAAATCAACGGGTGCTCGAAAAATTATAAAACAATCTAATATTTTTCTGTATGTAACAAAGAACTACTCCCCATCAATCATCCTTAATGCTTAAAGGCGATCGGTACTAGATTCAATCTATGAAAGAAAAAAGCATTTTGCTACTTACCCTTCTTCTAACAGGCGTTCTTGTCAATTCAACTGGAATTGTGTTTGCCCAGACGAATTCTGACAGTTCAACAGGATCAACAGGTTCTACTGGTTCAACGGGTTCAACAGGCACTACCGGTTCAACAGGATCAACAGGTTCTGATCAAGAGGAAAAAGTAACAATTTGTCATATTCCACCAGGCAACCCAGAGAACTCTCATACAATTACGATTGGAAAGTCCGCACTTGAAGCACATCTAGCTCATGGAGATTCTATAGGCGCTTGTGACACAAGTGGTGGTACGGGTGGTACCGGTGCGACTGGTGGCACAGGCTCTACCGGTTCTACAGGATCAACAGGCACTACCGGTTCAACAGCAGACGCTTCAAGCATAGATAACTTTGGCAAGTATGTCTCAGAACTGGTACACAAACGTAATGCAGACTTTAAACAACAAAGAACAGAGACAATTCAGGCAATCAAAGACTGTCGTGAGGATCTAAGAAATGCAGATAACCAAGAAGATAGAGCAGATGCACAAAAAGCTTGCAAGGCAACACTAAAGGAGATTAAAGAAAAGTACAAGGCTGAACGAGAAGAGTACAGACAACTCTTCAAAGAATATAGAGACAGCATGAAGATCCTAATAAAAGAGGCAAAAGGACAATCAGTTTCTGCAGAACAAAAAGAAAAGGCATTGAAAGATATTGAAGAAATCAAAGAAATGAAAGCAGAGATAAAAGATGAAAGAAAAGCTATGCAGGAACAAATGAAAGAAGAAAGACAGGCTTCAAAAGATAAGAAAGAAAAATAAATTTTCATTCTATAAAGCATGAATTTGTTTAATGGATAATCACAAGATCTCTTAAGGGATTTTTATCAAGGTCATTTAGAAGATAAAACTTGTGCCTACGCTATTCTGGACAAATGAAGATGGCATGCTTTTTGCTACCTCAAACATGGCTTTCAGGCCTGAACAATGACATGGAATGACGTATCTAGGACTTAGTTTTTCTAATTCTTCTACAGTTCTTCGAATTATTGTTTCTGGGTACCCCGATAAATGCATCCCGCCAATCACCGCATGGACAGTACTTACTCCTGTCAATTCTTTTGCATAGTTTAGGGTGTTGATTACTCCAGCATGTCCACAACCTGTGACTACCACTAGTCCCTTGCCTCTGATGTTAAAAACAACGGCTTGGTCATCCTTGATTAGGGGATCAGATTCAAATTTTCCATTTTCTTCCGAGAAGTGATTGGGAAGGCCTTTTTCAAAATCATTTGTTCGTGGTATTTCTCCTGTAACTAGCATAGCATCAAACCACAAACTGAGCGAGTTTTTTTCCACAATTTGATATCCTGCTTTGGTGATCCGTGATTTGTCTGGAAGGGAAACGTCTATCATTGTACCATCTGCAAACTTGAATGATCTTCTTCGAAATGCAAGACTGTGTGCAATTAGTGATATTTCATTTTTCTGACTCAACTTTTTTCTGATTTCAAGCAAGCCTCCTCCGTGGTCAATATGCCCATGACTTAAAACTACAGTCTCACAAGCAGACAAATCAAAATTCATTGTATTCACATTAAAAGTAACTCCACGAGGACTCAAACCAGTGTCATAAAGTACGACATGATTTGTTCCATTCGTTTCAAATGAAAGTGCTGCGGAAAACCCATGCTCTGCCAGTGGCGGATTCTCAAGGAAACCACTTCTTATTTGTGGACGATGTGCCACCTCGGTATTTGACAGCAGCATATCTACGCTATTGTCAATCAAACATGTTACTTTGATCTTCTCAAGCTCTTTTAATTGCAAATTGATACACTATAGTTAGCAACCAATATGAAAATTCCCTAAGGTTTTAAACAAGTCTGGAACCAAAGACGAGGTAACATGATAACTTTACAGGAACTTACGAATAAAGATCATGGGCTTATTTTGGACCATGGTCACAGGGTCCCTTTGGTCTCAATACTAAATGTGCTGTAGCTAGAAAAATACTAGATGCTTATTGATTATATGCATACTTTTCAGGAAGATCAATCAACAAGAGCTCAGTTGGAATAACAGCTTCAATTGACAAATTCTTCTCGTTTTCAATTCGTGCGGCATCTCTTGTTTTCATCACATTTCCATTTAGCTCAATTTTTCCATCAATGACAAAAAGAAACGCCTTTCTGGACAAGTCAATCTTGCGTTCTACAAGAGCTCCTTCTGACAAAGATGAGACAAAAAAATACACATTCTGATGAATATGAAGTGATTTTTCAGTCATGGTATCATCAGGTGCAACAACAAGCAATAGTTTGTTTGATCTTTCCTCTTTAGAAAATTTTTTCTGCTCCCATGAAGGCACAAGGTTTTTCTTTTCTGGGAAAACCCACACCTGCAATAATCGAACCAAGTCAGTCTTTGAACCATTATACTCTGAATGCATTATTCCAGTTCCTGCACTCATCCTTTGCACCTCGCCAGATGATATCGCTCCACTATTTCCAAGGCTGTCCTTGTGTTCCAACATGCCATCAATAACATAGGTAACAATTTCCATGTCAGAATGCTGATGAAAGTCAAACCCCTTGCCTGCTGATATTATATCATCGTTGAAGACCCGTAA
>DATIAR010000038.1:0-4752 GCA_035457865.1 Nitrosopumilaceae archaeon
GGTTTGGGCTTGTTTTGCATATGGTTCTTTGGATGCTGTCTCTTTTCCATTGAAACCTATGCTCTTATGTGTGCCATCGCAAAATGGGCTATTTTTAGAATGACCACAACGACACAAAGCATAATTAGATTCTGTTTGAAACGTTTTGCCTTGTTTCCAATCCCACGAAAAGCCATCTTTGTTATTTGTGATTATTTCGACTGTAAGAGGAATATCTCCAGAAACTATGCAGGGACCATTATTACTTATTACAATCTTTTTTTCTTTTGAATCGCTCATGATGACATATTTTATTATAAGCAAACTATTTACATAGATCGTATGTGAAAAATTACCGATTCTTTTTCATCTACGATCCACCTAATATCTTAGTCCTTCAATAGTATTCTAATGACAAATCAATCTATTCTTATAGGAATTGCAATAGGAACATTCTTTGCAGGAATTGGAATTGGTTATGCAGTTTTCCAAGCATCAAGCCAATCTTCCATGACAACAACAGACACACAGACAGAATTGGAAAAATACAAAATTGCTGAGCGCCTTGCTTCTGAACATATCAAAACGTTTGACAATCTGGATTTTGATGTTTTCACAAACCAGAAATGGGAGAGGCTCAAGGAGAGCCATTCGGAAAATGTTATCGTCCACTGGCCTGATGGACATCAGACAGAAGGTATTGAGAGGCACATCGAAGACCTGAAATCGATGTTTGTTTATGCTCCGGACACCCGCATCCAAGAACATCCTGTCAGGATAGCGTCAGGAGAATGGACAAGTGTGATTGGCGTCATGGAAGGCACATTTACGGAGCCGATGCCACTACCAGACGGAAGCTCAATTCCTCCAACTGGGAAGGCTTTCAAGCTGGTGATGTGTACGGTCGGCCATTGGAAGGATGGCGTGATGGATGAAGAGTATTTGTTCTGGGACAACCAGACATTCATGAAACAAATAGGATTAGTGTAGCAAACTCTTCTTTTCTTTTTTAACAAATCAGAATCTTTGAATAAAAAATTGTTTGTTAGAAGGGATTATTACAGAAACTGATACTCTGACTAACATTACGTCCCTGTTTTATTCCTACTCACATAATAGTTTTATAATAATATGATGAGAAAGTTTTGTAATGGAAAAAGTAAACATCGGGATATCGCAAAAGGATCGGCAAGGCGTCATTAATTTACTAGAAAAGATACTGGCAGATCAATATGTCCTTTATACAAAGACACGAAACTATCACTGGAACGTCACTGGAGAGGATTTTAGTGAATATCACAAGCTCTTTGCAGATCAGTATAGTGCCTTGGATGAAGATATCGATGATGTTGCAGAAAGAATTCGATCACTTGGTGGAATGACTCCAGCTACATTAAACGAATTTAGCAAAATGACAAGACTAAAGGAACACCCAGGAAAGTATCCAAAAGCAAGCGTTATGATTGCCAATCTAGTTGCAGATCATGAACAAATAATTCAGACCCTAAGAAAAGATATTGAAACGTGTGGAAGCAAGTACCATGATGTTGGAACGGAAGATTTTCTTACAGGTCTTTTAGAAAAACACGAAAAAACAGCTTGGATGCTTCGATCTATTCTGGAAAAATAATTTTTCCCATTTGAGTAGACATCAATGACTAGGGATTTCTATTATTTTAATTTCCGGGCAAATATCCTTGGCTCAAAAAGAATGTCATAAAACAAAAATAGAATTTGATTTAGTTTACAGAACAATGTTCTGAGGTAATATTTTATGCACTTGCAGTCTGGACAGTTCTAGTCCTGCTGACTAGCAGCGCGAGTATGACCGATGCCAACGAAACAAGACATGAAATAACAAATATTATGTTGTACGCGTTTTCCGTGGGAAATTGTCCATCAATTCCCGGTATGGTTCCTTGGTTCATGTCCTGGATTATTCCGGCAAATACCGGACCCACCGACATTCCAACTAGGTCTAAGAGTAGTGTCATACCTAGAGCAATCCCGGCCATCTGAATTGGTACGGAGACTAGAATCACATTGAATCCACCGGCAGTAGAAACGGAGAGCCCAGTCGCAATTATTGTGAGACCTATGGCTACCATCGTCTCGGTAGAATGGAACATTATCAGAAAAAGGAATCCGACTGTGCTGATTATGGTGCCGATTAGTGTCAACTTTGTGTTCTTGATTTTGTTTAGGATCAAGCCCGAGAGGATCGTAGTGATGAGAAACACAATCATAAAGGGCAATTGGACACTGGCGACAGCTAGTGCATCCCCCCCGAATCCCAGCGGTTCAGGACTCCTCACCATGACTGGTATGGTCAGGTACACCGTGAAAATAGAAAGGAAAACCAGCATGAGAATGATTGTAGGAGCAAGAAAAGTTTTGCTTGCCATTAGTTTAAAATCAAGTAGCGGAACGCGCACTCGTTTTTCTATGACAAGCAAAGTCACAAGCGAGAGACCAGATGCTGCAAACAGACCTAAACTATAGTATGTGGGGATCTCGTCTTCTAAGAACGTAAAACCTGTAAGGAAGAAAATTATTGTAGCTGCCAGAGCCAATGTCCCTTTTATGTCAAGTGTCCGATCAATTGGCTGGCCGTCTTGCCCCGTAGTAACCAAGCTAGGGACTCTTACGAACTTCAATATTATCACCCAGAGTGCTATCGCTACTGGCAATACGGCTACAAACGTAGCCTGCCAACCAAAACTTTGGATTATTGCCGCACCTCCTACCAGTCCTATGACTGCTCCTGCGGGAAACGTGGAGCTGAATATCGTTTGAGCCATCGCAAGTTTTTTTTCCGGAAAAGTCTCTCTGATGATTCCAAATGCTACTGGGAACATTCCCATCCCTACCCCCTGCAGTGCCCTTGCGACAAGCATAAACTCGATGTTGGTCGCGAATCGCCCGAGCAGAACACCTACTGTGTAGACAGCCATCACTATGAGCAGTATCTTCTTTTTTCCGTAGATGTCAGAGAGTTTGCCTGCGATCGGTGTCATGACGGCAGCAGCTATTATGTAGGCAGAAAGTAGCCAGGACGATGTGCTGTACGATATGCCAAACTCGCGAATGAAATCGGGAATGGCTGGCAGAATCATTATCTCGTCGAACAGGACAATTAAGCCGATGCAGCTGAGTATGCATAGTGTTCTCCACGATGAGCTGGTAATTTTTTCTTCTTCCATCGGCATCTCTAGTTCTCATCAAAAACCAATCTGCAGGTTTAAAATATCTTTGCCAGCAAATTATCTATACCAGTCATACTCTTGGCGTCTCTTTTGCAAGGGAAGCTCCTGTGTTATTTTTCTTAACACATCTATGGCACTGTCTTGCAGATAGTCTGATAGAAACAATAAAATTTCTACTTTGTAACTACTTTGATTTCTTCTTTGCCTTGTTCTTTCTGGCTCTAGCTCTGATCAATTTTTTTATGATCCCAACAGGAATCGGTTTGTTAAGAGGCAAACGGACAGTCGCTTTGCTAGTCTCATACCCTTTCAGTAAATTCTTGTGCTCCTCTACTACAGGTGTTGGAACAAAAAAACCGATATGTTTCTTGAATACTGCAAAACCAACAAGCATTCCGTGATACTTGTAAAATGGCATTGCATAGCTAATGCCCTCTGTAGCTTCAGGAACTATTCCTTTGACAATACGGCGAAGCTGTGAAAGTTTGGCGCTAGTTCCTTTGGGGGCAGAAGCAATGTAGGTATCAACATCTCTGATTTCTTTATTCATGTTTTTCTAGCTCCCAAGCATTGTGTGCAAAGAGCAGTAAATAATATCTACAACCATTCATGATATCTTATATGGGTATTGGCAGGGCTGTAAAATATATTTTTGAATCAAAAAATAAAACCCTTCCTGTCTTGATGCTATCAATTGCGTTAACCATGGTTTTAACGCAGTCTGCAACGGCAGAAGAAGGTCTTGTCTCTGCAACGATTGGAGAACAATTTCAACTAAAAGTAAACCAGATAGCAAATTTGCAATCAGATAACATAAAGATCAAATTTCTAAACCTAACAGAAGATTCCAGATGTCCTTCTGATGTCGAGTGCGGCTGGCAAGGACAGGCAACTCTAACAATAAACATCAATCAAGATGGTCAAGACTTGGGTAACTTTAAGCTGACAAGTGTTGGTGGAGAAGAACAAAAGGCAATCAGAAAATTTATTGGTGAACAGATAAAATTAGTTGAAGTCAGTCCATATCCTACAAGTACAAAAACAATTCAACTATCAGACTATGTTGCAACCTTTGTTGTCTCAGACACTACTGATAGGACTATTATTATTACTGATGGCTCATCCAAAACTGGATGCGAAAAAATAAAGACATGCTTTTTCCCATCTAGTATTACAATTAAACAAGATACCCAAGTTACATGGATAAACATGGACTCGGAGAGCCACACAGTCACAAGCGGCAACATCAAAGATGGTCAAGATGGCATATTTGGTAGCGAACTCATCGCTCCAGGAGAATCATTTTCCCACAAATTTACAGTAATGAAACCCCAAGATTACTATTGCATGATTCACCCTTGGATGGTAGGCTCTGTTATAGTGGAATTCTCTGCCTTTGATCCAGACAAGAAAATAATTACAGTAGAACAAGCCCTGATAGATAAATCCTTGACAGTCGAGGTCGAAGCTACTGAACCCACAGCATATGAAGAACTAGGCATCCATGCTTATTTTAGAAATTCTACTCAAAGCTTGATCACAGACATTAACTATGATATTGAGGTCA
>DATIAR010000039.1:0-9520 GCA_035457865.1 Nitrosopumilaceae archaeon
AAAATACGTCACACCCGGATTTGCAGATTCACATACACATGTTGACAAGTACATTTTACCATCTGAGCTTGCAAAAAAATCTCTTCTTTGTGGCACGACATCAATATTTTCAGATCCCATTGACATTGTAAGTGTTTGTGGCTACAAAGGTTTTAGAGAATTTGTTAGACTCACAGAAAATCTACCCATAAGATTTTTTCATGTCATTCCAGGCGGTTTGCCAGTAGACAGAAAATTCAGTCACGCAAAGACACTAAGTTCAGCTGAGGAAAAAATGGCATTACGTTTAGAAAATGTGTTAGGTCTTGGTGAGGTTTTTTCTTGGACCAAAGTTACAAACTTGGATACTAAAACAATGCAGACTTTGAAAAACATGTTGGAAAATGACTATGTCATAAACGGCCATACTGCAGGTGCAAGTGACAAAAAGCTAAATGCCTACATTGCATCAGGAATTCTCTCATGTCATGAGCCAATTGACTTTGATCAAGTCATTGAGAGACTCAGACTTGGTATGTGGATAATGATGAGGGAAGGTTCTATTAGAAGAGATTTGGACAAAATAATTCCAAAAATACTTGCAAACGAAACTTATCTTGACAGACTTATGTTTTGCTCAGATGGAGTAAATCCAAGAGATCTGTTAGAATTTGGCCATATTGATCATTGTATAAGAAAAGCTGTTAGTCTTGGATTGAATCCTGTTGACGCAATAGCAATTGCTACAAAAAACTGCTTTGATTATTACAATATGGGAAAAGATTATGGAGGAATTGCACCAGGAAAAATTGCAGACATTTTGGTTTTTGACGATCTTGATAAGCTAAAACCAACAAAGGTTTTTGTCGGTGGTAACCTTGTTGTATCACACGGTTCAATAGTTACAAAACTAAAAGAGCCAAAGATTCCATCATGGATGACAAAAACTGTCAAAGTTAATCGCAAGTTTACAGAAAAAGACTTTATTGTTAAAAGTTCAAATCCATATGTACAAGCTCTTGTAATCAGATTACATACAGAGATAATTACACAGAAGAGCTTTGAGGAATTGCAAACAAAAGACGGTAACGTGATTCCATCTAGTGAGAAAGATGTATGGAAGGTCGCTGCCATCGACAGAACATATGGAACAGGAAAATACATCGTTGGGTTCTTACAGAACTTTGGTGCAGACATAGGTGCTTTTGGATCAACTTCAACATTTCATGAAAACGATATGGTGGTTATTGGTTCTAATGAGAAAGACATGGCATATGCAACAAACAAATTAGTTGAGATGCAGGGAGGAGTGATAGTAGTAAAAAATGAAAAGATTCTTGCTAAATTTACTCTTCCACTAGCTGGTTTGATTTCGACGAGACCGTTTGATGAGGCACTTTTAGAATATTTGGAAGTGAACTCAAAAATAATCGATGCAGGTTGCAAATTCAAAAATCCATATCTTATACCGCTCTTTCTTCCGTTCCTTGCTTTGCCTGAAATACGAATTCTTTACACTGGAATTGTAGATGTAAAAACCAGAACGTATCTGAACATTCTAGCTCAATAAGGTATTAAAAGGGGCATCGAACTATCACAAAAAGAGGATTAGTTTTGGCTTCGATTCAACAAACTCCACAAGGTCCGGTCTTAGTATTAAAAGAAAGTGCACTTCAACAAAAAGGAAGAGATGCACAGAAAAACAACATAGCAGCTGCAAAACTTGTAGCAGAACTTGTACGTACAAGCCTTGGTCCAAGAGGAATGGACAAGATGCTTGTAGATTCACTTGGTGATGTAACTATAACAAACGACGGTGCAACAATTCTAAAAGAAATTGATGTACAGCATCCTGCAGCAAAGATGATGGTAGAAATTGCAAAGACTGTGGACAATGAAGTCGGCGATGGTACTACCTCCTCTGTAGTGTTTGGTGGCTCATTATTGGCAAAAGCAGAAGAACTTTTGGAAAAAAATGTACATGCCACTGTTATAATAGAAGGATATCAGGCAGCAGCAGATAAGGCTCTTTCACTCCTTTCTGAACTGTCTAAACAAGTAGATCCGGAAGAAAAAGAGATACTACTTAAAATTGCAAGAACAAGCATGGAATCTAAACTTGTTTCTGAAGACAGTGTAATGCTTTCCAAGATTGTTGTAGACTCGATCTTACAAGTAGTAGAAAAACAAGGCGACAACTATAAAGTTGATTTGGATAACGTTAAGGTAGAAAAGAAAGCAGGTGGCTCAATACGAAACACCTCTCTCATCAAAGGAATTGTTTTAGATAAAGAAGTGGTTCACAGTGGAATGCCAACTAAAATAGAAAAAGCAAAGATTGCACTTGTTAATGCACCACTTGAAATTGAAAAGACGGAGATGAGTGCAGAAATTAGAATAACTGACCCAACTCAAATGCAGATGTTTCTTGAAGAAGAAAATAGAATGCTAAAAGCAATGGTTGATAAAATAATAGAAGTAGGAGCAAATGTTCTGATTTGTCAAAAAGGCATTGATGATATAGCACAACATTATCTTGCAAAGGCAGGAATACTTGCTGTCAGACGTGTAAAAGAAAGTGATCTGACAAAACTTGCTAAAGCAACTGGAGGAAGAATTAGCACAAACCTTGATGACCTAACATCAAAAGATCTTGGTTCTGCAGAACACGTGGAACAAAGAAAAGTAGAGACAGACAAGTGGGTGTTCATTGAAGGTTGCAGAAATCCACATGCAGTAACACTTCTTCTAAGAGGAGGCTCACAAAGAGTAGTTGACGAAGTTGATAGATCACTACACGACTCTTTAATGGTCGTTAAAGATGTAATTGAAAAACCAGCAATTGTTGCAGGCGGTGGCGCACCAGAAGCATATCTTGCTTCAGGTCTTAAAGACTGGGCAGATCGCTTTGAGGGACGAGAGCAACTTGCAATTAAAAAATATGCAGAAGCACTAGAAATCATTCCACTAACAATTGCAGAAAATGCTGGGATGGATCCTATAGATACCATGATTACCTTAAGAGCAAAACAGGCACAAGGCAAAAAGTGGACTGGAATAGATGCACGAAACACACGCATAGCAGACATGTACTCTCTTGATATCGTTGAACCAGTAGCAGTAAAAGAACAGATAATAAAATCAGCAACAGAAGCTGCCTGTATGATTCTAAGAATAGATGATGTAATTGCCTCCTCGGGTGCAAAGGGCGGAGGCGGACATGCACCTCACCCACCAATGGGCTAAAAATTTCGCATGTTAGAGAAGCTACAGAATCTTAACATTGTTGGTTCTGTAGTTGTTTTAAACGATTTTTTTCTAGACAGAATAATAAAGATACAAAACATTGTAACACTGTATGATCTAATTACAAAAAAGAGTCAGCTTGGTGGAAGCATAAGGGGTATTCCACAAACAGACCTAAAGGGTGGAAATGCGACAAATGTAGCATATGCACTTGCAAAACTTGGTGCTCCAGTTTCGTTAATCACAATAGCAAACAAATCAAACTCGCATATTTTATATGAAGCATTTTCTGAATTTCAAAACTGTTCGTTGTTTTTAGTTGATGGAAATCCAGGCAGAACTACATCACTTGAATTTAGCAATAACGGACGTCCTGTAAATATAATGCTCTCTGATCTAGGTGACAATGAAAATTTTGGACCTGAAAAACTAGGTCAAAAAGAACAAACCGCGATTCAAAATGCAGACGCAATTATAGTTACAAACTGGGCAAGCAACGAAAAAGGCACGGAACTGTCCAAATATGTTTTTAGCAAATCTGCAAAATCGCTTCATTTTCTAGATCCCGCAGACATACAATCAAGACCAGGTGAATTCAAGGACGCCATATCTGAACTGGCTTTGAATCTGGATTCTTTGTGTCTGAATGAGAATGAATGCAATATTTTATTGAAACAATTTGATCTAGGAATTATCTCAAATGAAGAAGAAACTAAAAAACTAGTTTTACATCTTTCAGAAAAAACCTCTGTTACTATAGATTTACACACATCAAATGGAGCATTTTGGTCAAACGGGAAAGAGGTAGAATTTGTAAAATCTCTTCCCACAGAGGTAAAGTTTGTTACTGGAGCAGGTGATGTTTGGGACGCTGCAAATATTTTGGGCTATCTTGCTGGCCTTAAAGTGAAAGAAAGATTACTTTTTGCAAACGCTGCAGCATCACTTTATGTTAAAACTGGCATGCCACCAACCATGCAAGAAACATTATCGTTTGTTACTGCGGTTCTATAGTAGCGGGTGGTTTACTTGAAATCACATAGCTAACCCAAGCTGCACCATCTATTTCATTTGTAATTCTATTGCTTATTCTTTCCAAAACTTCTGGAGGCAGTCTTGTCCAATCTGCAGTCATCGCATCTATAGAATTTACAACACGAACAATAACAATATGTCCGTATTTTCTTTCATCGCCTACTACACCTACCGCTCTATCATCTCCTACTGCAGCATATGCTTGCCAGACTTTATCATACCATCCAGATGCCATGAGCTCATCTTCTACAATTTTACTTGCAAGTTTACAAATCTGCAATTTCTCTGGAGTCACTTCCCCAATTATTCTAACTGCAAGACCTGGTCCTGGAAATGGATGACGATTTGAGAGTTTGTCTGGCACTCCAAGTGCCTTTGCAACTTTTCTTACCTCATCTTTGTAAAGAAAGCGTAATGGTTCTAAGACCTGCATATTTAGCCAAGAAGGTAGACCACCAACATTGTGGTGTGTTTTTATTACAGCCGCAGGTCCCTTTGAGACACCACTTTCAATTACATCTGGATAAAGCGTTCCTTGTGCAAGCCATTTGAAAGGACCATTCTTTTCAGTAAACTCTGTAAATATCTGAATAAACTGTTCGCCTACTATCATTCTTTTTTGTTCTGGATCTTTTATTCCCTTTAACTTTGAAAGAAAACTCTCCTTTGCATCTATTCGTGTAAAATTCACTGCAAAATTGTTCTTGAACATATCTTCTACTTCATCTTCCTCGCCTAATCGTAAAAGGCCATTATCTACAAAGACACATTTTAGTCTCTTTCCTATTGCTTTCTGAATTAATAGCGCGGCTACTGTAGAATCTATCCCTCCACTAATCCCGCACAATACATCACCATCAATTTTTGAAATTTCCTTTACTGTGTTTTCTATGAAATTTTCTATTGTCCAATCTTGTTTGGCATGACATATGTTTATTACAAAATTTTTTAGAACCTCTGTGCCCCTTTCTGTATGCACTACTTCTGGATGAAATTGTATCCCATAGATTAGTTTCTGTTTATTTGCTATAGCTGCTGCATAAGAATTTTCTGTGTGACCTATTATTTCAAAACCACTTGGAATTTGTTCTGCGGCATCGCCATGACTCATCCATGCTCGTATAGATTTTCCCATGCCAGAGAACAGATCAGAATCATTATCTACTGTAAGCGACGAGGAGCCATATTCTTTGTTTGCACGTTTTACTTTACCGCCAAAATTATTTACTATTAATTGATGACCATAACAAATTCCTAAAACAGGTAATCCCAGATCAAATATACCGTTTTGTGGTCTTGGTGAGTCAGTATTATATACACTGGCAGGACCTCCAGCAAAGATGACACCTTTGGGATTTATCTTTTTTAATTCCTCAAGTGGGATGTCAAAGGGCACAAGCTCTGCATATACTGAAAACTCGCGAATTCTTCTACAAATCAAGTGGCTATACTGTGAGCCAAAGTCTAAAACAGCTATCTTATCCATAACTTCACTTTTTAGAATTCTCAATCATACGGGAAAAAGACCATGCTGCCGTGTTTATTATTTCATTTACTCTTTCCCTTTCGCGATAATTTTTGATCAAAATCTCCCTTATCATGTTTCCGTCTTTGTTTATTATGCAATTTATCACTGAATCTGGATCTATCTTTCCGTTCTGAACATCCAAATTATCTTTGCTTTCCATGCCTGCAATTATTCTTCCTAAGAAAAATGATTTGAATGGTTGTGTTTCCATGTCTAGTTTCACATCATCTGATGGTATGATTATAACTTCCTGTGCAGTAACATGTGCATTTGCTATAACAGCATTATTTCCAGTTTTAATTGGTATTATGGAACTGTCGCTATCCGATATTACAGATTGTACTTTTTCCTGACTTGGTTTCAAAGAAGATGCCTTACTAAAACTAGACTGTTTTAAGACTGAATCTAAAATTGCAAGATTGTTTTTGAGTTTTTCAATCTCACTCCTACGTTTTTCAACCTCATCAGTAAGCCACTCTTTTAATTCTAAAATATCGCGGATCTGATCCTCAGAATAACCCATGTATTTTTTAAAGGTACATGGATAATAAATATTAAAACACGATCTAATTTGGGATGATCTTCTCTAGACTGGCAGCACGTATTCTAGTAAATCCTTTGATTGGTTTTGTAGTGTATAGCCCAGAACTATCCTTTGAGGCAAGCCACTCCAAAAGTTTCTTGCCATATTGTAGCTTTTTCAACTTGGTACGCCTGTCATGGACTTTAATTTTTGAATACTGTCCTATTTTAGACCCAAAGTCCATCCCAAACAGAATGATTTTTTTTGCCTTAAAGTATCTGGCAAGAAAGACACATCTGTCTCCATCAGTAAAACCTCCAAAATTGTGAATATTTCCAAATGGTTGTCCTTCCGTAGTTCCTATGCAGGTTCTAAACTCTGATGCTAGGTGTAATTTTTCTATATTGTCTCCATGTGAATGTACCACCATTATGGCTCCACTTTTGCTCGCCTTTTTTAGAAATTCTGGATTGCCATCAAGATCGGTAACTACAACATCTGGCATTATCTTATTTTCAATTAATGCTCTGGTAGCACCATCGGCAACAATTTTTGTTATGTTTTTGTATTTTTTTAATATGGATATGGAAGAAAGAAGAGAAGAACCGGCACCAACAACAAAGACAGTTTGATTTCTGATCTTTTTCTCCAATTTTTCTAGAGGAACTTTCTGTTTTAAGATAGAGTTTAAAACTCTGGCTGATTCTGTATCTTCTTTTCTACTAAAGTTGAATTCTTTTAAAATCTTGGCATATTTTTTTCCCCATCCTTTGACTCTCATGTAAATCTAAATGTAGAGGGGGTCAATCATAAACCATGTGAGTAAACTAGGCTCAATTTCTGTAGGCAATTCTAATCCTGTGAGAATAATGGGAATACTAAATCTTAGCCCAGAATCATTTTTTAAAAAATCCATAGCCACTGACAAAGAAATGATAGAAAACAAAACTAGGGAAATGGAGGAAGAAGGCGCAGATTTCATAGACGTTGGTGGCATGTCTACAGCACCTTACTTGAAAACAACCATACCACAAAAAACAGAGTCAGAGAGAATAACTAGAGCAATCAAAATAATTCAACGCGTATCAAATCTTCCAATTTCAGTAGATACATGTAGATCAGAGGTTGCAAAAGCTGCTCTTGAACTTGGCGTCGATATAATTAATGACATTTCTGGTTTAAAATATGATAAAGACATGCCTAGAATTGTAGAAAAATATGATCCATCGCTTGTGCTTTGTGCTTTTAGTAAAAATCTAGTTAAAGGTAACCAGGTAATCCAAACTCGGAATCTTTTACGTGAAAGCATAACCATTGCAAAATCTGTACACATTTCGGACAATCATATTGTGGTTGATCCAGCAATAGGATTTTTTAGAAAAGAAGGGAAAGGTGAGTTTTTTACTAGAATAAATTCTGACTGGGTTAAAAGAGATCTTTTAATTCTAAATAATTTACGTTCGATTAAACTAAAACATCCACTACTTGTTTCTGTTTCACGCAAATCATTTATTGGAAATTTATTACAAATTAAAAATCCAGATGACAGGTTATATGGTTCGCTAGCTGCAGAGTCAATAGCAGTTCTCAATGGTGCAGATATTATTCGAACCCATAACGTTCAGGAAACAAGACAGGTAATTACCATAGCACAAAAATTATCTCATCGTTTCAGGAAAGGCTTATAACAGAAAGTTATTCTAGACTAGAAGGTTTAGTTGGAAATACGGGAAGGACTGACTTTCGACGATGTGCTCCTAGTACCCAAACGCTCCAGCATAGCTACTAGATCTCAAACCAATCTGCAAACCAAACTGTCAAAGAACATATCACTTAACATTCCCATTATTAGCGCAAACATGGATACTGTAACAGAATCTGCCATGGCAGTTGCAATGGCACGCGAAGGTGGAATCGGGATAATACATCGATTTCTTACAATCTCAGAACAAGTAAACGAGGTGCTGAAAGTGAAACGCTCTGGAAGTGTAATAATTGAAAATCCCTATTTTATCAAACCGGATCAATCTGTCAGAGAAGCTGTTAGCTACATGAAAGAAAAAGAAGTGTCTGGCCTTTTAGTAGTGGATTCTGATTCAAAGCTAGTAGGAATTCTAACAAGTCGTGATATCGTGTTTGAATCTGAAAGCACAAAACTCGTGAAAGATGTCATGACAAGTGATGTAGTAACAGCCAAACTAGGAATTAGTGTGTTAGATGCAAAAAAAATTCTACAAGAAAACAGGATAGAAAAACTTCCGCTTGTTGATGAAAGGGGATTTGTAAAAGGTTTGATAACAAGCAAAGACATCATGAATACTGAAAACTATCCTGCCGCTTCAAAGGACAAAAAAGGAAGACCTCTTGTTGGATCTGCTGTAGGAGTAAAAGGCGACTTTATGGAACGAACAGAAGCGTTACTTGAAGCTGGTTCTGATGTAATTGTTGTAGATATAGCGCATGGTCACAGTGATAATGCAATAAACACAGTCAGGTTGATAAAAAAGGCCTTTCCAACTTCTGAACTAATAGCAGGAAATGTAGCAACAGCTCAGGGGGCCGAAGATTTAATCAAAGCAGGCGTGGACGCAGTTAAAGTAGGCGTGGGTTCAGGCTCTATATGTATAACTAGAGTAATAACAGGTTCTGGCGTGCCTCAGCTAACTGCAGTACTTGATTGTGCAAAAGTTGGCAAAAAATACGACATTCCAATAATTTCTGATGGCGGAATAAGAACATCTGGTGATGCAACCAAAGCATTAGCAGCTGGAGCATCTACAGTAATGGTTGGGGGCATACTTGGTGGAACAGATGAGAGCCCAGGCTCACCAGTGATGAAGAATGGAAAAAGATTCAAGATTTACAGAGGCATGGCTTCGTTTTATGCCTCCCTTGGAAGAAAATCCAAAGAGACAGGGAGCGTATCAATAAGTGAAGATCTTAATGATTATGTTGCCGAAGGAGTGGAAGCAATGGTTCCATACAAGGGCAGTGTAACAGATATCATAAAACAACTGACGGGGGGAATCAGATCTGGATTGAGCTATTGTGGTGCAAACACAATTCAGCAAATGCAAGAAAACGCTGAATTTATGAAAATGTCAAGGGCAGGTTTTGCAGAAAGCCAACCACATGATGTGGATCTGATGTAATTCACTTTTAAATATAGTATACAAATCACTTCTTTTAATGCTTAGCAAGAAAACTGC
>DATIAR010000040.1:0-6812 GCA_035457865.1 Nitrosopumilaceae archaeon
TGAAGCAGGAAGTGGCATAAACCATGTAAGTAAGGATCTAACAGTAACGCAAAGTACTGAGGGAGGCATTACAATTCTTTTAGACAAAAACAGTTACAAGATAGATGAAATAATACAAATCAAAGGCAGCGGAGCAAGTCCATCCCATACTGTAGTGATAAAGATTTTGAAAGACCAGACTGAAATTACAAAACTTAGTATCGTATCCACAGGAATTGGAACATATAGCACTATTTGGAAAGTATCGACTAATCTAAGCCCTGGAACATATACAATAAAAGTTATCGATGAGCCAAAGAGTGCAGAAACCACCTTTACAGTGCAATGATCGGTTAGAAAATCTTAACAGAACTAATAGACACAAACCCCGAATTTGAACACCAAGAATTTCTAATGTCTAACCTCCAATATCTTACCAGAAGTTTATATCAAAACACTTATTATTTGAACATGAAAAAATTGGCTGATGACTGACATAAGCCAGTTGAACAAGCCCCAGAATAGACTTGAACCAGTAGAAGGCACAATTGAAAGCATCAGTGAACCAAGGACTGTAAACCTAAAAACAGGAGGACAGGCACAAGTTGCGGATGCGATCCTAAAGGATAACACTGGTCAGATCAAACTCACGTTGTGGGATGCTCAAATAAAAATGGTAAAACCAGGCTCCAAAATAAGAGTAGAAAATGGATACATTACAAGCTTCAAAGGAGAAAATTCCCTCAATGTGGGAAAATATGGCAAGCTAAATGTAATCGAGTTCTAAACTTTAGAAAATTTACTCTGATTAGCTAATATATCCAAGTTTTTTGTCTTGAGGAGGTAGTGGCAATTGTTCAGTGGACTGTCGTTGCCCCATTTGTTCTTCTACTGTTTTAATTAATTGGTCCGTTTCTTGTGCTTTTTTGATAAGAGTAGTCATGTCTAATTTTAGTCCCAGTATTTTTGAAAGAATTTCAAGAATCGCTTTTGATGCTTTTGCGTCAACAACATATCCTGATGTTTCACCAAGCAAGCAAACTCCTGTTATTCCTCTAGTTTTTCCTGCACCTATCACCAGCCCATTCATTCCAGTAATGCTTCCTCCATTCATTGTAAAGATTCCTTGCTTCGAAAATTCTTTTATTACTTGTAGTGATGTGCTAGTTCCATAAACTTTGGGATTTTTTGAAAAAGTACCAGTAATGAAGGCTGCAAGTGTGTAAATGTTTTTTACACCAAGTTTTTCGCAAATTCCTATAATTTCTTCTGCCATTGCATATTCACTTTCTGGGGTAACAGGTTGTGCATCTCCAGTTAGCAATATGATATCATCGGGTTTGTTCTTACAATAATACAATGTATTTTTCATCAAATCTATTGTACCATCATCTTGTATGGAGACTTGTGGTGGAAATGATGAAGAAAATATGTTTGCAAACTGCACTCCTTTGAGTTCTTCTATCAAATAATCAACTGCAATTTTTCCTACATATCCACTTCCTGGCAATCCACAAATAAGATGCGGATTTTTTAGTTTGGGCATTTCAGAAATTTCAACAATAATTTTCGATTGAGATGACATGGATTCATAGGTAAATCCATTCCATATTAATGAAGCGTAGAATCTTATCTTCTAGGTTTTGATTTTACTTTTCGTTTTGCCTTTCTTGTTTTTGCTTCATGTTTTACTTTTGGTTTGCGTTTTTTTGCTTTTCTTGTTCTCGTCTTTGATCTTTTCGTGGTTTTAGATTTTTTTACTTTCCTTATCTTTCGTTTTGCCTTTGATTTTCGTTTTATCTTTTTCTTAGCTATTCTTTTTGCTTTTCTCTTTTTAGCTTGTAAAATTGCAAGCCTCTCAGTAATTTTAATAAGATTATGTTTTGCCTGTTGTTCTTGCTTCATTTTTGATTTAACCTGTGAACGTAATATTTCTTCTGCCCTAGAACTTGATTTGAATTGTTCTAAAAGCAAGGGTTTTGTTTGTGCTTGTGCCCTTATTTGTAAATCAATTTTGGATTTTGATTTCGTCACATCTCCAATTTGTTTTGCAAGTCTTTCTTCTGCTGCGCGTCTTTGTTTTATTTCAGAATGCAATTCAGCAATCTTTTGATCTATGGATTTCATTTTCTCAGAAATGCGTGCCTTATCCTCTGGAGAACTGGAAAACTCCATTTCTTGTGCGATTCGCTCCTTTTCTTCTTCATTGAGTTTAAGTCGGCCTTCTGCAGCTGTCTTTAATCTTTGTACACTTTCCTTTTGAGCAGTGTATTGATTAAGAAGTTGTGAAATTTCCTCTTTTTTTCTAAGAGCTGCGTCTTTTTTCTTTTCAAGAGAAGAGAGTCCTGAAGAAGATTTACGTTTTAATGAAAGAGTGGATTGAAGCCTATTTTCACTTTGTCTTCTGCTCTTTGTTGCCTCGATTTTCTTATTTTTATAGGACTTGACAAGATTTGAGAGAGATGCCATAATGCCATAGAGAGATTTTGTACTCGATTAAGTTTTTGCTATGATTAGGAATTGACATAAAAGTTAATATTTTTCACATCTTTTGTGATTTTTAACAAAATTTTCAAATGCCATATTCTTTCAATCTAGTGGATTTTATTTGGTAATGTTAAAGAATTGATATGAATTTTCATCCATCCCAGCTGCCAATACTAAAAACTTTCGAGATTAATGATGAATCACAAGTATCTGATGCTGTGTCAGAAATGATAATGTTAGGATTTTCAAATCAGAAAGGTGCATTTAAAGTGTTAATGACAAATGAAAAAAACCTTGCTAAAAAAATTGGATTTTTAATAATGAATGAAATTAATTTTGGGTTACGTAAAACAAAACAGGAACGAGATGTTATGTATTGGATATTTCATCATGATAAATCTCATTATGCGATGACATTAATAAGTTCCAAAGTTTTTAATGAATTAGGTTTCTGATTTTTCAAATATTAGATGCAGTTTAAGTTTTTTTGATATTATGCCAGCAACTAATACTCCAAGTATAACACCGCCTATTACATCCGTGAGATAGTGTTGCAAAACGTAAACTCTGCTAATAGAAACAAAAAATGGATACATCCATAACAGATAGCATCCTCTTGGAAATCTTCGTGACAATGCAATTCCAATAACTAATGCAAATGTAGCAGTTCTTGTAGCATGACCTGATGGAAACGAAGATGTTCCAGATCCAAAAAATGAGAATGTATCTTTTTCAAGTGGAATAGGAAATGGTTCTCCCTTAAAATCCAGATTTGGTCTCTCTTGGCCAACTGATTCTTTTATGTACGCAGAGGCAATAGTTCCTGCCAAAACTGATAGGATCAGTATTAATCCCAATCGTCTTGTGCGTTTTTTGATAAACAGTCCCAAACTGAAAATAATCATATAAAACAGACTACCAATCTCTGTGAAGATCTGCATTGCAAGGTCTAGAGATGGTTTTCCTCCAATTGATTGAGCATAGTTTAAGATGGCATCATCCATAGGTTTTGTAATTTTTGCATAGACAAGAATTGCTATGAAAATAAAAATTATGCTAAGTAAAAAAAACTTCCTTGATCGTATATCAAAAGCCCATTGTTGCATTTATTTACACCATAACCATTTTTTCATACACATCAATAATTTGATCTCTAGATCTCTCTTTATTAAATAACATCTTATCTAAATTAATGTAATTTGAAAGAATTATAGTAAATATCATTAATGGAGAATCTAATAACTTATCAGCTATCTACAGAGATGATTGACAGGTGTGAATTTAATAGATCCATATGGTAGACTAAAAGATTTTAACTATACCAAAGGATAGGATCGCCGTGAGACTTCTTACACTTGATGATTTAAAAACTAAAGGCAAGACTGTTTTTCTTCGTGTGGATATGAATTGTCCCATAGATCCAAAGACAATGGAAATAATTGAAACAAGCAGGATACGTGAATCCACAGAATCACTAAAAGATCTTGAAGGCGCAAAAGTTGTCATAGCATCACACCAAGGAAGAGTTGGAAACAAGGACTACACAGGAATGGAAAAACATGCAAAAGTGCTTGAAAAAATTCTTGATCATCCTATAAAATATGTCGAAGATGTAATTGGTTCTGATGCCCAAAGAGAGATAAAAAAAATGAATGATGGAGAGATACTTTTACTTGATAATCTAAGACTATGTGCGGAAGAAAATTACGAGTTTACTCCTGCTGAAGCGTCTAAGACTATCATGGTAAGTAGGCTTTCCAAACTTTTTGATTTATGCGTATTAGATTCTTTTCCAAGCTCACATAGATCACATCCTTCCATAGTAGGATTTTCGCATATTTTACCTGCCTGTGCAGGAAGATTAGTTGAACGTGAAGTACGTAAGCTTGATGAGATAATGACTGTTGCAAAAGCTCCGCACGTTATAGTTCTTGGTGGTTCAAAAGTCATGGACAGATTGGAGGCTATAAAGACATTAATTCAAAGTGGAAGAGCGGATCAGGTCTTACTTACCGGAGTTATTGCTAATGTATTCATGCGAGCCCAAGGTAGAATAAAATTCCCACTAGACATAAAAAGAGAAGAAGAGGTCATCTCAAAAGCTCATTCACTTATTGGTGAATATCCGGATGTCTTTACAACACCTGTTGATATAGCCATAGAAAGAAATGGAAAAAGAGTAGAAATGGATGTCAGAGAGATCGGTAAAGGTGACAAGATACTAGATCTTGGACCAAAAACAGTTGAACATTACATGAAATCAATACGTGGTGCAGGGACAGTCTTTATCAGTGGCCCAGCAGGATTTTTTGAAAATGATAATTTCAAGTTTGGAACAGAGAGTCTTCTTCGTGGTGTTGCGGATTCTTTTGCCACAACAATTGTTAGTGGTGGTCATCTTACCGCAGCACTAAAAAGATATGGTCTTGCAGAAAAGATACATCACATAAGTACAGCAGGTGGAGCACTGGTGTTATATTTAACAGGAGTAAAGCTTCCAATGATTCAGTCTCTTGAAGAGGCTGCACAACGATACAGAACTAAATAGATGCCTTACAAGAGGGACAAATTCTTTCTTCTAATTTACCAATGTGAATTTCGTTATTACATGAATTACAATTTGTTTTTTCTACTTCCTCAAAGAGTTTGAACCATTGTGTAGTAAAGTTCTGCGCTATAGGCCTGATGAATACATCTTGATGTAATTTATCAAAAAACGGTTTCATATCATCTATTGTTAAAGATTTTGCCATATCTTGAGTTTTTAATATTTCAAAAATTTCGTCGTTTGTGAATCTCAGACTAGTATCATTGAACTTGTCAAAGACGATCTTTCTTATTTGTAAGAGAATCTGGGTAGAAAGTACATTTGACAATTCAGAACAGACCAGAGGCTTCTTCTTTAATTTTATCAGCAGATGTTGCATCGTTTAGCTTTTCTGACAGATAAGAGTAGATCCCATATTTGAGTACCTTTAGTGAAAGAAGGGCGCATTTTATCCTGGCAGGACCAAGATCTGGCAGTCCAAGGTTTTCAAGGATGTCTTCTTTTGTTAGTTTTTTAACATATTCAAAATCTTTTCCCATGATCAATTCCGTAAGCATTGATGCGCTTGCTTGACTTATTGCACATCCTTTGCCTGTGAATTTTACATCAGAGACTTTGTTATCTTTTAGATTAATGTGCATCTCTAGCTCATCACCGCACAATGGATTACTGTCCCGTTTTGATATGTCTGGATTATCTATTTTACCATAGTTTCTTGGATTTCTATAATAGTCCAGTATGATTTCTCGGTAAATGTCAGCACTACTCAAATTCTAAACAGCTCCCTTGCTCTATTAAGTGACCTGATAAAAACATCAACCTCCTCTTTCGTATTATAAATATAAAAGCTTGCGCGAGATGTTGCAGAAACATCTAATCTCTCCATTAAGACTTGGGCACAGTGATGACCAGAACGTATTGCAATACCATCCTCGTCTATTATTGTTGCAAGATCATGTGGATGTATGTCTCCTAGATTAAATGAAATAACTCCGCCTCTCTTTTTCATATCAGGTGTGCCGTATAGTTTGATTCCTTTTATTGCAGACATTTTTTCCAAGGCGTATTTTGTTAATTCAATTTCATGTTCCCTTACTTTATCCATACCTATATTTTCCAGATAATCTATTGCTGCTGAAAATCCTATGACATCTGCAATGTTAGGAGTTCCAGCTTCAAATTTGTATGGCAGATCATTCCAAGTTGTCTCATATTTGTGAACTTCTCTTATCATATCACCACCGCCGTTGAATGGCTGCATGTTTTCTAGTATCTCTTTTCGTGCCCAAAGAACTCCTACGCCCGTAGGTCCAAGCATCTTATGCGCTGAAAATGCAAAAAAGTCACAACCTAGTTTTTGTACGTCAACTTTCATGTGTGGAACTGACTGTGCTGCATCAACTAGTACTTTAACTCCTCTTTTATGACACTTACTGATTATTTCTTCTGCGTTGGTGATTGTACCAAGAACATTTGACATGTGACTGAATGTAACAAGTTTTACTCTTCCTGTATTAAGATAGTCATCAAGTTGATCAAGTATTAGTTCACCATTATCGTCTACTCCAATGTATTCTAGTTTTGCTTCTTTTTCCTTTGTCAAGAGTTGCCATGGTACAATGTTACTATGGTGTTCATATTCTGTAGTGACAATAATATCATCTTTTTGTACATTTTGTCTTCCCCATGAATATGCAACCAAGTTTATTGCTTCGGTGGTTCCTCTCACAAAGATAAGTTCCTCACGATTAACGTTGATAAATTTTGCAACTTTATCTCTAGTAAGTTCGTATGCAGC
>DATIAR010000041.1:0-5675 GCA_035457865.1 Nitrosopumilaceae archaeon
CAGACGATTAGTTTTTCCATGTATGCCAAGTCTGATTTCTAATCTATGAAGCTACCGGAAATCATATAAACACAAGCCCAAAAAATTTGTAATGCGAACTTTTGTTGCAGTAGAGATCAGTAGTGAGCCCACATTAAATGCCATAGCAAAGTTACAATCAGATCTTAAAATCCAGGCAAAACCAGTCAGCAAGGAGAACATGCATTTTACATTACTTTTCTTGGGCGAGATATCAGATGACATGGCTCCAAAAATAATGGAGTCGCTGAGTTCTGTTTCATTTAACCCAATAGAAATGAGTTTAGTCGATGTTGGTGCTTTCCCAAATCCCAAGTTTCCCCGTGTTGTGTGGATTGGGGTCGATAAGGATGCTGCAAAAAATCTTGTAGAGATTGCTTTACAAGTTGAAGAAAAGCTACGTCCCTTGGGATTTAGAAGCGACAGGCCATTCAAACCACATTTGACCATATTTAGAATCAAGAACAGAATTAATGACATTTCTCAAGAGTTAAACAAGTTTAGAGCATTAGAGATTGGCCATGAGACTATCTCTGAGTTAAAGCTTAAGAAAAGTATCTTAACACCAACTGGGCCTATATACTCTGATTTACAGGTGGTAAAAGCAAGACAATGAAAGTTTTAGAACAAGCAAAAAAAATTTCCATTCCTAATGAAAAGGAGCAAGAAAAGATAGAGAGAATTTCTGAGCTATCAATTCAATTAGTAAAACAACAAGCAGAAAAGTTTTCTGAGGTCGTTGGTGTGGAGATTGGAGGTTCTTATGCAAAGGGAACTTGGTTGTCAGGAGAAGTAGATTTAGACATTTTTGTTAAACTAAGAAAGGATGTAGATGAAAAAACATTCGAGTCCATTGGAAAAACCATCGGTTTTGATTCTCTAAAAAAATTCAAACCATATGTAAGATACTCAGAACATCCCTATGTTGAGGCCGAAATCGAGCATACACGCGTGAACGTAGTACCATGTTATGATGTAGAGATTGGAAACTGGAAGAGTGCTGCAGACAGGTCTTCATTTCATACAAAATTCATACTACAATCACTTGATCAATCAAAAAAAGACGAAGTTAGGTTACTCAAAAAATTCCTAATAGGAATAGGAATCTATGGTGCAGAAATTGCAAAAGAAGGTTTTGGAGGATACGTAGCTGAAGTACTTGTGCATCATTATGGAAGTTTTCTTGGGGTGCTTGAGGCAGCATCTAGTTTTGTGCAACATCAAGTAATAGGAAATCCAACAAAAAAATTTGATACCCCTCTTATAATAATAGATCCTATAGATAGCAATAGGAATCTTGGAACTGCGATCTCAGCAGAAAGTGTTGGCAGATTCATACTTGCCTCAAGGGCATTTTTGAAAAAGCCTTCTTTAGCATTTTTCAAGCCACGACCAAGAAAATTAAACAAGAAGAATTTGGATAATACTGTTATTGTAAAATTCAATTACAAAAAACGCAGTCCTGATATAATTTGGGGTCAGATAAAGCGTGCAACCACTGCAGTGGCAGGCCAGCTTGACCTTTCAGGTTTTGAAGTGCTCAGAAAATCCTGCATTACAGATGAAAAGTCAGAGGCTGCATTACTCTTTCTTTTGCGTTCACCAAACATTGAAAAAAATGTGATAAGAAGGGGACCTGATGTTTTTATGAGAAAAGAATCTGAAAACTATATTGCAAAAAACTCTAAGAAGAGTCAAGTAATGTGGGTTAATGATGCTGGTAAGATTTTGTCTTTGCAAGAAAGTGCATATCACAACGCGAAAACATTTTTGCAGAATCTTTTGAAAAAAAATCTTTTGGCTTCTGGCATACCAAGCGGTCTAGCCAAAGACATCAAGCATGACTTTAAGATATTAAATGGGAGACAGACGACAAGCAAATCCATTAAAAAGGCTCTATTGGAGCTTATCACTACAGATGGACTTGTCTTTGGTTCCCCTTAGCAAACTTGCAGAGGGACCATATTCTACAATACTTGGATATCCAAAGGCAACAAGACGCGAGCTTGCAAGCAGAATTACGGAGCTTAGAAAACTTGGCATCAGGGGCATCTCATTTACAGGTCAAGCCATGCTCAACTCCCTCAACATATTAGGAAAGGGATACGTTGGAGTTGTGGTTTTATCAAAATACAAAACAAAAGAGGTTGCTTTGAAGATACGCAGAATTGATTCCAGTAGAACTGAAATGGATAATGAAGCACGACTTTTAAGACTTGCAAACGAAGTAGGAGTAGGTCCAAAGCTAATAGCAAACAGCAAAAATTTCATGATAATGGAATATCTTGAGGGAAGAAAAATAATTGATTGGATTGGAGAGTTAAAAGGCAAAGGAAGCGCTGCCAAACTTAAATCTGTGGTAAAAAAAGTGCTCGAAGATTGTTATAATTTAGATAAGATTCGTCTTGATCATGGCGAGCTTAGTCATATACACAAACATGTGATTGTTGGAAAATCAATTTCAATAATAGATTTTGAAAGTGCTAGTGTTAATAGAAGAGTCTCAAATGTTACATCAGCAACTCAAAGCGTCTTCATAGGATCTGGAATCTCTAAGCTTGTAAAAAAAATAATTAAAGAACCACAAAGGGGAAAACTGATCAAGTCGTTAAGAAAATACAAAGAGGAACAGTCACGCAAAAACTTTGAAGCAATCCTCAAAGTATTGGGGTTAGAGAAAGCATGAGTATGCAAAATCTGAAAACTCGTACTCTGAAAATCTCTCTTGTTTTAATAATTTCTGCATTCGTAGTTGAGCTTACTGTAGGAATATACTCTAACAGTCTTGCATTAATTACAGATAGTATTCATGCAGTCTTGGACTCTTTTGTTACTGCAATTTTACTTCTTGCTGCCAGATGGGCAATAAAACCGCCAGATCTTGAGCACACGTATGGTCATGGCAAGATAGAAACCATGGGCGGATTTGTTGGAGGAATAGTAATTCTTTTCATTGCAGCCTTTTTCATTTACGAATCTATTGAGAGATTTCAAAATCCTCCACAGATTTTGCCTGGCATCTTTGCTATCTGGGCTGCAGTATACACACTTGGTACGGATGGAGTAAGAATCACGATTCTTGGCAGAGCATTAAAAAAAATAGAAGGATCAACTACTCTCCGGGCAGATCTCTATCACGCATTTATGGATATGGGTTCTACAATGGTTGCAATAATTGGAATTTTACTTGTGGCTGTTGGATTTAACCAAGGAGACATCATCGCAGCGCTAGTCTTAGGATCACTTTTAGTTATTTTATCTCTAAAACTAATCCACAAAACTGCACTAGAGCTTACAGATGCAATTCCCCAAAGTATGGTTAAAAAAGTCCAAAATATTGTCAGTAACACCGAAGGAGTGATGAATACTGAATCAATTCAGATGCGCAGATCTGGTCATGAAATTTTTGCTGATGTGATAATATCTTTAAGCGGAACTGCAAGTTTTGATGAAGCACACAAAATTAGCAGTAATGTAGAAAAAAATATTATTAATTCAATTTCAAATGCTAAAGTAACTGTTCATTTCGAACCAACTTGGAAAGATATTCCTCTTGATTCTAAAGTGAGTAGTATTGCATCTTCTGTAAAAGGGGTGGAAGGTGTTCATAATGTCAATTCCTCTACATCAGAAGAGGGAATCTTCATCAGTTTACACGTATTGGTAGATAAGAATATGTCACTTGAAGAGGCTCACAAGGTTTCAGATGATATTGAAAAGCAGGTTCGAAGTGCAGTATCCAACATAAACCACATTACAGTACATTTAGAACCTTATGTCGCAATACCAAAAACTCCCCCTATAGAAGATCTTACTATAGAAGAGCAGATTACAAAAACAATCAAGGAATATCCATCAGTAAAAAAGATTGGCAGAGTTATCACTCTTCAACTTCAAGACATTTTCAAGATCGACATAGATTGTTCCTTTGAGGGTAATCTTTCAATTGAGAGAGTTCATGATATTACGTCAGAAATTGAACATAAAATAAGAAGTCAGATTAAAAATGCCATAGTAACAATACACCCAGAGCCAAATTAGAGAATGAATTCAAAAGCAATTACTTTCCTAAAACAGGACCCAAAGCTTACAAAAATTATTGAACGCATAGGAAATTATCAGATTAAGAAAAGAAACAATCACTTTGCTACATTGGTTGAATCAATAATATCCCAGCAGCTTGCAAGCGGTGCTGCAGAAGCCATACTTCGTAGATTCAAAAGATTATACCCCAATTTTCCAAAACCTGCCCAGATTCTAAAAACAAAAGATTCCAAGTTACGTTCTGTTGGACTATCAAAAATGAAGGTAGAGTATCTAAAGGATCTTGCAAAAAAAATTGAAGGCGGCCATATTGAAATCAGATCCTTGTCTAAGAGGACTGATGAACAAATAATTGAAGAGCTTACTCAAGTGAAAGGAATAGGAGTATGGACAGCACAGATGTTTTTGATCTTTTCATGTGGAAGATTGGATGTATTACCTACAGGCGACCTTGGATTACGAAAAGGAGTGCAGATGGCTTTTTCCTTACCTGAACTACCGACACCAAAGCAAGTAGAAGAGATAGGTACGAGATGGAAACCATATCGCAGCATAGCTACATGGTATCTGTGGAAAAGCTTACAGAAGTTTGATAAAATTGGATAGAAACTGCGTTAAGGTATAATATTGTAATGGGGCCGGCCGGACTTGAACCGGCGACCTCTAGCACCCCAGGCTAGCATCATGACCAAGCTAGACTACGGCCCCTCAAGTTGCTGGTAATAGTGAAATTATTAAATCGTAGGATCAAAACTAGAATGATTAAAATCGGGTCACTTGCTGTTTAAAGTATTGAAGATCTGTTCTATTTGCAAAAAAATTTCAGCGTTTGATGAAGATCATCTTGATTGCGTAGAAAAAAGAAGAGTTGAGCTTGAAGCTAATGATTTCAAAGAATCAATCCCAGAAAAACTGGATATTAGTAAAAGTGATGAGGTTGATGTTGGAATCAAAGGAATATTAGACCATTTGTCACGAGAAAAAAGAAAATCATAACCATTTAGCGAGTCTGTCTTTTTCAAATTTTTCTTTATCTTTGAAATTCTGTTCGTTAGGCTGCCTCAGTAAAGTGATTGGATTAGGAGTTGCAAACATGTCAACTTCCAAGTATCCTGCTATTCTCTTACCCATCTCAACAAAACAGCCACCTTTGCCATCAAAGATTGCATTTTCTTGTTCTTGTCGTATCTTTAAAATTATGTTTCTAGCAGCAGTAATTCCTTCTCCTTCAGCAAAAATTCCGGCCTTTGGAACTGCAAGCTTATCTGTTACCATTATTTCGTTGACATCACCAATTGCATAAACATTTTCAAAATTTGTTTTGCATGTTCGATCAACTGAAATGAATTTTCCTCTTTGCGCAAATCCAGCATCTACAATGACTGTAGGAACATTGTGTGGTGGAATTGCTATGAGAAGATCAAAGTTGGTCTCTGAATTTTCAAAGCGCAGAGTATTTTTCCCAACCGAAACTGTTTTGTGTAAACTATGAAAGTTTATGTTCTTTGATTTTAACAGTTGCAGTATTTCTTCGCTTACTTGTGGTCCTGCTGCTGGCAGAGTTATTGGTGCAGGACTGTAAAAGTCAATTTGTACAGAGTCACTTGTTCCCA
>DATIAR010000042.1:0-2864 GCA_035457865.1 Nitrosopumilaceae archaeon
TGAAAATAAAGAATCCAGTCTTAGCTCGCGTCTTATTCGAAGTGTAATTGAAAAAGCTGTTCCAAAAAATGAGCTTGCAAAGTCCAAACTGAGAATTTTATTAAAATCAGAAATACCATCAGGATATGGGCTAAAAAGTTCTAGTGCAATATCTTCTGTAATATCTCTAGCTTGTGCCAAACTTTTCAGACCAGAGATAGATGATATTGAAGTGCTAAGACATGGTGTCCAGGCATCCATAGAGACCAAGGTAAGCATCACTGGTGCATATGATGATGCATGTGCATGTTATTTTGGAGGTTTTATAGTAACAGATAATCATAATCTGAAAATTGTAAAATCTGAAAAAGCTCCAGAGGATCTATCAGCTGTAATATTCATACCAAAGTCAAGAAAGCGAGGCAATGTAAATAAACTAAAGATCTTAAAGGGCGTCTTTGAACAAGCGTGGTCGCTTGCAAATAATTCAGATTACTGGAATGCAATGTTGTTAAATGGTCTTGCAACCTCGACTATCCTAAACTCAGACCCAAGAATTCTTACAGATCTTGTTGAGGCAGGTGCACTCTCAGCATCAGTATCAGGCAACGGACCCTCGATTGCAGCCATATCAAAAAAGGAAAATGTCTCTAGTGTAAAAAGGGCATTTTTGTCTCGTGACGGAGCAGTGATAACATCCGATATCAACAACAAAAAGGCTGAAGTCCATGAAATGTAAGATAGAAAAGGCACAACTTTCTGGAATCATAGCCTGCCCGCCAAACAAAAGCTACACACACAGAGCAATATTTTTGTCAACACTTGCAAAGGGTCAAAGTAAGATAGGCAATGTCCTGCTTTCAAGAGACACTCTTGCAACCATAAATGCATGCAAAAACTTTGGCGCGAAAATAAAAATTGATGGTTTTGACTTAACTGTAGAAAGTTCAGGCGAGATTAAATTTCAAAGCTCACATGTCGATGCATCAAACTCTGGAACGACAATTAGAATTGCTGCTGCAATATCAGCACTTTCTGAAAATAAAATCACACTAGATGGTGATTCAAGCCTTAGAAAAAGACCAATGCAGCTACTACTTGATGCATTACAATCACTTGGAGCAAGGTGCACTTCGACTTATGGCAGCCCACCAATAACGGTACAGGGAAAAATTCGCGGAGGTCAAGTTACGATTCCAGGTTCTGTGTCTAGTCAGTTTATTTCTGCATTGATGATTGCTGCACCAAAGACAGAAGATGGAATCATGCTAGACATAGAAGGAGAATTAGTTTCAAAGCCATATCTTGAAGCAACCATTGCTGCAATGAAAAAATTTGGAGTTAATGTTGAAACCATATTACCATACAAGAAATACAATATTCCAAGACAGGACTATGCATCAACTAATTTTGTAATTCCTTCTGATCTTTCAAGCATGGCACTACTTTTGTCAG
Source organism: Nitrosopumilaceae archaeon (assembly GCA_035457865.1). GTDB lineage: Archaea > Thermoproteota > Nitrososphaeria > Nitrososphaerales > Nitrosopumilaceae > UBA8516. The sequence goes on from DATIAR010000042.1 coordinate 1,435, forward strand.
CAGCGGTACTTCTAGGAGATGACATTACAATACGGGCATCTATTGGCGACTTGCCTCAAGGAGACAAAGAGATAATCTCACATCTTCAAAAGATGGGTGTCAAAGTAAATACAAGCAATGATACCATAACAGTAAACAACCCAGCATTGTTAGAAGGTGGAAGATTTGACCTATCAAACACACCAGATCTGTTGCCTCCGATGGCAATACTTGCACTAAAAACTAAAAACCCAATTGACATATACAACGTAAAGCATGCAAGATTCAAAGAGACAGACAGAATTGCCATCATAGCAAGTGAGCTTACAAAGCTTGGAGTGCTAGTGCAAGAAAAAGAGGATGGACTGATACTACAAGCTCCAAAAAATACAACAGGAGCTGAACTAAACTCCCATGATGATCACAGATTGTTTATGGCATTTTGCATAGCTGGAATGTATGTTGGCAATTGTACTGTATCTGACCCAGAGTCTGTTGATGTTTCTTATCCAACTTTTATCAAAGACATGAACAAAGTTGGTGCAAAAATTCTTCCATTTTAACATAGAAGGATTATAAGCATCTAAAAGAAAATTTCATTATATGACTGGAAGTTCGATTGGGGAAAGATTTGGTTTTACTAGTTTTGGTGAAAGTCATGGAAGATGCATCGGAGCTGTAGTAGACGGATGTCCTGCAGGTTTAGAGCTGGAAGAAAAAGACATCCAAAAGATGCTTGATCTTCGAAAACCTGGTCAGTCACTTGTTTCCACACAAAGAAAAGAAGGCGATGTCGTGGAGATTTTATCTGGCGTTTTTCGAGGATATACAACTGGAGCTCCGATAGCAATGATAATTTGGAACCAGGATCAGCACTCTAAAGACTACGAACAATTGATTAGAAAACCACGACCAGGACACTCTGACTATCCAGCTTGGGCCAAGTACAAAGGATTTAACGATTTTCGAGGCGGAGGAAGATTTTCTGGAAGACTGACAGCAACATTTGTAATGGCAGGAGCAATTGCAAAAAAATTACTTGCCCAGACAATTGGAATCGATACCTACTCTTACACTTCACAAATAGGCAAGATAAAGATGAAAGGACAAGTTACACCAAAGATGAAAAAAGAGATTTATTCAAACGAGGTGCGTTGTCCTGACAAAAAAACTGCACAAAAGATGCGAAGTGCAATTCTTGCCGCAAGAAAAAGCGGAGACTCTCTTGGCGGAGTAATAGAATCCATAACAACAAACATTCCTGTTGGTCTTGGCGAGCCAATATTTGGATCACTAGAGTCTGATCTTTCCAAGGCGCTGTATTCCATTCCAGCAGTAAAGGGAGTAGAGTTTGGTTCTGGGTTTTACGGTTCTACTACCAGTGGTTATGTAAACAATGACCAGTATATCATAAAAAATGGAAAGATTGTGACAAAGACAAACAATGCCGG
>DATIAR010000043.1:0-2334 GCA_035457865.1 Nitrosopumilaceae archaeon
GTATTCCCAACAAAAGATGCAATTGGATTTGTGGATGAACTTTTCACAGCAATAGCTCTTGAAAAAATAGACAAACTGGCTGAGCTTATGAAAAAAGACACAGCAAGGTTCCTTGTATATTCCACATATGCAAAATCATACATCTCCAAGATATCCACCACGTATGGGGATTATCTTGATTCCAAAATATTTTTGAATAAATTTGTTCTTGAGAGTTACCCACAGATAATTTTACACAAAAAGGGTAAGCCATACGAATCTAATTTTGATTATGTAAATTCAGGATACATTGGTGCGTTGAAGATGACCATACTTGAAGAACAGATCCACTCAATCCAAACAAACCTTCAGGAAATCAATAAACAGGCAGTAAGGGAAGTCAATGCAATAAATGAAGAACTTGCAAAGATAATTCTAGGTTTAGATAACACAACAGTAAACAAACTTTCTGAATATTTGCAAATACCTCCAATCCCAGAAGAATTTCCCATAGCCAGAAGAGCAAATCTTTTTTTTGTGTTAAACCCAGACACGTTTATTGTTCAGGTACTAGGTCCTGACGTAATGACTTTTACCAAAGTAACAGTGGATCCAAAAATTTCTGAAATGATTCCGCAGCTACTAGACATATATCAAAGATGGTTAAAGCCAATACAGATTCATCATGCAGCATTCACCACAATGGAAGGCATGGCCGAATTTGCGGTACAAAATATTCTAAAAGATGACAAAGACTTTCAAAATTATCTTGTTACATTTGCCAATACCGATATCACTACATATCAAATAAGAAAAAGCATGGGAAAGGACTTTGCAGAAGCAGTGTTTGCAAAACTTGGCAAGGATACATATCGCACTCTAATTGAAAACCCACCAACCACAAGAGAATTAAAGAATCCTGAGGTTTATCTTCAAAGGCTATGAGTCAAGATTTTGATCCATTTGTTGCAGAACTAGCCAAATATGTCTCAGATCCAAGACATTCACTTATAGAAAAGTGCCTCAAGCTTGCGCAGACTTTTGGATACCCCAGTTTGAGCATAACAGAATATGTGGATAAATTGAACTCAATGGGTGAGGCATTACGGAATTTGGTATCAGATGTAAAAAATCCTACACATCTTATTTCTATATTAAACGAGTACATGTTTGATACGCTGGAATTTTCTGGTAATTATGATGATTATTACAATCCAGACAATAACTTCCTAAATGTAGTGATCGATAATAAAGTCGGCATTCCAATAACATTATCTATAATCTATATCGAGCTTGCAGGACATATAGGACTTGATCTGCGTCCTGTGGGTTTTCCAAGTCATTTTCTTGTAAAACATACGGAAGAAATGATTATTGATCCTTTTGGACGTGGCAGGTTACTTACAATAGATGACCTTCACGAAATCCTTAACAGAAGTTATGGCGGAGGAGTTGATTTTGTCCCACAATTCTTGGATGAAATCGAACCTGAAAAAATTTTGATACGCATATCTAGAAATCTCAAAAACTCTTACACCGAGTCGTTTAATTATGAAATGGCGATGCATTGCATCAATTTTATCCTCAGTATAGAACCAAATGCCGCAGAGGAAGTAAGAGACAAGGGAATCTTAGAGGCAAGATTACTTCATTATGATCTAGCACTAGAATCACTAAACAGATATCTGGAGTTATCACCAGAGGCAGATGATGTTGATGGTGTACTAGATTTAATAAAAAGTATCAAAGAGAGAACTAGTCAATAATTGATGCGATGTCCTTACCGTGTTTTATTTGTGATACCTCATGACGAGCTATCTTGTTTCGTATTGCGCCTTTTATGACATCAAGTTCATTTTTAAGAGTGGCAATCTCGTCTTCTAGTCTTGCAACTCGTTCATAAATCGATTCTTCGGTTTCTGCGCTCATACGGATATACAGCACAAAAATGACCTTAAAAATTTATGGGTCATTTTTTTGATAGTATAGTCAGTTTTTGTTCTATAGTGTAAATTCAGAATTGCAAGATTGGCACTTGCCTTTTTCAACGCCAGTGGCACCTATAATCAAAATCTTGCCAATCGTTCCACATTTTGGACACAGGCCGGTAGTTACATTTCTTGGAGAGCTTGGTTTTGCTTTTACAGTCTTCCTTCGTACCATTATTCAACAATTCAAAAGTCGGATTATTAAGTCTAAGCGTTTTGGTTTTTTAAAAAGCGCGGGGAGTGGGATTCGAACCCACGGGTCCTTGCGGACATGGGATTAGCAATCCCACGCCCTACCAGGCTAGGCGACCCCCGCACAAGGTGCTGAAAATTACAACTGTTAATTAATCTAGCTTACTCTTCGCCA
>DATIAR010000044.1:0-6774 GCA_035457865.1 Nitrosopumilaceae archaeon
TTCTGTGGTAAGCAAGTTCCTTTCGTTCTTTTCTTACATAGTTCTTCTTTTTTTCTTCCTCTTGCTCTTTATGTTCTGCAGAAATCTCTATCGCACTATCAGACACATTCAATTTGATTTCATCCTTTTTCATTCCAGGTAGATCCACATTGATACGAAATTTGTTTCCTTCATCTACTATGTCACATGACATTGTGGATATGCTAGGAAGTGTTGGCAGACCTACTGGGAAGGAAGCAAAGGTTCGCTCAAAATCTCTTCTAAAATTATCGAACACTCTGTCCAGCTCTGGCCAACCAAATCTCCAAAATGGAGCAATCTCTATTGACGTGTCTGATTTTTTTGTCTTTGGATTTTTTTCCATATATCATTTTTTGATATAATTACTTATTTGGATATTCCAAGTTTCCTCAGCTGATAATCAATTTTGATAATAACAAATTCGCTAGTTTAAAAGAAAAAATTTGATTATCACACATGGAATTCGTAAATTGATTTAAGTATATTTTGGCAATAATTCATTCATGATAAATGCAGCTTTTAAAAGAATTCTTGTTCCATTTGATAGCTCGAAATATTCTAGAAATGCTCTTGGACAAGCAATTAATATCGCAAAAAAATTCGGATCCGAGATATTCATAATTACAGCTGTTGATACATCTGACTTTCCACCAGGCATGCTACTTGCATTATTAAAAAAAGACAGGATGCTTGAAGAGTCAATAAAAGAGTATATTTCTGCTGTAAAATCACAAGTAAGAAAAGAACTCTTAGCAGAGGTGGGAGTTTGTAAGGCAAAAGGTGTGTCTGAAGCATACTACGATATCATATCAGGACATCCAGTGGATTCTATTTTGAAATTTATGCGTGGGAGAAAAATTGATTTGATTGTAATGGGCAGTCAAGGACGACATGGATTAGGCAAGGTTATGACATTAGGAAGTGTCAGTAGAAGAGTAACAGAATTAGCCACCTGTCCTGTTATGATTGTCCATTAGTTTTGTCTAGTGCATTGCATTGCAATGCAGTCCTACTAAATATATCAAATTAGTACGACTAATTTTTCATGCAAGTACTTCAACAAGGAAAACAGGTTCAAGAAGATGTGACGAAAGATGTCATGTTAAGAATCTTAGCAGACAAATACTCTCGCGCTATTCTTGACGCAACAATGGATTCTCCAAAATCAGCAATTGATCTGAGTGCAGAATGTAAAATTCCAATCAGTACTGCGTACAGAAGGGTACAGGAATTGCATGATAATAAACTCCTAGGAATCTCGGGCTCAATTAATGACGATGGTAAAAAATACTTTTTGTACAAAAGTAAGATAAAATCCATAATGACCTGTTTTAATGGAGGTTCGTTAGAAATCGAGATCGTTCCTAACACTATGGTTTAACCATAGGTTAGGAAATCACCATTTTTAATATGATAACCATGACTGAAAATCATAACCACTCTTTAAATTTTGGGCAAAGGAGCTTTACATGATGAGAGTACAAACGTACCTTTATACTTCTCCAGTAATCACTTTGACACAAAATAATAGTATTCACGATACACTATTGCTCATGCAAAAAAATGAAATAAAAAGAATAGTCATTGCCGAGAATGACATGCCAGTAGGGATTGTAACAGAGCGTGATATCGGAAATTTTCTTGAAAAAGATAAAACCACAAGGACATTGGATGAAATACCACTGAGTCAAATTATGACAAAGAGTCCTGTTACAATAACTGTTGGGCAAGAAGACCATCTAACACAATGTGCTATAAGGATGGAAACATTTCAAATATGTGCAGTAATAGTCGTAGACGACAATGGCAAACTCGTAGGGATAACCACAAAATCAGATTTGGCTAAAAATTTTGCTAATTTGTACATTGGAATATACAAAGTTAAAGATTACATGACTAAAAAACTCATCACATGTCGCAAGTCTGATTCTTTGTTATATGTATTAAATATGCTAAACACAAATAAAATTGCACGAATCGTTGTAACAGATAGCTACGGAAAACCAATTGGAGTAGTTACTTATGATCTGTTTATGAAACACAGTGAATATTTTAAACATAACCAACAAAATAATGCAAGAGATTATCTTCTTCCAAAGAATTCAAACAAAGAAATGCAAATAGGCGAGCTTTTAGGAAACGAACTTTTAACAGTGGAATCAGAAGAGGACCTTGCAAAAGCGGCAAAATTAATGAGTTTGTATAAAGTAGGCGGCATACCAACAGTAGACAAGGAAGGGAATTTAGAAGGAGTGATTACCTCAACTGACATTACGAGGGCATACAGCGAAGTTGAGATTCATTCTAGACTGATAAAAAAAGATCCTCATTTTGTATGATTAATGATTAGTTATCATAATTGATAATACATAACATTATTAAAATACACTTTATTTTTACTACTTCACATGCAAGGTTCTTCTCCACTGGATAATTATGACGCGGCAATTGCTAGAAAATCGCTTAACATGCTCTTAATAGATCGAAGTAATGAATTTCGTGAACTTGCGCATGGAATGGGATATCCAACAAATACAAAAGATTGGGAAACAATAATTCTGAATTTCTGCCTTGATTTTAATGACTGTTTTAAAGTATGGTCTGACAAAACTGCTTCATCTGATCATAATACGGTACACAAATGTATGACACAGATGAGACAAATCGCTATGGGTAAATCAAGCATGGTAGAGGTTACAAAATTACAAAATTTGGCATATACACTTGCAGAAGAATTCAAATCAATTTACAACCGATTAAAATGAATATCTTACCTTAACTATGATGGTGTTCTAACATTTTTTATAATAATTCTGGTGATTGATTTTGGGAATTGAGTGGGCACAGCTAATTATTGAAATGTCTGTATTGGCTGGAATAATATTTGGTGCAGTATATGTTGAACACTGGAATTATAGAAGAATACAAAAAAACGAAGAAACTGGAACAAGAAAAAAAATACTGGTATTGATTAACAATGATTTAGACAGAAAATTACGTTTTATTGATGAATCTATTCAATACAAGGACTATAAACCATTTTTTACGGATATCTGGGATGCCGTGATATTGTCAGGGAAACAAACCTTGCTTCCATTTGAGATGATTGAAAATTTGCAACACACCTATTCATGGTTGAAATACTACAATACCGAACTACAACAAAAAACTGTTGCAAATAATGAAAACACACTTAAAGATTTATTAGAAGAAGTAAAAAAATCAATTAATAATTCTCTAAACTTCCTAAAAAAGGAGAAGAGTTAACGTCTAACCTTCAGATGCAGACTTTCCGCCATCCACATTTAATATAATGCCTGATATCCAATTAGCTTCCTCTGATGCCAGATATGCTGCTGCATTTGCGACATCAGATGGTTCACCGATACGATTTAGAGGTTGTCTGTCTTCCAAGACTTTTTTTGCTTCAGGATATTCAAGATATGACTTTATCATCCCGGCATTTATGATTCCAGGATTGATACAGTTACAACGTATGTTTCTTCTTGCATATTCTACCGCGATGCCTTTGGTAAACATATTGATGGCTGCTTTGGTTGCACAATAGACTGTCAAGTGTACTTTTGGAATTGCCCTCTCGGCAGATATTGAACCAATGTTAATGATGGAACCGGTTTTTTTCTCAAGCATTTTGGATAAAACAGCTCTTGTAATTCTAAAAGTTCCAATCATATTGGTGTTAATTAGAGACATCCAATCAGAATCGGACATTTCATGAAAGTGTATTGGATCATTGATTGCGCCTGCATTATTTACTAATATGTCAATTTTTCCATAATGGTCATAAACTTGCTCTATTGTCTGAATTACCTGTCCATCATTTGTAATGTCACATGGAAGAGCAACGGTTTGTTTGGAATTATTTCCTAGGGCTGAAGCAGCTTTTTTTAATGCATCTAATCTTCTTCCTATCATCACTACCTGTGATCCTTCTTCAACAAATTTTTTTACAATTGAAAAACCTATGTCACTAGAAGCACCTGTGACTATTGCAACCTTGTCTTTTAATTTCATGGAGTTACTACCAAGATGTACTATGTGAATAATATAATTATCGGCTGATTTTCAAAAATAATATCACGATTGTGATGTTTTGGTCATATGTTTCTTAGATAGTGCATAAAACAAAGCACCTGCTACTATGACTCCGATTCCAATTGAAATCACATACGCGCTGAATTGTGTCATCATATATGCTGATATAATAACCCCAAAAAGTGGAAAGAGTGGGAATCTTCCAATGTTTACAGGAATTTTAAAAGGACGCTCTATGGTAGGTTCTCTGTATCGTAACAAAATTACTGACAAGTTAATCATGCCAAAAGTTATAGCAATAAAAAATACTGAAATATTTGCAACAGTTACAATATTTTCCAAAAATGAAAAAATTATTGCGGTAATCATGATGCCAAGGACTGCAATCCAAGGGGTTTTTGTTCTATGATGTATTCTACTTAATAACAGAGGTAAGGAATGCTGTGTTGCCATTCCGTATATTATTCGTGAACCAGCAACCAGAATTATGAGCACTGTGTTTGCGGTTGCAAAAAGTGCTATTATTGAAAGAATGATTTGTCCATTATTTCCAAGTATTTTTTTAGCAACATCTGCAAGAGGAGCTAATGATGCTCCTAGTTCTTGCCAATTAAGTATCTGTATTGCTGCAAGTGAGACAAGTATGTAGATTGTTGCTGTAATAGATATTGCTAAGATGATTGCACGCGGGAGTATTTTCTTTGGGTTTTTTGTTTCTTCTGCAATATTTACTATGTCCTCAAATCCAATAAACGCAAAAAATATTAAAACAAATGCAAGTGATATGCCGCTTAGACCAGATGGATTTTCAAAATAATTTACAGGTTCTGTGCCGCTATAGGTAAATCCTAGATAAATAATTAGAATCAGACCTGATGCTTCAATTAAAGTAAAAATAACGTTCATCCATGACGATTCTCTTATGCCTATGAAATTGATCAAAGATAGTAGAGCTATTAATGATACAGCTGATACTACAATTGGTAATCCAAAAAATCCTGTTAGATATCCACCGAAACCTAATGCTACAGTAGAAGCAGAAATTACAGATGTAAAAAGTGTCATCCATCCAATAAGGAAGGCAAGAAAATTATTTCTGAATGCATTTTTAACAAATAAAAATTCCGCAGCAGATTTTGGAAACATTGAGGATAATTCGGCATAGCTTAAACCAGAGAAAACTGCAGCCACTGCTCCGAAAACAAAAGAAACCCATACAACATTACCTGCAATTCCTGCGGCTTGACCGATCAATACATAAATTCCTGCGCCTAGAATCAGACCGATGCCATACATAGTTGTGCCAAAAAGTCCCATGTGGCGTTTTAATTCACTCATTTCTTCTCAAACAACTAAACTCAGTAAATAACCAACTAGATAAGCAACTATTGCAGCAATCCCGCCTATAGCAAGTGTATAGATGCCAGATTTGAACAACGATCTTTTTACAATTTTCCCCTTCAAAATACCAATTAAAAAGAATGCCATTACAGTAAAAATTACAGAATATTGAAATACGTTAGAACCAGACAAATCAGAATCTGATGTAAAGAAAAAAACGAACGGAATTAATGGAATTAATCCTATGATGTTAAAACCAGTAAATGTGCTCATCGCAGTATCTATTGGTCGTCTTTTACCTTCGATTAAGCCAAGTTCTTCTTTCATCATTGTATCTAACCATACTTTTCGTCTAGACGTGATTATCCTTACAATTTGTTCTAACAATTCATCTTTGAATCCTTTATTTGCATAAATGTCACGAATTTCCTGTTTCTCTTGCTCTGCCAAATTATCAATTTCCCATTCCTCTTTGCGTCTTTCTTTTTCGATGTATTCTTTACGCGTTTTAGTAGCAAGATAATTCCCAATGGCCATTGAAAATCCATCTCCAAAGAGATTTGCAAATCCTAGTATCAACACAACAGAGGGCAATAATTCTGCACCACTTGCCCCTGCAACCACCGCAAAAGTTGTTACAGCCCCATCGATTGAACCATATATGAAATCCTCAAAATGCCATTTCATACCAATTGAAACACGAATTGAGGGTAGCATAAACATCTCCTGAATTTTCACATCTGATTCTCATCATTGAAATTTAGTTTCACAGACAAATACTGCTATGGGTAATTGTTGGCATATGGTATTAAAGACAATTGAATTAAAAGTGGGCGATTTTATGACCTCCGAACCAATAGCTGTAGATTCTGATGTTTCATTTCCTGCGGCGATATCTGTTATGGCAAATAACGGAATTGGCAATCTAATCATAAAAGAGAAGAACAAACCAAGCAACATACTTACAGAAAGAGAGATCCTATCATATTTAGTGCGACGAGGAGAAATTCCTCTTGAGGCAATGAAAGATGTACTCACACAGTCATTTACACCAATCTCACCTAGAATGTCAATACTTGATGCAGCAAAACTGATGATTTCGAAGAAGAAAAGATTACTTGTATTTGAGAATGAAAAATTAGTTGGGATAATAACGGCTTCTGATATGTTAAGAGGGTTTAGAAAAACTGGGATCAATCCACCACTTGACAAAGTAATGAGTGTAAAAGTCTATGAATGCGCTCATATTGATTCAATTTTTAAAGCAATAAAACTTATGCACCAAAAAAGAATAGGCAGTGTTATAATAACAAAACATGGAATGCCTTATGGAATATTTACAGAAAGAGATCTATT
>DATIAR010000045.1:0-13751 GCA_035457865.1 Nitrosopumilaceae archaeon
TATAGATTCAAAAGCAACAGGCGAGGATAGTTGTCTGCGTGCGATGCAGTGCTTTTAAAAGCTAAAGCTTTACACATCGATGAGTACGAGACATTTTTTGCAGAAAGAAGAATAGTCACAGTAAGAATAACTGACTCCGAGATAGCAGAGGTAAAACAAAATCAAGAAAGATCACTCGCTGTAAGAATAATACATCAAAAAAGAATCGGTTCTGCTACAACATCAAATCTAGATAAGAATGACGTGGTTGAATCAGCCTTGAAATCAACCTCACTTGTAAGACCCAAAAATTATTGGAGAGCATTACCACAAAGTGCCAAATTTCCATCACTACAAAGTGTGTTTGATCAAAAGATTGAGAACATTTCAGGAGAACATGCTGCAGATATTGCGTACACCATGATCAATGCTGCTACAAAAGATAATAGGGTTACAGCTGTATCTGGTTCTTTGAATATTGTTTCTGAAAAAATTGAAATTGCAAACAATAACGGTTTGAATTGTTATGATAAGGCAACCTACATAGCTGGTACCATAAATGCAGAATCTAATGTTGGTAATTCACCAGTAAGTGGCATTGGGGACATGTCTTCAAGAACAACAAATGGCTTTGATGCTGAATCAATAGGTGAGGAAGCATCAGATATGTGTGTAAATTCTATAAATCCACAAAAATGTGAATCAGAAACATATAGTATAATTTTTGAGCCATATGCCATAGGAGAAATGCTTGCCTTTGTTTTTGCATCAAACTTTAATCTTAAAACATATTCAGAAAAAAGAAGTTGTTTTGTAGACAAGATTGGAGAAAAAATAGCACATGAAAGATTTAGCTTAATTGATGACCCTCATCATCCAGAAGGTATTGGTAGTAAACCGTTTGACGATGAAGGCGTATTAACCATGCCAAGACCTCTAATAAACAAAGGGATTTTTGCAGATACTTTTTCTGATTCGTTTTATGCCTTCAAAGAAAATAAGGAGTCTACAGGCAATGCCAGCAGATCTGGCTCTCCAGTAGGTAGATCTGCTCAACCAATCCCTTTTCCATCTCCACACAATCTGATGATAAGTGGGAAAGGAGTATCAAAAGATGAGATGATCAAAAATACAAAAAAAGGATTGCTCGTTGGAAGATTATGGTATACTTATGCAGTAAATCCAGAACGCGGAGATTTTTCTTGTACAGCAAGAAGTGGAATCAAGATAATAGAAAATGGTAGAATTAAAAGTCCTGGTAAATCTGTTCGTATAGTTCACAATCTTCCCGTGTTGCTTCAAAACATATCATCAATAGGAAATGACACTAGAAACGTATTGAATTGGCATTCACTTCCTGCGATCACACCTTCGATACAAGTAGAAGGAATTAAGGTAGTATCAATTTAAAGACTTGGCAGTATGGACTGCAGTCCTATACCAACAATGTATAAGATCAAAAGCACCACACCCGTCTTCAATCCAAGTTTGTTTTTTAGTATTGGAATAATTGCAACAAGTGTAATTACCGTAACCAATATCATTTGATATTCTAACAGGGGCGTGTTTGGAATCCTTTCAGTGAGTCCACGAAATGACATCGCCCCAAAGACTGCTATTGCAAGGAGTAATGTGTTGTTTAAAATTTTTGAACCAAGGACATTCGCTACTGCGATCGATGCACCAGTTGCCCCTTTTCTTGCCAAGATCATCATAGATATTTTTTCTGGCATTTCTCCAGCTATTGGTGCAATGATAATAGCTAGTACAACGATAGAGATTCCACTTTCTATAGCCAGATCTTCCAGAGAATGAACAAATGGTTCTGCCCCTATGAATATTCCCGCAGTGCCTGCAGCAAAAATCAAAAGTGATCGAATAAAGTGCTTTTTGGATTGTCTTGCCTTGTGTTCTTCGTGTACTTCAATTTCAAGTCTTTCTGCCTTTTCATGTTTAATCTCACGAAATGCAAGATAGAGATATACTGCAAACATGGTTGAAAATATAATTCCATCAACAATTTCATAACCATCAATAAACATGACAGCTCCTGCAATTGCTGTTATTATCAGCAATACAGTGTCAAGCTTGAACTGTTTTACATCAATATACTTCATTGGTGCTTTTGAAAGTTTAGTTGTTGCAATGATCAGCATTATTGCAAGACCTAATGTCATCATCAAAAGGTTACTTCCAAGTGCTGCACTAATTGCAGTATCATAGGATCCGTCTTTGGCCGCATATGCTACAATTGCAATCTCTGGTAATGTAGTAGCAATGCTTAGTAACGTTCTACCTACAAATCTAGCGCCCCATCTTTCTGCAAGATGTTCTGCACCATATGATAAGAGCCAGCTTGCAAAGATAAGTTCAGCCAGCCAAGCAAGCATAAATGGTAAACTTTCTGCCAATTGCTAATCTGCTTTATCGGCATATTATAAGCCAATATTATTGGCGCTCATTGATCTTTTACAATTATCATAGTTAAGGTAGATTTGACACCATCTAATTTTCTGATTTTTGTAGTGATTGTTTCACGCAAGGTTTCCATAGAGTCTGCTTCAATTTCCATCAATACGTCATAAACACCATAAACACCGTATACTTCCTTCACATTTGAGATCTGTCTTAGTTCCTTAACGAGTTTATTTTCTTTACCAAGTTCTGCATTCATCAAAACAAACGCACTGTGCATATCAAGCATTTCTGCGACTTACATAAAAACAAATTGTATTAGTTAAAAAAAAGCTTCCACACAGCTCAAAAAAATTTTGAGTTAAAGTTAATAAGGTAAGTTACCGTACCATTACGGTAACATGAAAACACGAATGACTTATATCCCACTAGAGGTGGCAGAACAATTCTCAGACTTTATCATAAGCAGAGACGAACAAATACTAGATTCTGTCAAGGCAAGAACCCGTGATTTTAGTACAATATCGCTTCTAAAGTTACTATATCAGTTAAAGTGTAATCCTATGACTTTTTCAGATCTTTATACAAAATCAAACATAAGGATGAAAAGGTCTTTTTTGAATTATCTGCACCTTTGTGTAAAGTATAATTTTATTACAAAAATGGCAGTAAGATCAAATATGATGTATTCTATAACAGACAAAGGCAGAACAATGCTTGATCTTTTTGTGCATCACGACCACTAGAAAAATGTAAGCATTCAGTACGAAAAACAATTTGTAGAACTCTACTCTGAATAAATCATGATGGTTTGATAAATTTTGATTGGGCTTTGAGATATTCTGCCACTTTGCCGAATATATCATTCACGCTAATATCAATGAAATTAATGGTTCCATCGTCTTTAACGATCTGTTTTTCAAATTTTTCTTTGATTGCAAAGATTACGGATGACCAATGAAGTACACCATTCAATTTTTCGTGTATAATAGCATCAGTATCTGGAAAATGAAATGGTTGAAAAACAATCCCGTTAGCCCAATTCATAGTTGGTATTCCTCCACCCGCAGATCTGCTACCAAAAGCAATTTGCTTTAACCAATCCTCAAATCTATATTCGATTACTTCATGTATGACAAGCTTTTTCCACGGTTCTATTGTTATTTCCATTTTTCTTCCTACGACTTTTGTAAAGGCATATCATATTATTTCTATCTAACATGCCTCTAGAATCTCGTTTTACATATGATATGTTATATATTATACATCATATTTAATCTTTAGTACATACAAATTCTTTTATCTCAAAACAATAGGATCTGAGACGTTGGGAATTACTTACAAAGATGCTGGGATAGATATTAAAAAAATAAGACAAAGTCAAGCCACTATTGGTAGACTTATCAGCTCAACCCACAAGCTACAAAAAAAAGCAAAAATCACGTCAGGTTTTGGTCATTATGCAGGACTTGTAGAAATCGCAGGTGGAAAGCTCATAGCCACACATACTGATGGAGTAGGTACCAAAGTAATCATATCTCAAATGATGAAAAAATATGACACCATCGGCATCGATTGTATTGCCATGAACGTTAATGATATAATTTGTACCGGTGCTACTCCAATATCGTTTGTTGATTATATTGCCGCTAATCAAAATAACCAAGAAATTTTTAAAAAAATTGTACAAGGATTAGTAAAGGGAGCAAAAAAAGCAGATGTACCAATAGTTGGTGGTGAAACTGCAATAATGCCAGATGTCATTACAGGAAAAGAGTTTTCATTCGATCTGGCAGGAATGGTTGTAGGAATTCTTTCAAAAAACCAAATGATTCTTGGCGACATGATAACTCCTGGTGATGTTATAATTGGTGTAAAAAGTAGCGGCTTGCATTCCAATGGATACTCTCTTGCAAGGAAGGTTCTTCTTTCAAAATATTCAATAAAAGACAAGATTAGGGGGATAGGAACTGTCGGTGATGCACTTTTAACACCCACTGAGATCTATGTAAAACCAGTGCTGGAAGTTCTTGATGAGTGTGACATACATGGTCTTGCTCACATAACTGGTGGTTCCTTTACAAAGCTTTTACGTCTTAAAAAAATAGGATACCTACTTGACAACATGCCAGAACCACCGGAAATATTTCAGATGATTGAAAACGAAAATGTAGAAAAAACAGAAATGTACAAGACTTTCAACATGGGAATAGGTTTTTGTGTCATAGCCCCTGAGGAGGAAGGAGAACAGATAGACAAAATATTCAAAAAGCATGGCTTAAAAAGTAGACAAATTGGCTCCATAATAGAAAAAAGAGGAGTCTTTATTGATTCTCTAAAAATCGCATAAAAAACACGAACTAAAAGAATAGTTTTTGCATTTACTTGTAGTTTAAAGGATTTAATACCCAATTTTGGTCCTAAAAAATAATGCAAAGATCAAAAACAACGTTTGGGGATGCGTGTATAGAGATTTCTCAAAATCTTCTTGGCATGACAAATCCGACAAAAAATGATGTAAAAAAAGAAATCAAAAAAATATGTGTCAAATATTCGTTAGAAAGAATCCCACGAAATTATGAGATACTAGCAGAAGTTCAGGGCATAGAGTTTATGAAATTGCAAAAAGCTTTGATCCGAAAACCTGTCAAAACCGCTTCAGGTGTTGCAGTCATAGCTCTTATGCCAAAACCGTATGCTTGTCCACATGGTCGTTGCACTTATTGTCCTGGTGGAATCGAATATAATTCACCAAATAGTTACACTGGAAGAGAACCATCTACACAAAATGCGATAGAAAATAATTATGATCCAAAAAAACAGATACTTGACAAGCTTACTAAATTACAAGCATATGGTCATGATGTAACTAAGCTTGAGCTTGTGATAGTGGGAGGAACATTTCTTTTCATGCTACAGGAATATCAATATGATTTCATCAAATCATGTTATGACGCAGTAAATGGAACAAATTCTTTAGATTTGGAATCTGCCAAAAAAAATAATGAATTAGCAAAAATACGAAGTGTTGGTTTTACAATAGAGACTAAACCTGATTATTGTAAAAAACAACATGTTGATTTGATGTTAGATTATGGCATAACACGAGTAGAGATAGGCGTGCAAAGCTTACATGAGAGAGTATATGAAATTGTTAATCGCGGTCATAACCTACATGACGTGATCGAATCATTTCAGATAGCAAAGGATGCAGGGTACAAGATTGTTTCCCATATGATGCCTGGCCTTCCAACAATGACTCCAGAAGAAGACATTTCTGATTTTAAAAAATTGTTTGATGACTCATCTTTTAGACCAGATATGTTAAAGATCTATCCAACGCTTGTTATCGAAGGAACACCACTTTACCAATCTTTCAAAGATGGGAAATTTACACCGTACTCAGATGGGGACATGATCAAGGTTCTTACAGAGATTAAGAAAATAATTCCAAGATGGGTTAGAATAATGAGAATGCAGCGAGAGATATCATCAGATCAGATAATTGCTGGTCCAAAGCTTGGTAATCTACGTCAGATTGTTCAAGGAAATCTCAAGAAACTAAATTTGTCTTGTAAATGCATCAGATGTCGAGAAGCTGGTCTTTCTGAAGATGAAATTAATTTAGATGACATAAAACTGAATAGAGAAAGTTACGAGTCGTCTGGAGGTCAAGAAGTATTTTTGTCATATGATGATTCACAAGATAGAATTTTTGGATTTTTGAGATTAAGAAAACCAAGTAGTTTGGCACATAGAAAAGAAGTGACACAAAATACGTGTATTGTAAGAGAATTGCATGTGTTGGGTAAATCGTTGAGACTGGGGGAACGAGATGATAACAGTATTCAACATTTGGGACTAGGTAAAAATCTCATGAGTCAAGCGGAAAAAATTGCTAAAGAAGAATTTGACGCAAAGAGGCTTCTTGTCATTAGTGCCGTTGGAACAAGAGAATATTACAGAAAGATTGGATATTCTCTTTTAGGACCATACATGTCAAAGGAATTAGCATAATGGAAGAACAAGAAATCATAGGTAGGGGGACATGGATAGACAAGCTTGCATACGAGCTTGTTGAACGAGAAAAAGAACTTGGTCGGAATCTAAGCATGATTAAAGTAGAAAGCGGACTTGGTGCATCTGGGATTCCCCATATAGGAAGCCTGGGGGACGCAGTAAGGGCATATGGTGTAAAACTTGCATTAGAAAACTTGGGGTACAAGTCTGAACTCATTGCATATTCAGATGATATGGATGGATTACGAAAGATTCCAGAGGGATTCCCTGATTGGCTAAAAGAACACATAGCAAAACCAGTATCATTTATTCCTGATCCTTTTGGTTGTCATGATTCTTATGGTTTACACATGAGCAGCCTCCTCCTTGATGGATTAGACAAGCTTGACATCAAATACAAATTCCAAAGAGGCATAGATACATACAAAAATGGTCTTCTAAAAGATCAGATTCACACCATACTTTCAAACAGTAAGAAAATTGGAGAGAAAATTGCAGAACTAGTTGGTCAAGAAAAATATCAAGAGTCACTTCCATATTTTCCAGTATGCTCTAACTGTGGAAGATTGTATACTGCAGAAGCCTATGAATATCTTCCAGCTGAGAGAAAAATAAAGTACAGATGTCATGAGACAACAATTGGTTCGAAAATCTTACCAGGTTGTGGCCATGATGGAATTGCAGACATAACAAAAGATCTTGGCAAACTTGCATGGAAAGTAGAATTTGCCGCAAGATGGCAGGCATTTGATATCAGGTTTGAAGCTTATGGAAAAGACATCATGGACTCTGTCAAGGTAAATGACTGGGTAGCAGATGAGATCCTAAAGTTTCCACATCCACACCATATAAAATATGAAATGTTTTTAGATAAAGGTGGCAAAAAAATTTCCAAATCACTTGGTAACGTTGTCACATCACAAGCTTGGCTCAAGTATGGGACTCCAAAATCAATTTTGCTACTGCTCTACAAAAGAATAACAGGCACGCGAGAAGTTGGTTTTGAAGACATTCCTGGTCTGATGGATGAGTATAACGAACTTGAAAACATTTACTTTGGAAAAATAAAACTCGATAATGAAACAAAAACAATACGAGCAAAAGGGTTGTATGAATATGTGAACCTGTTAGACATACCAAAGAATCCTAGTCCGTATGTAAACTATAGATTGCTAGTGCAACTATGTACCATATTTAGAGAACAAAGAAATCAGCATGTCACAAAAAAACTAATTGAATATGGAACCATAAAAGAATCTTCACCAGAAATTGAGATGCTTGTTAGTTTAGCTGGAAATTATGCTGACGATTTTGATAAACCATCAAAGGTGGAGATTCAGCTTGATGAGACAACCAAACAAGCTATTAAAAATCTAATAGATATGCTTACAGCTGATGATGAACCGTTAGACCTGCAAAATTCAATTTATCAAATTGCAAAAAATTCTGGTCTGCAACCAAAGGACTTTTTTAAAACACTTTACCAAATTGTCCTTGCATCAGATCGTGGCCCAAAGATTGGTCCTTTCATAATTGACATTGGCAGGAAAAAAGTTGCGCAGGTACTTTCTGAACACCTTTGAGTATGGCTCACAGCGAACACAACAGAGTAAAAAAAAGAGGCAGTTTTGTGCTAATATTATTTGGTGCCTTTCTCTTCATTTCATCGACACTTTTTTTCGAGCCTGGCTCAGATCAAGGCAAAGTTGCAATAATACTTGGTTTTGTGATAGGCGGAATTGGCTTTTACCTAGGATTCGTAAGAAAAAAGAAAGAAACCTAGCACTGTTAATTTTTCTAAAATGATATAGCGTACAAGAATTTCTAAAGAATAAATTGAAAGACTGTTTTTCTATATGCTAGAATAGATTAGTGATAATTATGGGTATAATTAGACGTTCAAAAAAAGAGTCAAAAGAAGACATGGCGAATCTTAATAAAAGCGAGCATAAAGAAATTATTGAAAAAACCGAAGTGGACACGATAAGTAAGGAACTAGAGTATGCTAGAAAAGAACTTCAAGAAACTGTTTCTACCCTTGATTCCACTGCTCGCAAACTAGAACATTTGAGAGAAGAATATGAAGTAAAATCAAAGGATCTAGAAACACTAGTAAAAGAATCATATACAAAAAGAGCGGAAATTACATCAGCCAAAGATGAATATGAAATAGTTTTATCACAACTCAAATCTGCTAAGGAGGATCTCGCACACGCAAAATCACAATATGACCAAAAGGAAACAGAAGCACTAAAAGAAAAAAGCAAAGCTGCAAAAGATGAAGCCTCTTCAATAAATGTTCAGAAAGAAGAGGCATTACTAGAATTAGATGATTTAACTTCACAGATTGAGTATGCCAAATCTGAATTACGTCTATTGGAATCACAGCATGAGTCAAGAAAGAAAGAGATCCTCCACACAAAAAAAGAATTAGAGTTTATAGAAAATGAATTAGCTTCAGTGGGTAAAAAAGATGAATCAAAGAAAATAGTAGAAGCAGCAGGTTCTGTAGTAGCTTCGTTAAATGCAAAATACGATGCTGCACAAAAAGAACTAGAAATAGTAAGAACCGCACTTGCAAGAGTAAAAAATGAATATGAGATGGTAAAAACGGAACTAGATTTGCTTAAGAATAAATCAGAGATTGGCATACCAAAAGAGTCTTAAATTTGGTGGGGGAAGCGTTGTAAGATGAATTATTCCTTTCAGATTGATACACCATACATTCCAAATGAAAAAGGCTGTAGATTGATCTGGCACAACGATGACGAGGAAGAAAGAGTCATTTATCTAAGACACGAAGATCTTTTACAGTTAAACGATGTCCTCTCTCATAATTCTACTGACAAGATCGAACTTGAAGATGGCGTAAGTTCGATCTTGGTAAACTCTGACACTACTGAATTTTTCATGGCTAGTACGAAATCACTTGAGATTGAAACCAAGATTCTTAAAGAAAAAGTGATGGAATTTTTAGCAAAAAACCCTGATGCATGAACATACTATTTTAGTAGCCATTATGATAAAATATGATGGGTTGAGGTATGTCGAAAAGTAATTCTAAAGAAACAAGAATCTGGCCAAAAGGATATGTGCCAAGTAAAGAAATTACAGATTATGATACCAGAAATAATCTTCTCAACAGCGTTCTAACATCAAAGATACCAGAAAAACATGTAAACACCGATCTATTCTATGTTATGTCAACACGTCGTTCCACAAGAAAGTTTTCTTCAAGACAGGTAGAACAATGGAAGATTGATAAAATACTAGCTGCTGCAGATACTGCACCAACAGCTGGTAATTTTCAAGGTTTCGAGATTTTTTATGTCAAAGATCCAAAGATAAAAGAAAGGTTGGTGGAGGCTGCAAACAATCAACCTTATGTCAATACCCCCGTTGTACTAGTATTTTGTATGAACCCAGAACGAGTCAAGCTAAATTTTCCTCCCGAGATTCTTGCCAAGTTTTCAATTCAAGATGCCACTCTTGCTGCTGCATACTCTCAATTAGTTGCATCAGCACTGGGATTAAGTTCAATTTGGATAGGAATGATTGATGAAGAAAAAGTAAAAGCATTGATTGGTACAAAACTTAGGCCATCATCTCTTCTGTGCATAGGATATCCCGAACAAAAACGAGGTCCAAAGTCGAGAAGGAAATTAAAAGATCTCATACATGTTGTATAGCGAGAGGTTTTTACCAAGTAATTCCTTATCTTTGAATATGTCAAAATTAAAAGATATCACAAAAGTAATTATTTTTCTAATAGGAGGATTTGCCATAGTGGTTGTAGGCGGATTTATGATGAGAAGCATTGCAAAGTTATGGGACAACAATGATGATAAAAAAGATGCCCCAAAAAGAAAGTACAACTTCAAATAGAGTCACAAATAATTTCTATTTATGAAAAAAATATTTTCTGCCACCGTTCTTGCAATAATTTTTGTATCATTAATAAATAATTATGTTTATGGTGCTATAGGAGGATATTCAGTAAATCTTGAAAATGATGAATGGGAAGCAGTTGTAGATACACAAGTTCAGATTACTGCAGATCTTACTAACAATCAAGATAGAGCTCAATCCTTCGCGTATTTAGTACAGATACAGGATGAAAATGGAGTAACGGTATCGCTATCATGGATAACTGGTTTGCTTGAACCTGGACAGTTCATGAGTCCTTCACAATCATGGACACCTTCAAGTCTTGGAAGATATACAGCACAGATCTTTGTTTGGGAAAGTGTGGACAATCCAGATGCGCTGTCTGCGCCACTAACTATTAAGATCAATGTGGTGGAAACAAGAAATACTTAGAAAGTGGTTCGAGAAGATTCTAATACTTTTTTAATTATTTTTTGTCATGGCAAAAGAATTTATCGCTAAATCAAATGAAGATTGGAAAAGACAGCATGGATTATAATTATATAAAAAGCGTTTTGGAACAGATAATTGATTCTTATAAAATATTAAAGGAGATCAGAGATAAACCTGGAGACCTTGACACAATAAGAAAAGAATTAGGTAAAATACAAGGCCTAGTCAAAGTCGTGGTCAATAAGATAGAAAAATCTGGAAATTATTCAGACAGTTATTCGGAACTCTTAGTTGCGTCAAAATCATTTCTTAGAGATCATAATTTCAACACAGAAATTGATAGAATCTCGCAATTGTATTCAGAGGATTCATACAGGATCAGAAACATACGACTGTCAATTCTTTCTGCACTTGAAAATACCAAATTAATTTCAAAAACTATTGAATTATTACAAGTTCTATAGAGGATTTTCAGAACTGCGACTGTTTTTTCTTTATTAACAATGTTTTTTGAACTTCGTTCATGCTGTTAATGAATTTCTTCTTTGCTTCTAATTCATCTGACACCTTAACAACCACTTCAGATGATGAAAGCATTACGTCTTTGACAAGTATGGGTACACTCAAACCAAGCAATTCACTTAAGATATCAAACACGTTAGCAAATTTCGCACCGTTTCTATACTGGTAGATGGTGTTTCCATCGTTGAATTTTGGAACTGGTTCAAGTGGAATTATTAGATCTGCCGAGGTTATTTCTGCAATGAATGTGTCAATGTCTTTTGTGATTGCATTCTCAAGTTCTTCTTTTTGAATAATTAATTTGTCTCTTGATTGTTCAAGTTCTGTAAGTTCATCATTGTATTCCACACCTATCATCTTTGCAAAGGTGGATTCGGTTGAACGTTTTAGTGGAAGTTCATGTATCTTAGCTTTGACATCAGAAAGCACATCGTCAACATCAGCCAAGTGTTGTCTGTTGGTCTTTATTCTTCCTGCGATCTCTTCGAGATTAGGAAAATCGGTCATATCATAGTCTCTTAGCTAAATTGATGTACTACATCCATTAAGCTTTTTTTGAATTCTTCAGTAGTCAAACCCCATTTTCCATACTCTTCTTTGTATGCGTCCCAAGACTCTTCTGCTTCGCGTGCGATATCAAGTATTTTTGGACCTATGGCTTTGGTGTTAACTAATATTGTAATATTTGCTTGTTCGCTATCTAATATTGGTATCTTGATAAAGATCATTCTAGATTCCTCGATGTTGAATTTTTCTTTGATCATGTTTTTCAGAATTTCCCTTTCTTTGATATCAAAGTCTCCCTTTATTTTTACTAGTGCACAGCAAGAATCTTTTGGTCCACCATTATTTCGGATGTCATTTTCATCTATATCAAATAGAATAGCATCTTCTCTTTTCTTAATGTGTTCAATTATACTTTCCATTGTGTTGGTTTTTCCACCAGGCATTATATTTGAACCCCATGGATTTTCTCCTGGTACAAGTGGTATAACCCATGGAATAGCAAATCGTGGTCGTTTTGTTGCAAGCCATGTCCTATAATTTGACATATCCCATTCTGTTTCTCTTGCAAAGGATGAAACGAACATCGATATTGCGTTTGCTGCAATCAAGTTCATGCCTTTGTAATCTCTCCATCCAACCTCTTGCTCATGTGGAAGGTCATCAATAATGGAGGGAACCTTTTCTAATTTTTTCTCAAATTTATGTGACAATTGTCTCAACCTTTTATTTGAAAATAAAATAGAACAATCACTGTATTTTATCTGATATTCTAGATTCATTACTATATTTATTGCAGCAGCTTCCAAAATTATAGGATCCCAACCAAACTCTGGCAACAAACCCAAAGTAGCAATTGTAGCATGCTCCTTTGGATCTTTTTTTATGAATTCAATGAATGAACAGGCAAAAGAACTTCCGGTACCTCCGCCCATAGCAAAGGGCACTGTAAAACCCCGAACTGGTTCAGGCGACAGGGCAGAAAGTTGTTTATGCATGTCAAACTTGGTGCTTACCTCTTTGATAAATCTGGTTCGTCCCTCTGCCCAATTTCTTGCTGCACCACCTGCTCCGTGAATTACGTGTTTGTCTCTTAATGCGAAAAGATCAGGATATGATTGTAGTATTAGATTTGCAGCTCTTGGATCTAAATCCACTAGTAATGCTCTTGGTATAAGTGGGATATCAGTTCCAGAATATCCAGATGGAAATCGTAAGATGGTGCTACCATATCTTTTCAGAACTCTTGATTCATCTTTTGCTGTACGAAGTGTTGGTTTTAAGGGATCTGCACCTACATCAAGCAGTAATCTTCGATAGGTTTCTGCACCAAGACCTATCCCACAATGACCAAAACAAGTCATCAGTACTGGGGCTGGTGGAAGAGGGGCAAGTTTTGACAAATTTATACTCCTATACAAGAAATGTTTTGTTCTCTATTTAAGTGGAAAGTGTAACGATGTAGAGTGAGAACTAGACTGTTATAGATGCTTGGCTGGGAATCATATTTCATAGATATTCAATCTAGGATGTTCTTTATATTAATACATTTAAGATTTAAGAAGAATTGATCCTGACTAGTTTAATTATCTTTTAGAATTTTTTTAATAGCTTGAAATTCATCTAAAGTAATTTCACCTGATGCCAGCCTTGTTTTAAGAACTGATAAAGCGTCATTAGTTTTATTTTTAGGACTGGTTTTTTGTTTTGTATCTACTTTTTGTTTTATCTTTTTTACCTTATTTTTTGAGTCAGTTTCACTTGGTGTTTCTTCTTTTTGAGAAAACAGGTTTTCAAGATATCTATAGTCTGATAGGTATAATGTGGCTCCTTGTTTGAGTGTGTTTAGAATCTCAGTCAATCGTTTCAGGTCACCCTTTCCTGAATCAATTAGTTTATGAATAGATTTTATCATGTCTTCAGACATTTTTTCACGTCCTTAATTGAATATTGTAATCTGGAACAATTCCAAGTTGTATGTACCTTTGCTG
>DATIAR010000046.1:0-9802 GCA_035457865.1 Nitrosopumilaceae archaeon
AAAACTTGCTTATCCTTACAAAAAACGCTGCATAATCTTTCAAGACTTTAGAGTCATCGAACCCAAATAGCCTTCCTGACAACTTTATCACGATTCTTTTTTTCATGATTTGTTTTCACCAAGGATGGCTTGTGCTGCAATTTCAACCTTTTTTCTATTTTTTTCCGTAGCATAAACTCGTAACATGTTCATAAAACCTGAGATTGCATATACTAACGGAATCTCAGAAATAGGTAATTCATATCCCTCCTTTTGCATGGATCCCTTTTTTGAAGTCAATATGATTGATTGAGACTCTTTTTTTGAGGGAGTTAATGGTATGGTTGGAGTAGTTGACATATCTATAAAAATTTCAGATTCATCTACTTTAGATTTTTTAGAAATTTCTTTTTTTATTTTAAATGGTTTTATACCGATTTTTTCTTTTCTTGTAAGAATTTTTTCAAATACACATTTGAGCAATCGACGATTCTGGTAGTCTTTTGCAAGCTTGCTTGCTCTTTTTAGATCGGGGGATTTTGGTGGGAGTGCAATAAGTTTTGATATGACAAATTCGTCTGTTAGTTGAATGTATTTATCAAGATCATAAGAAGAAAATTCAAGTTCATCATCAGCAAGACTCATTGATTCAAGTAACATCACTTCTGCGGATCGTACAGTTTTATGAAAATAAACAGCTTTGAACATTTGATATCGTGAAATCATCATAGATTCAAATGAATATAGCGATGATTTGTCAAGTGAGAGTTTTTTTTCGTAAACACCAAGAGACTGAACTATTCTTTTAAAATCAATTTTTGCATGCTCTGCACCTGTAAAGTATCCATCTCTTGGGAGATAATCCATCATGTCTGCACTTAATCCACCTGATATTATCTCGTTCATGAATTGATGTTTTGAATTACCAAATGCAAGTTGTGTGAGAAATTTCTTATCAAAACCAGACTGTGATATGAAATCACCAATTTCTGTCTGAAGTATGAGTTTCTTGCCAATTTCTTCATGTGTGATTTTCTTCTTCTTTTGTAAAACTTCCTCAAAGAGATGAGAGAATGGACCATGACCAACATCATGCAATAGACCACCGAGTCTGAGATTTGCTACATCATCTGAATTCAAAAATCCTTTATCTTTAAGCACTTCAGCTGCTTGACCAGCAATGTGCATTACACCTAAGGAATGTTCAAACCTTGAATGTTGTGCACTGGGATAAACAAGATGTGCACCCGCAAGCTGTCTTATTCTGCGCAGTCTTTGAAAGACTGGTGTATCAATAACATCAATCTCTGGTTCATAAATTCTGATAAAGTCATGAATCGGATCAACTATCTCTAGATATTTTTTTGTCATTTCTTTATTTGAGATATCTTAGAACAACTTCCATTACATCTTTGTGAACTTGTGATTTGGTTTGTAATGCATTTACTATCTCCCATCCAAGCTCTTTGGCTAGAGTTCTGTAAGTACGAACTATTTTTTGCGCAAATTCTTTATCTTTTTCAAATTTATCGCGCTGAATTTTTTTACGATTAAAGGATTCTTTTGGTTCTACGTCAAGTACTATCACAAGATCTTCTTTTGGAAGACCAGCATCAAGATTAGATAACCATTCTAACTCAAGTCCATTTGTAACACCATAAACTAGGTTTGATTGATAATATCGATTCATTATTAACACATAATTTTTTGAAAGAGCGTCCTCTATCTCTTTTGATTTTTCCCATCGGTTTGCAGCAAGAAGACAATGAATTACTTGTGGTAGAAATTTTCTCTTTCCACTTAGATAATATTTGATTTCTTTTCCTATGGGAGTGGAATAATCAGGAAAGCTGAAAATTTTGTATTTTAATTTTCTTGATTTTAAGGCCTTGGCAAGAAGTTTTGATTGAGTTCCTTTTCCTGCTTGGTCAAATCCTTCTAGAACTATTATCATCAAATTGTAATTAATAGAGTTCTAGATAAATTGTGAATCTACAACGTTTATAACTAAAAAACACTTTATTACACAAAGATGGGTCTGGTATACCATATGGCAAAAGAAGTTTTGAAGGAAATAGGCAATAAATCACGAGAGTTTTACGAGTTTGTATTACCGCCCATAGATATAATGTTAGATGATGACAGTCTGGTCGTCACAGTTGATTTACCAGGTTTTGATAAGAAAGATATCAAATTAAGAATAAATGGAAATATTCTTTCTATAAATGCAAAAAGAGAAACGGATCATGACGGAACAATGATCTGGCACCAAAGACCTCATGAGGTTGATAAAAAAATTAGGCTGCCAATAGATGTGAAAGAAGGCGAGGAAGCTGTTGGTTCAGCTAAATATCTTCATGGTGTTCTTACACTAAAGATTCCCATTAAGAGTGGGAAAGATATCACAATAGAATAGCTAACGTTTTCTGAGAAATACGGACATTGCCATTATAATTATAGAACCTATCATACCAACCTGTCCTACAAACTGATTTACTGTATATAGTACTGCGGAGCCAACAAACACTGCAGAAGCGAGAATACTTCCTGAGAGTAATATACTTCCAGTATATTTTGGCACCATATTTTGAAAAGATCTGTTTTCATCAAGATATCGTTTAAGCTCTGGTGCAATAGATATTGTAGCATCAATTGATTTTGCAAATCTGTTTATGGAATACTTTAGTTCTTCTACATATGCATCTTTGATAAGATGTTCTTCTTCCAGAATGTTTCGCAAAACATTGATGAATCTAAATTTTACTTTATGAGTAAAATAAATTCCTTCAAGAATTGATGCCATTCTCATATAAAGTGCCAAATGTTTTGGAAGCTTAAATGGAAATTTGCTCATAGTTTTGTTTGCAAGCTCCATTAATGCTCGTACTTCCATCGTGTCGGGTTTTTTTCCATGCATAGCATGAATTGACATTTCTATTCCTTTTTCTATAACTCCTGCATTAAAGCCAGGAACAAGCATACCAAGCTCGTTCATTGCGTTTACTGTTCTTGGAGGATCCTTTTCAACAAGGGAGAGATACAGTCTAATCAGCTTTAGTCGTGTCTCATTGTCTAGTCTGCCTACCATACCAAAGTCATAGAGGATCAACGAACCATCGTTTGTTACAGAAATGTTTCCAGGATGGGGATCTGCATGAAATATTTCATGATGTAACAACATAGTGAAAAAGACCTTGTGAGCCTTGATTACAATCTGTTCCCTGTCTATTCCAGCCTCGTCTAAGGCTTGTACATTAGTTATTTTGATTCCCGGTATGTACTCCAAAGTGAGTACATGTTCTGATGAATGATCATCCACCACGGAAGGAATTATTACTTTTGGATAATTACGCATGTTTCTTTTGATTGTCTTTAGATTTTGTGACTCGATTCTGTAATCCATTTCTTCATGTATTGTTTCTATAAATTGCGATAACATTGCTTCTGCGGAATAACGCAAGTTCGGATCTACAAATTTCATCGCAATGGGAAGAAACTTTTTGAGAATTTTGATGTCTTCTTCCACAATTTTGTCAATGTTTGGCCTTTGTACCTTGATGATGACATCTTTTTCTTTTATTTTGGCAAGGTACACTTGCCCAAGTGATGCTCCAGAAAGGACGTTGGTGTTGACATAATCAAAGTTTTGTTCAATTGGTCCAAGATCTTTTTCTATAATTGGTTTGACTTGCTCAAAGGGAGCCGCTGGTACATCATCTTGCAATTTTGCCAGCTCTTCCATGTATGGTTGTGGCAAAATGTCTGCCCGTGAAGAAAGCCACTGACCAAGTTTAATGTAAACTGGTCCAAGACTAACAAAAGCATTAAGAATTTTTTGTGCATTTTTTTGATATCTTTCTGTCTTTACGTTTTTACCTTCTTTTTTTACCCACTCCCTTCTATCTTTTCTGAGTGTAAGAATGAGTGGTAACAGTTTGAGAAAAACCTTGATGGTTCTTGTTTTTGAAAAGATCGATCTACTCCTAGAAATTTTTGATCTTTTTTGTCAGAGAATATCCAATATAGCCAAGTGCTACAGATGCCAGAAATCCTGTTATTAGAGAAAGATTTTTTGATTTTGAATCTTTTTGAATTTTATAAATTTGTGATGCTATGTCTTTACCACCTATTGCTGCAGTTGCAAGACCAACCAAAACTTCAGGAGCATCAAATATCAGATGACCTATAGGATCTTTTCTTGGATCAACATTATCCATGTGTATTAGATATTTGTCATCATATTCTCTGATGTGTAAGTTACCATATCGATATTGTTTGTTTGCACCATTTTTTTGGCCTAGCCTTGTTTCTTCAGCCAGTTCAAGCATAAAAGGTCTGATTTCTTTTGGGACCTCAATTTCATCCCAAGTCATAAACAAAAATCTTGTATACTAAATATAACTTTAGCTTGTTTGATTTACAGTTTTCTTATTTCTCTTTTTGATTTTAGTGTATACAAGCACTCCGATTACAGCTAAAACACCTAAGATTACGAATGGCATGAACTCTGGTATGTTGCTTGTCTCCTCCTTTGACATGTCTTCAT
Source organism: Nitrosopumilaceae archaeon (assembly GCA_035457865.1). Classification (GTDB taxonomy): domain Archaea; phylum Thermoproteota; class Nitrososphaeria; order Nitrososphaerales; family Nitrosopumilaceae; genus UBA8516. The sequence goes on from DATIAR010000046.1 coordinate 4,526, forward strand.
AGAAAACTGTTGTATCATATGAGATAGTATTTTCATTTCGTAAAGAGTCCTTATATCGAACAGTCAAACGGATGTCATGCTCACCTTCCCTTACTTCACCATCAAATTCAATTGGGAAATTAAATGGTACAGGGGAATCTGGTTCTAGTTTATCGATATATTGAGTTGATTTCTTTATGTTAGAATTGCCAAGTGGTTCTAGTGTAACAAATGCAAACAAGCCATCGACATTACCTTCGTTAAGAACTTCGCCGATTATAGTTTGTTTTTTAGATAAAGTGATAACATCAACGTTGTAGATTGATGCTTTAATCAAGCCGTTAACGTAGAAGTCAATGGTTCTAAGAACTGATTGGGTTTCGCCATGTGCATTAAAGTAGGTTACATTCATAGGTGCGTGAAGTGTTTCATCTTTTAGTTTATCTGGAACATAGATATTAAATGCAAATGATTTTGTAGATTTTGGTTCAACATTTCCAATATTCCATGCGTTTTGATCAAATACTGCATTTTCTAGATTTGTAACTGATTGTGCGGTTGCTGAAACGCTTGTCTGTGTGTTTTGTAAAACGATGTGAACGTTAGATAGTGGCGCTGTACCGTCGTTTGAGACTTGAACTACTATTGGATTATTCTTTATTGAAGTTAGAAAAGGATCAACTGATTTAACATTTAGAACACTTTTCCCAGTAACTAGAAAATCGAAATTGAAGAAAGAGTTTCTTGTTCCACTTTCTCGCAATCTTGAAAAATCTATCTTTACAACACCGGGATACTGTCCAATCTTGATATTCTTATCCAAATTAACGTGGAATGTTAGAGAAAAGATCTCACCTGCCAATGCGACGTTACCAGTATCTGCTATTATTACTCCATTTTTGGAATTTGATGAGGAAAATCCCGGTGGCAATGATAACTCACCACGTATTCCAGTAATGTCCTGAGTTCCTACGGCTGACATGACAATTGTGAATGGCACATTCATGTCACCTGGTTCTACCTCCATCTTTTCTTTGAAATTACCAAAGTAGGCATTAAGGAATTTTACATCACCAAATTGTCTGGCAAATGGAGACTCGGATGTTGATGTTTGTGCATATGCAGCAACAAACAGTTGACCTATGAGAAATATTCCAAATAATGCAAGCAATTTTGTCATGATGCTGCTACCTCCATTCCTCTTTGTTCTTCCTCCTCGAAAGCACGTCCATCTTTTATGGTGATTACTCTATCCACGTTGCCAAATTGATGCTTGTCATGTGTAACTATGATGAATGTCTGTCCTAGCTTCTTTACAAGAGATTTCATGAGTTGTACAATTATTTCTGCAGTTACAGAATCCAAGTTACCTGTAGGTTCATCAGCTAAAACTATTGAAGGATTGTTAATGAGACCTCTTGCAATGGCTGCCCTTTGAGCTTGACCGCCAGATATTTTGTTTGCACGGTTATTCATTTGCTTTTCAAGACCTACTGTTCGTAGTAATTTTTTTGCATCGTCTACAGCATTTTCATCAGTTCTTTGGATCTTTCTTGGGAGAAGAACATTCTCTAACACCGTTAAATCAGATAATAGATTTGCAAATTGGAAAACAAATCCTAGCTTGGAATTTCTAAAGGATGATATTTCATTATCGTTAAGAGTGGTTGTTTCTACTCCATCAAGAAAGATTTTTCCACTCGTTGGACGATCCAGCAATCCAATCATATTCAATAGTGTAGATTTTCCGGAACCAGAACTGCCTACAATAAGAAGCAGTTCTCCCTTTTTGATAGAAAATGACACGTCTTTTAGTGCATGAACTGCTGTCTCTCCCTCTCCGTATATTTTATTTAAATTTCTGACTTCTAAAACAACATTAGACAGTTCTCATCGCCTCCACTGGTAAGAGCCTGGTTGCTCTGTATGCTGGATATATTGAAGCTATTACTGCCAATCCAAAAGAAGTCAAAGCAGTTTGCCCTATCTTTTCCCAGTTGTAGGTAACTTCCAGGGCCAGACTTCCCTCAAATTGCATTTTTGTTTCTTTTGCGTAGAAAGTATAAACCAAACCAAGCCCTGTTCCTGCTGCTGCACCCATTGCTCCTATTATCATTCCCTGAAATAGGAAGAGAATGAGAATGTCTGTTCTTTTTGCGCCTATTGCTCTCATGATTCCTATTTCTCTAGTTTTGCTTGATACTAGCATCATCTGAATTGTTACAATAGCAAATGCGGAAGACATCATTCCAAAGTATCCAATAAGATTTATCAGAGCAATACCTGATCTAAAACCACTCAGCTGCGCTTCAGCAGATTCTTCTATAGTTTCAGCTTTAAAATCATCAGATGGAAATGATCTTAGAAAATGATCTTTGATTTCTACTGCTTTGGTAGGATCATTTAGCTTTACTAGGATTGTTCCAGTTTCATCAGTCCTGTCAAGTATGCTGCGTAATGTGTCAATGTGAATAATGACGCTACCATCTAGTCCTTGCCCACCTGCAGAAGTAGTTATCCCGGTTACAACAAAACGTTTGAGCTGATCCTCCCCATGTCTATCTACAAACTTTAGTCTCACATTATCACCAACTTCTACTCCACCAAGATCACGTGCAACCCTAGAACCCATCACTAGGGAATTTCTTGCAAATACATACTGACCATCGCCTACTGTGTTGTGTATAGTGGATGCTTCTGTATCTCTTAATGGATCAACACCTAATACTGGGATTCTAAATTCTTCAGTTCTCTTTCCAAACTTTGTGGCATTTATCGAAGCAGATCCGTCCAATCTGGATGTTGCTGCAGCAACATACGGATTTCTTTCAAACCAATTTATCAATGCAATGTCAGATTTATCGATGTAATCTTCCTCGTTGCTTACTAGAATGTCTCCGAATCTGAATTCTTTCAAATCACGTACAATTGCGTCATAGAGTCCCTGAAAAATTACAAAATTTACGTGGATAACAAGTATGCCAATGGATACTGCCAAAACAGCGCCAATGAGACTGCCTTTCTTGTTGACAAGCATTCTTTTGGCTAGATTAACCCTGTAATCCATAATTTTAATAAAAATAGTCTGATATTTAATGTATATGAAGTAATAGAATGATATAGACGACATTTTTATTAATGAATGGCATTTTAATAATAACAAATGAGCATGGAGATCAGAATTTGGACAAATTAGATATGCAAATCCTTACACAACTTTTGAACAACTGTAGAACACCAGACAGAAAAATTGGACAAGAAGTTGGGATCTCAGGAGGTGCTGTAAAATCAAGAATTTCAAAAATGCTTGATCAAAAAGTTATAGAAAAATTTGCCTTAAAAATTGAACCGCCAATTTTGGGATATAATGTTCTTTATTTTGTAGTGACCGGACAAGACTTGGAGTATATCATAAAACAAGCAAAACTTCTAGGTGAACCCTTCTTTGTTGTTCCTTGTGTTGGTGGCATAACTGTTTGTAGCATAGTAATAAAAGACAATCCAGAAAAAAAGATTGAACTGGCAAAGAATCTGATGAAGGATGTAAGAGTTCTTTCTATTTTTGAAGCAAAAAATCTTGGTTTTAGATCTGAGCTGACAAAAACTGACCTTGAGATAATTGAAGTTCTTTTAGATGATCCACGTGCACGAATTGAACAGATTGCAAAATCAACTGGCTTGTCAACAAAGACAATAACAAGATGTCTTGATAAGCTGGAAAATAATGAAGCAATACAATTTACTTTGGTTTATGATCCAAAGAAATTTGCTGGATACATTCCTTTTGCCATTCTTGTTTGGGTAGAAAAAGATGTAAAGAAAACTCTGGATGTGCTACAAAAAGAATTTGAAGAATCATTTTTACAAAAACCATTCATTGCGATGAATCAGATTGTTTTGTTTTTCTATAGTGATGATATATTCAAACTTGATGAGATAACTCAAAATGTGCGTAAAATTAGCGGTATTGCTTCAGCTGATCTCTTCATTCCAAAAAAAATTGCTTTTCCTGAACAGTGGGTTAAAAATAGCATCAAATCAGCAAAGAAATCAAAGCGACTTCATCTGACCTATCAATAGAATATATAACAAATTTTACATCCATAGAATGATCACTGTGAAAAAAAAGAAGATTTTTGAGGGCAAGGTTCTCTCTTTGAGTCTTTATGATGGAATTATAGAAAAACGAAAAGTCAGGAGGGAGATCATAGAACACAGGGGAGCTTCGGCAATACTTGCCATAGAAGATGGTAAGATCATACTTGTAAAACAACATCGCTTCCCTCACGGCTTTGTTCTTGAGATTCCTGCAGGAACCATGGATAAAGGTGAAAAGGATCCAAGAAAATGTGCGTTTAGAGAATTAAAAGAAGAGACTGGTTATGAAGCTAGAAAAATGACTTCGTTGATAAAATACTACCCATCAATTGGATATAACACTGAACTAATTCATTGTTATGTTGCAACGGGATTGAAAAAATCTAGTGATTTGAAGCTTGATGATGACGAAATACTTTCTGTTGTAAAAATTGATTTTAAAAAAGTTTTGAGTATGATCTTGTCTGGAAAGATAACTGATTCTAAAACAATCTGTGCTGTTCTAGCATATGCAATAAAGAAGAAGTTAGCTTAGCTTGGATATACTGGTTTGACAAGATCTGCTATATCAGACCAACAGCGTGCTATCTTTTCAAATGTATAGACTAGGTCTATTAGCTCAATTGACGCCTGTTTTTTAGGTTCAAGAGAGGAACGGACCTCAGTACTTCGCTTTTGATAACTGCGATGTAGTTTTATGGCTTCAATAGCTAGTGATCTGTTATTTTCAATAAAGGCCTCTATTGATTTTTCATGTATTTCTTCAATGTCTTGTGCAGTATCATAAATTTTCTTGAATTCATTTTTCATTAATCCAAGTTCTGAAATTGATTTTGCAAGATCTACCATTGTATCTCCTGCAGCTTCAAGTAGGTTTGCAGCTATTCTGTAATCCAAAATGTCGATGTTTTCTAAATTCAATGCATTGGCAAGCTTTGCATCAACCATTGTACTTCGAATCAATCTGACTAGTAAGAAATACTGTCTGTCTATTTCATCATCTCTATTTGCAATTGTTTGTAGTACCGTCTTGTCTTCTGACATCAATGTGTTTAGGGTATCACGAAACATTCCAAGTGCAATTGAGCTCATGCGTTTTAGAATTTTTTCTGGACTAAGTGTTGTTGCATCCAAAAGAAAGTGCATGATAACATTGGAGGAATCTTCCTCTACGATTTCCATGCCAACAAGTCTTCGCAT
>DATIAR010000047.1:0-17565 GCA_035457865.1 Nitrosopumilaceae archaeon
ATTCCTGATCCAAAACCAATCTTTGATACCCTCATAGAGATTAGAGACAAAACCAAGATCCATGTAGAAATAACAGATCTTGTTGTACCACAAGTTGGAGACAGTCTAGAATATGCAAGAAAGCTATGCAAATTCATTTATGATGTGTTTGGTCCAGAAATGCCAATCCATTTTCTACGATTTCATCCTGATTATAAAATGATGGAATTTGAATCAACCCCAATAAAGACGCTTGAGAAACACTACGAGGTTGCTAAAAAAGAGGGACTAACTTATGTATATTTAGGAAACGTACCAGGTCATCCTCTTGAGCACACTTACTGCTCACAATGCAACAATATTGTAGTCAAAAGATATGGTTATGACATCCAGGGTTGGAACATGGATGAGAATAACAACTGCAAGTTTTGTGGAAACAAGATTCCTATAATAGGAAAACTACCAAAAGATTACAAACAAAGCAGATTCCAATTTGTTTGTTAAATCGCGATTGCCCGTACAGGTGAACCTGTTGCTCCCCTAAGTTTTAACGGTAAAACAATTAACTTGAAATGTACTCCAGAAATCTTTTCCAAATTACACAGGTTTTCTACAATTAAGACATTGTTACTTAACAAAATATGATGGACTGAAAAGGATGAATCTTTTCCCAGATCAATACTTGGTGAATCTATTCCAACTAAATTGATCCGTTTAGATGCTAAATACTTTGCAGCATCGATTGATAAACCTGGGTTATTGTTAAAATAATGTTTTTTTATTAAATTTTTGTACCAACCAGTTGCAAAAATTATGGTTGAATTATGTAATATTTTTCCATATTTCTTTTCAAATTCAAGAATATCTTTTTTGGTAATAGATTGGTTTGAACCCTTCTTAATTCTAAATAAAGTTGCATCACAAACAAACCTCTCAAGGTGAATTTGATCCATCTTTAGGCCTTTGTCTATAAAGTGAAATGGTGCATCCATATGAGTTCCAGAGTGTGAGCTTAGAAAAATAAGCTCCAAATTATATCCATCAATTTTATTTTTTGCCCATGATATGAATAGAGGCTGTGGTGATCCTGGAAAGCTTGGAAGTTGTGGAGAAATCTTCAAAGTTAAATCAATAATGGGCATCAAATTTTACTTAATATGCTAATTAATCAATTTGATGATCTCAATCAAAGGTTAAATATTGTAAAACAGAAGTGATCATATGCCAACAACGTACATCTTGTTGAATTCTGACTTGGGTTCTGATGTTGAAATAATCAAAAAGATTAAGGAAATATTAGATAAAGAAGGCAAATCTGTACAGTACGAAGTCCAAGGTGTATACGGTGTTTATGATATAGTTGTCAAAATTTCATCAGACAGTATGGATCACCTAAGAAATATCATTACAAATAAGATTAGGAAGATCGATAAGGTCTATTCAACTTTAACCATGATGGTTATAGAAGAACAAGAACAATAATTACAATTTTTTAATAGCCTCTACTACTTTTAGAATTTCAGATTCAGTATTAAAAAAGTGCATCGAAGCCCTAATCACTTTTTTATTAAATATTTCTCGTACAGCAAGAATTATGTTTTGCTTTTCAAGTTTTTCTACAATAGTTTTTGGATCCAGACCTTGAAACGCGAAAGATACTATACTGGTCCTTTTCTCCGATTCCTCTGGTCCATATAATGAGACACCTGCCACTTTTGATAGCTCATCACGTAACAAATTAGCAAGTTTTATGTTCTTTTTTCTAATACTGACTAACCCTAATCGTAATAGATAGACTATGGATGCTTCAAGTCCTGCTACCCCCGACCAATTACGAAACCCAGCTTGAAACTTGGCTGGTATTTCCTTGTAAGCAATCTTGTCTTCATAAAAAATGGCTGATTCGCCACCAACCTGAAGGGGTTCTAGCAGATCACTTGATTCTTTTTTACAATAAAAAACACCCATTCCCATTGGCCCGCACAGCCATTTTGAACCGTTAAACGACATGAAATTACAATTAATTTTATTTACATCAACATCCTCGATGCAACCAACAGTTTGAGCCGAATCTACAAAAAATGGAATATTTTTCTCATAAAGTAATTTTCCAATTTGCTCTACTGGAAGAATTGCTCCAGTGTTAAACAATGCATGACTCAAAACCACAAGACTGGTGTTGTTATCAATTCTTTGTTCAAGATGCTTAGTGTTAAAGAACCCATTCTCATCAACCTCGATGTTTCTAACATCGATTTTTCTAGAAAGTCGAACCCATGGATAGTGGTTTGCTGGGTGTTCATGGTTTGAACCACGAATTATGATATTAGATGAAGACTTTAGATTTAATCCGTTAGCAACCATGTTGACTCCATCTGTAGTGCTTTGTGTTAGTATGACTTCCTCAGGTTTACATTTTATCAAATGAGAAATTGCCTTTCTTACAAGGAAGAGTTTCTCTCTCACTAGATCATCTGCAGTACTTGAATCAGGACCCATTTCGTTATATGTCACAAGAAAATCAGTCATTGCCTTTATGCTTGAAATTGGCATAAGTGAAGTAGAAGCGTTGTTCAAATAGATTCTATTCTTATATGGAAAATCTTGTGCGACATCATAATCTAAATTCATTATTATATTACAACATAACTAAGTTCCATGTTGTTTAAAAATCATAATAGTGACTCCGACGATGATACACTTGATTTAGAAAGCATTCTTTCACAAATCAAAATTAATTCTATTTTATATTCAGATCCTTTTCTAAAAGCAGGTTTTATTGCAAAACTTGTTCAAGACTCAAAAATTGATATTTTATATTTAGACCTTGATTTATTGTACAGCGGATATGTAGTATCTGGTATGCTTACAACTCCTCCAAATCTTTCTTTATTTCAACCTACTATGGAGTCATGGAATAAAATCTTAACAAACATTGTAGTAAAACTAAGTATGAAAAAATCAATGATCATAGTTGATTCACTAAATGGACTTTATAACCTATTAAATGAAAAAAAAGAAATCGGTAAACTAGTTAACTCATACCTAATGTTAATTGCAAGTATGGCAAGAAAAACTGATTCTTATGTTGTTGTAGCAAGCATGGCAAGATTTAAAAAAGAAGAAGGATGGGTACTGTCTCCTACAGGAAAGCGTCTTATTGAGACAAATATGGTAAAAAAAATACTCTTAAAACAAGACGACTCTGGAATAATACTTGATTTTCTAAATAAGGAAGAAACTGTTATTCCTTCAAACTTGATTCCACTAATCTAACCGCTTTATAATGTGATAACCAAACTGGGTCTTGACTATGTCGGAAACTTGACCCTTTTCTAAAGCAAAGGCCGCCTTTTCAAATTCTTGCACCATCACTCCCCGCCCAAAAAAACCAAGATCTCCACCTCGCTTCTTTGAGCTATCTATGGAATGCTGTTTAGCTAGATTCGCAAAACTTTCTCCACTTGCAATTTTTGTTCTAATTTCTTGTGCCAAACTTAGCTTTTCCACTAGAATGTGTGCACAATGAACTTTGTTTACCATAGATTTGAAAATGAAAACAAATTATAAAAAAACGTCGATCAGTTTAATTTTAAAATGACACATAATTCCAAAAATTTAGAATTATTAATTAGGAAAAGCTAACAATTCATTTTTTGTAACACCGTTATAAAATTTCCAAACGCCGTTATAACATCGATTTTTTGAGGAAGTTATATTAAGATCCATTGAGAAAGATTATTCGATAAACATGCCAGTTGGAATTATTCCAGATATAGGCGAACAAATGTGTATAGGATGTGCACTTTGCGTAGAGATTTGTACATCACTAGGACCAGACGTATTAAGAGTTAAACCAGTAGAAGGCTGGAAGCGAGGTAAGGCATTTGTATTTTATCCAGAAAGATGCATCTCTGACGGAGCATGCATTGGAGTTTGCCCAACAAAGGCAATCTTTTGGATGAGACCAATGGACTTTACTGTCGGACAACCAGTACCATTGTACAGAAACTCTGTATTCGTTAAAGGTTGGACTGAACTAGCAGATTAAGTCCTACAATAACTTCTTTTTATTATCTAGTTTTAGTTTTAACTATAGCTGTGTAAATATACGGAAAAATTCTACTTATCTCAATGAGTAAACCAGGTAATCTGTGGCGTAAGGTACATGGAAGAATTACAAAAAAACCAACTAACTTTAGTTGGCTAATCAACGACAAGCTTGCTGGTAGCGGAATGCCAACATCATTTGCAGAATTAGAATGGGTCATCAAAACCGGTGTAAAATCTGTTGTAACAATGACAGAAGAACCTCTACCCGAATCTTGGATTAAAAATATAAAATATCTTCATGTACCTACAGAGGATCTTTCTGCACCAGATATGGAAAAAATCGATAACACTGTAGACTATATCCATGAAAGAATAAAAAATAACGAACCTACAATGGTTCATTGCGCTGCAGGAATTGGTAGGACAGGTACAATTCTAGCATGTTATCTTATCAAATATCATGGCCTCTCCACAAAAGACGCGATTGACAAAGTGCGCAAAGAAAGACCTGGTTCTATACAATCAGAATCTCAAGAAATAGCAATAGGACTATATCATAAATTCATTAATCGGTAACTATTCTGGTATTGAAGTAGTTACCATCTTTCCATTTTCAAGTTTAATGAATAGATATCTGTTGTCCTTGAAAATTAGTGTTATCTCATTTTCTTTTTCAGACTTGTCTTCAATTTCAAGCAGTTCTTGACCTCTGATCCCATCAAATTTTGTCATATTTTTGCTCCACCAATTCCATTTATATCCTATTTGGTAATTTTGATCTCAATTTCTTCTGAATGAGTCTTTTCACTAAAAGATTCTGTATAATCATGTTTTAACCAAGAAACAAAAACTTCTGCTCCTATCTTATGCTTGCCTTCACCAAGTTCGGAAGCACTGAATTCCATTTTTTCATCAAAATCAAGAAGCATTTCTTGTGCCTCCGTTTGTGTTCTTGGAATAAACGGCTCAAAATTCTTTGCTATTTGTACCCAGATCTTTCTCTCTGCTATCTGAGTAAGCTTTGGGCTACGTGTCCAAAAAATAGCAGCTTTTCGATAAGTGTCTTGGGGTTTTCCAATCTCACGTTTTCGTAATCCACCGGTGTAAAGTTTCACTCCATATTTTACCTTGAATGCATTATCATGTTTATTGTACGCTTTCTCCCAGCTTTTTTCATTCCATGCTTCGCGTAGTGCTCCCATAATAGAAAATTTTACATTTATTACGACATTTTCATTTAACTTGAATTCATCATTTGATTTTACTAATTCTATATTACCAATAAAGCTCTTTTCAGCAGTCACGCACCGTAATGATTTATATCCTCAATAAGTGTTTTTTTGATTTACAATGGATGCAAAGATAACAGACTCTTCTTCAAAAGAAATCAGCTTGACCATAACAAAATCTGACATCGGCACATTATACATAGTGCAACATGAATTACTAAAAGAACCAGGTGTAGAATTTGCTGGCGTCATAATGAAACATCCACTTACTAAAGAATATTGGATGCGTGTTAATACATCAAAAGGAAGTCCATTAAAGGAAATTGAAAAGGCCACAAAGACTGCCATTGAGTATGCGAATGAATTAAAAAAATTAGTAAATTCTAAAATTAAAGGTGCTTAAATGAAATTTTGCCCCAAGTGTGAGGCACGTCTAAAACAAGATAGCTCTGATAAAAATTCTACTTGTCCAAAATGCGGCTATAGCGAAAAGAGTACAAAACAGCGAAAACAAGTCACAATAGAAAGCAAATCAACAATTGATGTATTGGACGAAAATGAAGGTAAAGAAACTTTACCAACCATAAAAATCGAGTGTGGAAAATGTGGACACGGTGAAGCTGTATGGTGGATGCTACAAACTAGAAGTGCAGATGAACCAACGACACAATTTTATCGTTGTACTAAATGTAGTTACACCTGGCGAAATTACGCATAACGTTTAACTTGAACATGTTAGACATGTGATTAAGTTTGGTATTTTCAGCAAAGACGAGTTGTTCAGATGAATGGAAAGCAATAATTTCTGCAATTTCAACTTTAGTTGAAGAAGCAACATTTGAGTCAACTGGAGAAGGAATAACATTTAGAGGAATGGACCCATCTCACGTTGCATTAATAGATATAGCATGGCCAAACTCAGCATTTGAAAAATATGAGTGCGATAGCGACGTAAAGTTTGGAGTCAGAATAGACGAATTTTCTAAATTAATCAAAAGGGCAGATAAAAAAGACAGCATAGAGATCAGTATTTCCGAAGACAACCTATTGCTTGTAACAATAGGCAAAAATAAAAAATACAAAATGAGACTCATTGAGAGTTCTGCAACCGATACACCGTTGCCAAAAATCTCTTATAATGCAAAAATTGGATTGACCTCAACAGAGTTTGATAAAATTCTTGGTGATGTTCAAGTAGTATCGGAATATTTATCCATAAACGCAACTGCTACCAGTGCTGAATTTTCTGGAAGAGGAGATTCTGGTGAAGCAGTAATAACTTTAGAAAAAGGAATGCCAGAAATGCCTGAGATTGATGTAAAAGAACCCAGTATTGCCACCTATAGCTTAGAGTATCTTAACAGTATTGTAAAAGCTGTGGGAACAGTTGCTGGTACTGTGATTTGTGAATTCTCAACCAAGATGCCACTAAGACTAGAATTTAAAGTTGCAAACGTGGGAAGAATTCATTTCTATCTGGCACCACGAGTAGAAAGTTAAAGCATTTAAGGACAATTAAAACAGATATACTGAATTGAAACTCGTACTGAAATTTGGTGGGACATCGATATCTTCTTCTGCAAATATTAGATACGTCGCTAAACTTTTACAATCTCTATCAAAAGAACATAAAATAATTTCTGTCTTCTCTGCAATAACTGGCGTCACTGATGATCTGATACGCATTACTTCCCTAATACAAAAAGGAAATAAAGACGTTGCAAATAACTTGGCAAAAAAAATAATCAAAAACCACATGCAAGTAGCAAATCAGTGTGTAAAAAATCCGAAAATACGAAAAGAACTAGTAGAAAAAATGAGAGTTGATTTATCAGAACTTGAAGAATTATTGCACGGAATGCTTTTGCTTGGAGAGGTGACCCCTCGTTCTTCTGATTATCTAATATCGTTTGGTGAGCGGCTATCTATCAACTTGATTGCCTTTACCTTGAACGATTTAGGTTCAAAAGCAGTAGCTCTTACAGGCAAAGACATAGGCATAGTAACGGACTCGAATTTTGGTGAAGCAAAACCTCTAATGGATACAACAAGACTTCGTATCTCACATACGGTTGAATCACTTTTAGAAAAAAAGATACTTCCTGTCATTGGCGGTTTTGCAGGTGCTGATCAATATGGAAACATAACCACATTTGGTAGAGGTGGTTCTGATTATACCGCAACAATTGTAGCTTCTAGCATTAAAGCAGACGAAGTTTGGTTGATGAGTGATGTGGATGGATTGATGACAACCGATCCAAAAATTGTAAAAAATGCCAAAGTGCTCAAAGAAGTATCTTATACAGAAGCAATGGAAATGGCGCTCTTTGGTGCAAAATATATTCATCCACGCGCGCTTGAACCACTAGTTACAAAAAAAATTCCGTTAAGGATTAGAAGCACTTTCAACATTAAAAATCTTGGAACTCTTGTTACTGCATCGCCAAAAGCTGACACACAAAAAACTGTGAAATGTGTCAGTACGATACGACATACAGGATTAATCGACGTTAGAGGTGGAAGTATGGTTGGTGCACCTGGAACAGCAGCTACTATATTTTCAACACTGGCAAAAGCAGGAGTTAATGTTATGATGATCTCACAGAGTCCTTCAGAGTCAAGCATTTCTATAATCGTTAAGAAGAACGATCTTGACAAAGCAGTAAATTCACTTGAGATGAATCTCCTAGGTAAGATGATCAAAAAAGTCGAGGTTACTGTAGATGTAGCAATAATAGCATTGATTGGTTCTGGAATGCGAGGAATTGTTGGAGTAGCATCAAAAGTGTTTGCAGCAGTAGCAAAAAAGGGAGTTAATGTTGTTATGATTGCACAAGGTTCATCAGAACTCAATCTTGCATTTGTAGTCAAAGACGCTGACTGTAATACTGCCGTACAGGCATTACATGATGAATTTGAACTTGCAAAAATAAATTAAATGCAATAAAACCGGTCTGGAAAAAAGCATTTATGTGAACTAATGATGTTGATTATATGAACAAATATTTTGTTATAACGATAATTGTAGTAGTCATAGCTACGATTTTTTCGGTACCTTTGCTAACAGATCAATTTGTTAATGCAAAGACACTAAAAAAGATTCAATTTACACAAACACTAACTTCAATGCAGGATCCAGGCCAAGGACATGAAAGCCATCAACTTGCACTAATACTATCCCCCAGCAAAGGAGCGATTTATGATGGTTCTATATCATATGCTGCAAGTGAGCCAGTACAGATTGTTGTTTTACATGAAATTGACAAAGAGGACGCAAAAGGACAACCAACATGGACGGTAGACGGCGACACTGTCTTTGGACTTACACTTGTAGATCCCGGTACCAACGCAGGTTCGTATGAATTTACAGGTGCTGCATTAGCTTTGCATACAAAAAATACAAACAAATTCACTGCCACTGTAAGTGTAGATGGATGGATACGAGGACAAACACCTGAATTAATGGAAAAGAAAGAAGAAACAATTTTTGAACCTGCTTTGACATTATCACGATCAAGTGTTTCAGCAGAAATTCCATTACACAAAGCATTCTTTGATGGAAAATCTGTTTACTATATAATTACAGATACAAATGATAAAACACATGCCAAGGCAATCTCTGAAAGACAGAAATGGAAGGTTGAAATCGCGCCTCCACTAAGTAAGACTCCACAAGAATCCTTGAGTGATGTTTACATGTTTCTTAATGGAATAGAAGGAAATGGAACACGTGGATTCCAAGACGAAGTCTTCTCTAGTACGCCAGCACAAACAGAACAATATAGCGCAATACGTTCTGTAACACACGTCACTTGGAACGATGATAAGGAACCCGAGGTTCTAGACTCGGTTCAAAAAATTCTTGATGCACAAAAAGAGGATAAAATCGAACTTGAAAAAACTAATGCAATAATTAACATGCCACAGATTGTATGGCCTGATGGTCAAATGTCTGTTAGGACAGACAAGACCCTAACTGATGACACACCATATGCTGATGGACAAATTCTTGAGATAAACCTAGAAAACATGACTGTAACCTTTGTGGCACATAGAGGATGGGGACCTGATGGTAGAACAATATACTATATTGTAACAGACGCTACACCCTCTGGACCTGCTAGTGCTATGGGGGTAACAGACGCACCAACACTTGCAAAAGCAGTGACTAGTCCCGCAGCAGTTGATCTATACCAATTTACAAATGGAATCAAAGGCTCAGGACCCATGGGTTTCCAACCAGGAATAGCATCAGCAGCATTAGGTGATGATACATACAGTCCACTATGGAGGATATCTGTGGTAACATGGAATGAATCTGTCAAAGCATCAGTTCTTGAAACAATAGATGACATCAACGCAAAGAGATCCGCCGGGGATGTGACAGTAGAACTGGCAAGACCAATGGACAGTGATCATGTTGTAAACTGCCCTTTCATAGATCCATTCCAGTAGAATAAATCTTTTTGAAAACGGATAAATTGTATTAAAGAACGATTCATCGTAGAATGACTGGAAAATTATACATCGTTGGTGTTGGTCCTGGTCATCATGATCATATGACATTTCGTGCAAAACAAGTAATTGAAGAAAGTGATACAATTGTAGGATACGAGACTTATGTAGACTTGGTTGCCGATCTCATCGAAGGCAAAGATGTCTACAGATATGCAATGACTCAGGAAGTAGAAAGAGCACGTCAATGCATTGAACTTGCTGAATCTGGAAGGACAGTCTCTCTTGTTTCAAGTGGGGATCCTGGAATCTATGGAATGGCAGGACTGATCTATGAGATTCTTGCAGAATCAGGGTGGGATAAAAATAATGGGTTGTATGTTGAATTGGTTCCTGGAGTATCTTCGCTTAATTCTTGCGCTGCCTTGGTTGGTTCGCCACTAATGACAGATTTTGCTGTAGTGAGTATGAGTGACTTACTTGTTCCGTGGGAAATAATAGTAAAAAGAGTAGAAGCTGCGGCACAAGGTGATTTTGTCATAGTGATATACAACCCATCAAGTAAAAAGAGAATTCACCAACTACAAGATACTAGAAAAATTTTATTAAAATACAGATCGCCTGCTACACCAGTAGCTATAGTAAAAGGCGCATACAGGGAATCTCAAACAATAGTTCTTACTGATCTGGAAAATTTAGAAAATCATTCTGATAAACTTGGTATGATAAGTACAGTAATCATTGGGAATTCATCTACATACATGTACAAAGATATGATGATTAATCCACGTGGTTATACATCAAAATACAATATAGTAGAACCCCAAGCAAAAAATTAACATGAAACCAATCCAAGTGGGTCTTACCATACCACAAGGGTGGCTTGATGAATTTCCTGATAGCAACGCACACGATCAATTTCTGTTTTCCAAATCGGTTGCACTAAAGGCTGAACAGCTTGGTTATGATGCTGGCTATGTATATGATCATTTCATTCCATATTATGGCGATAAACGTACACTTCCTTTTTTTGAAGCATACACACTTCTTTCAGCAATCGCAGCGATAACGACAAAACTAAGAGTTGGTCAAGTTGTTACTTGTAATTCATACCGGTTGCCATCGCTCTTGGCAAAAATGTCTTCTACACTGGATGCAATAAGTAATGGAAGATTAGAATTTGGTATTGGTGCGGGTTGGTTTGAGCATGAGTACAACTCATATGGTTATCAATTTGATAGCGCATCGGCAAGAATTGAGCAACTTGATGAATCGCTGATTATAATAAAAAAAATGTGGCAAAAAGAAAAGTCAAGTTTCAAAGGAAAACACTATTCGATTAAAAATGCTATATGCAGTCCAAAACCAATTCAAAAACCACATCCTCCAATTATGGTTGGTGGTGCTGGTCAGAAGCTAATCGCAGTAGCTGCAAAACACGCAACACGCTATAACCACCCATTTGGTACTCCAGAAATTTTACAATCAAAAATTGAAATGCTAAAAATACAATGTAAAAAAATTAACCGAAATTTTGAAGAGATTGAGAACTCAGTCCTTTTACGAGTTCTTGTTGGAAAAGACAAAGACGATATAAAACAAATTGCTACACAATTAAAAAAGAAAAATGAATCCATCTCAGAATTTATTATGCGTTCAAAGGACAGTATTGCACTTGGCACTCCTGATGAAGTGATAGAATATTTACGAAGATATGTAAACATTGGAATTAGTTATTTTATCGTGAATTTTATTGGGCTTTCAAATTCATTTGAAATGCTTTCACTATTCTCAAAAAAAGTTAGGCCAAAACTTTAAACACTCTTTTTAATAGTTTCTAAAAGTTCATCTTTTAGATTTATGCGCTCTCTTAATGGGGAAACTATCTTAATGAGGTATCTTTCTACCATGTTCTTGAGATCTGATGGATGAAGCTTTTTTTGTGAAAAATCTGATTCTAATTGTCCATAACTTGTGTATGTTGTATTTCCACCAAACTTTGCAGGTCTTTCAATTAAAACCTCATTAAACTCATGGAAAATAATGTGTCTAGAAATTGCTAGCAGGGGATTGTTTTCTACTATTCCTTCTGGACACCACGCCTTCTTAATTTTAGATCGTATCTCATCATCAGAGTCATGGATAAATATGCCAGAGGACGGCTTTGACTTGCTCATCTTACTTGCTATCTTGTCGTCTTCACCAGAAACAGGTTCTGGTTCTGAAAGGCCAGGAAGGAGACGGTGATGTATAGCTACTGGCACCTTCCACTTCATCTTTGGGAAAATCTCTCTTACTAACATGTGGATCTTTCTTTGATCCATTCCAGAATGAACAATGTCTAGATCCATCGCATGAATGTCTACTGCTTGCATAGGAGCATAAAGCATCTGAGCCAAGTCAAGCTTGTCTTTTTCTGATCTACCCATGATTGTTAGAGTTCTCATAGCACGAGAAAGGGAGATGTGCTTTGCAAATTGAATTAACTCAGTCCAATACTCACTTCTTGAATCATAAAGCTTAGAGCCTTGAAGTATCTCTATGCCTGGACATAAGAGACGAAAGGCGTCAGCATAGTACTCTGAAACTTTTTTTATTGTTTCTAGATTACCACCAAGCTTGTCATTGATGAAGGTGTGCCAGTCTGCTAAAAAAACAGAACATTTTACACCGGCTTTGATAAAATCATTTATCTTAAAACCAGTCAATATGAGACTGCCAAGATGCAAAAAACCAGAAATTTCTAAACCGATGTAATGTTTGGGATGCGAATTAGTATTGAAAAGATTTACCAGCTCTTCATTTGTAACAACTTCTTCTGTAGGATCTCTTGTTACAAGTGCAATTTTTTCTGTAACATCCAATTCGAATCAGATTTTCTTTTGTAAACCTATAAAGTTACGCATTAAGTTCGTGTTCTTGTTTTCTAGGTCTAGTACTTAGATAAAGAGCATGTGAACTTATGATAAGTGCAGCAAGAAACATCTTTGTGGCAAATATTAGATTCCACGGTCTTGTTGGATCGGGATAGGCAATTGTTAAAGAATCAATATCTGGAACTTTACCATCTATGATTCCTGCAGTTATCTGCGAATTAAGAACTGTAAAATTATACATGACTTCATAAAGACAAATTGCCGAAAATCCAACAAGCATTAACTGCAAAAGTGACATTCTCCATGAAGGTATTCGTATTGTTTTTTTCCATCCAATCCTTGTTACACAGTACCATCCTATTATAGAAGAAAAGAATAGCCATGTTGTTAACTTGGCAAAATGCTTGTAAGGAAATTCAGTCTTTACCAGGACTTCTCCCAGTACATATGTCCCTTTTTCAGACCATTCTTCATACATTGCATACACTCCAAATGCAGTAATTGAAGACATAATCACTGCACAGGCATAGAAAATATACAAAAATATCCTGTAACCTGCCTCATGCTCATGTAAGTGTACTTTCATCAGGTTTGACTGATTTTCTCCAAAATATAAAAATTGGTTTTCACAAGATTGAAGACTTATTACAGCATTTACAAACATAATCCAAGTAATTGAAAATTCCAATAAATGTTCCAATTATAGGCAAGGAAGAAATCAGCGAAGTGCACTCTGTGCTTTCAGAAAAATCTCTTACGTCTTCTGCAAATTCAGGCGGTAAACGTGTGCAAGAATTTGAAAAGTTGTTGTCATCATTCGTCAAATCCAAATTTGCAATTGCAGTAAATTCTGGAACAGCTGCATTGCAAGCTGCACTATATGCACTAGATATTAAAAAAGGAGATGAGGTACTTCTACCATCATTTACTTTTGTCGCAACTGCAAACTCTGTAGTGTCTGTTGGTGCAAAACCAGTATTTGTTGATATTGTAAAAGAAAATTATACTATGGATCCAAATGATCTAAAAAAGAAAATTACAAAGAAATCCAAGGCAATAATCCCCGTTCATCTTTATGGCAATGTGGCATATATCGATGAAATCATGGAAATTGCCAACAAATATGACCTAGAAATAATAGAGGACGCAGCTCAATCCCTTGGCTCGAAATACAAGGGAAGACAGACAGGAACCTTCTCCAAACTTGGTTGCTTTAGCATGTACGGTGCAAAGATAATGACATCTGGGGAAGGAGGTGCTATTGTAACAAATGATAAGAAATTATTCGAGAAACTCAAGCAGATAAGAAATCATGGAATGTTGCATGGGAATGATACCAGAATTCTTGGTCTGAACATGCGCCTCCCAGAAATCAACGCTGCGATAGCAAAAATACAGATGAAAAAATTAAGTAAATTTCTCAGCCAAAGACGGGCTAATGCAGAAATTCTTACCAAGATTTTATCAGATCTGAACATTACTATTCCTCATGAGAGAAAAGGTGAAAGAGTCAATTGGTATCTTTACACAATAGCTAGCAAAAGGAGAGACAATCTGATGAAAAAGCTAAACTCTGAGGGAATAGGAGCCTCGATTTATTATTCACAGCCTGTGCACAAGACACCATTTTATAAAAATAGACTAAAGCTTCCAGTAACAGAATGGGCAGCTTCAAACGTTCTCAGCCTGCCAGTGCACCCACTTGTAAAAAAACAAAATCTGCACCAAATTTCAAAAATCATACATCAGGTCATAAAAAGATGAATATCATAGAAAATATTGTCGGAGAGATATGCAAATTCGTTCTTCCAATTAATGAAGAAATATTTTTTGGAAATCCCAAATCCCAAATTGCAATATGTACTCTTTCTAGCATGAAATTACTACAGGAGATTTCAAATTCCTCTCTGATGTCAGAAATTGCTCTAGTGGGTCGATTACTTTCAGAAAATAAAGGAATAGACTCGCTCATCAAACACGTGATATCGAAAAAAAACATCAAGACAATTTTGATTTGTGGGAAAGACACGATTGGTCATAGACCAGGTCACTCTCTCCTTAAGCTACATGAAAATGGAGTAGACTCTAACGGTAGGATAATTGGCTCATCTAGTCCTGACCCTGTACTGACCATAACAAAATCTGAAATTCAAATTTTTCAAAAACAAATTACAATCATAAACAAAATAGGCCAGACAGACATCTTAGAAATCAAAGATTCGGTTAATTCTCTTCTTAAAAATTAATAGCCATTTTTTTGTCTTTCTTGATTTATCTTGTTTTTCTTTTGATATTCTTTTAGAATATCTTCTGGAGTCATGTTTAGTTCAAGTGAGGCTTGAACAACAAAATGCCATATGTCAATGAGCTCCTCACGAGCTGCCGCCTCATCAAAGGCAACAGGCGTCTTCCACCACTTCCAATTTGTGACCCGCTGAAGTTCAACTGCTTCATGAATCATGGCTGTACATAAAGCGGAAACCTTTCCCTCCACATCTTTTGGATACCTATCCAACTTCATCATTCTCTCAAGGTTTTTTTGCATCTTGAAGATTGATTCAAGTTTGTCTTCTTCCATGAATTTGTTTTTTATCTGATATCTATAACCTTTCTTAGAAACGAACCATTTTCTTGTATTGGTTAAACCTTTTTTGGATCTGAGACTTTTTTAGCTCGGATAATCCATCTATACCATATTCTTCCACAGCAAATGATCCCATTATGTTTCCGTATACCGCAGCTTCCCTAATGGTTGAAATCTTTTTACTATTCTTGCTTGCCATATATCCAATCATTCCACCAGCAAACGAATCACCAGCTCCTGTAGGATCTACGATATTTTCCATAGAAAAGGCAGGAGAAGGAAAAACAACATCTTCATAAAAAAGGAGAGAACCATGTTCGCCTTTTTTAATAATTACGTACTCCGGACCCCACTCCATTATTTTTTTTGCGCATTTTATCAAGTTCTGCGTTTTTGTTAGTAGTTTTGCTTCTTCGTCGTTTATTACTACAGAGTTAACTAATCCGATCATCTTGACGACATCATCCCTTTTTGTAGAAATCCAGAAATCAATTGTATCACACATAGAAAATTTGATTCTATCAAATTCTTTAATGACTTTGGTATTTTGTACAGGATCATTATTTGCTAGATATACGAATTCTGATTTTTTATATTCGTCTGGAACTATTGGATTAAAACTGCCTAAAACATTGAGCTCTGTTTTATTTGTGGTCCTATGGCTAAGTGTTTCGTCATAACTGCCATCATATCTGAACGTTTTTCCATTGGCACGCTCAAGCCCGCTTAAATCAAGAAACTTGTTTAGGATATAGTGATACTTTTTTGGAAAATCCTGTCCTATTACTGCTATTAGGCCAGGTTTTACAAAAAAACTTGCTGAGATCGCTGCAAAGGTGGCTGCGCCTCCAAGGACACCCTTCAATACTTTTGTAGGTGTTCTTATAGTATCTAGCGCGACAGATCCAAAAACAGTAAGCATTGTTTTGCTGGTTTTACTGACCGTGTATAAATTCTCTGGCTTCCTCTTGTGTTGGATAATATGTAAATGGAATCTTAAGTGTAGTAAACAATAGATTGTATGCTATCGTTCCATCAAGTCTTAACGCTGGTGAACCCTCACTCTGTTCATATTTGTCAAGAACTTTATTGTCTGCAAGAAACGGTGCTTCTACTATGCTTTTACCGTTTGCAGGAATGATAGTTGGTTCTAATACTCCGGCACCGAGATTTTCTCCTTCAGCTGATATGATAAAATCAGTTCTTCCCACATTTAAGATCATAAATGATGGATTTTCAAATTCAAGATTTATGTTGTAGAGTGTTCCATCAGCCGTTCGTTCTACTACCTCGCTGCTTTTCATAGAAACATGGAGCTGGGTTGCAGAAACATATTGCAAGTAAACAAATATGGCAAGAACTGCTATTACTGAAATTACAATTATGGCAATCTTGGATTTACGTTTCATGATATTCTTGACTTCTAATGGCTTTTTAGTATACATAGGAAAAAAACCATATTTTTATGTGTAAAAGTTTTGATCTGTTTTCTAAGTAGCTTAGAGCTAGTAGAATAAAAGAAAACATACAAAAGGGTATCTAAAATGGCCAGAATCAGACTAAAATTAGGCGCAAACGAGATTGAAGTAGATTCTAAGGACTTTTACGTAGACAATCAGAGCGTAGACGAAGTCATCAGCAATCTATCCAGATATGTTGCAGAAGAAACCAAGGTTCCAAACTCAGAAACCGCTGTTGATTATTTGAGTTCTCTTGAAGATGCTGAAATTCATGAACCAGAATTTACTGCACCCATATCAATTGATTCGAGTCAGATTAGAAGCAAAATACACATACTTGTAAGAGATTCATTTTTCGAACAGCCAAGAACAGTTTCCGAAGTTGTTGCTCAACTTTATGAATATGGCTGGGCTGCAAGACCACTAGACGTCTCAAAAATACTTGTGAAAATGGCCTTAAACAGAGAACTACAAAAGGACTCGCAAGAAAAACGGAGTTACTACAGCAATAAACTAGTACAAATCAGATAGATTTGTAATTACAAATCTTACAGGACTCAAGCACATCGCCTTCCAAATGATCAAAATGTATATTGCATTTTTTACACGTGTGATGCATATCAAAATATCCGTCGCTTTCTATTTTTCCAGTCTGGTTTGTTAATAGGTCAGTACTTCCACACTTTATACAATGGCAACCGCACTGCATGAACATCTATCAAAATAATACTACTAATAACCTAGATGGAAATTGAATTTATTTCTAAATTGTAGCGCAAGGACTAGGGAGATTCCTATTACAAGTGGAACAAACAACGGAAATTCTGGCACCACTGTAGTGCCTATGATGTTTATTGTGCCTGACGTATCTGGCCTGAATCCAATCCACGCATGTGTTCCATTATTATAAAACTCAGAATTTAGAGTCT
>DATIAR010000048.1:0-11253 GCA_035457865.1 Nitrosopumilaceae archaeon
GGTTCCTTCAAGCGCAGGTGTTTATGAAATTCAGGGACGAAAAACAACAGACGGTGGATATACAAGAAGATTTGTTGGCACAACTGATAATTTACAACAAATTTATGCAAAACATTTGTCAGATAATGAAGCAAATGAGAAACTAAGAGATTTTCTAAAAGCAAAAAAGGCGTTCTTTAGATATGTGACAAGCGATGGAGAAAGCACAAGAAAAGATCTGGAAAAGGGTCTTTACTTCAAATACAAACACAGTTTTAACACAACTGATACCCCTCCATCCGGCTCTGGAAAATATGATAAAATTAGCATAATGGAAACTAATCCATAGAATAAAAAACCTATATTGCACGATAAAAGGTAATTTTGTATGACTGAGATAAAATCCTCCACTGAGATTAATTCTCCAGTAGATAAGGTCTGGAATATTGTATCTGATCTTGAGAGAGAATCAAAATTCTGGAGCAATATTACCAAAGTCAGAACCATCTCGACAGAAAATAATGTAGTAAACCGTGAGATTACAATTGGCAAAGTGGACAGATGTCTACAGACTGTGACACTTTATCCAAAAGAAAAAATTCTTGCAGAATTTACCAAGGGAATAATTGGTGGAACAAAAACCACTACTCTGACACCAAGCGCTGGAGGTACTCACTTGGAAATACTATGGGATGTTAAATTCAAAGGAATGGCAGGATTTATGTCAGGAAAACTAAACAGCGATTTTCAAAGTCACACAGAACAAGCTCTTCTTGCAATAAAACAAGCAGCTGAAGGAAGCACACCGCAATCGTCATTTAAGATGGAAACAAGAACCCACTGGGCCGACAAGTTCGACTCTGACAAGTAACTCTAATTTACCACATTCCCCCGCCGCCACCTGGGCTGTCAAAGTTTTTCTGAGAGGGGCGGGCGTGAGCTTTTTTCATATGTCTTTCCAGTCGTATAGGATCATTTAGTTCGATGCCGCATTCTTTACATTTTGTTTCAACGGCTTTTTTCTTGAAGAGGCCCATGATATGATCAGGATTATACTGGTATTAAAATTGAGTTGTCTAGTCTATTGCAGATCTTCTTTTTTTATTCCGCTAGTTTCAATTTCATATCTTAGCGGTGCTGGCAATTCATGGTATGCCTTGTCCACTAGAATTTTGATTTGATCATCTGGAACATTGACTTTTCGTAACAGGGTTCCACGCTGGTGTGCAAAGGCATTTTTCCAAAATCCGGACCCATCAAACGTTCCTATCTTTGGCAAATAACTAGATGGTCTACCCATGCTCTGCTCTCTCTTTTGCTAATTTGTATTCCTTTGCTCTCTGTTCCATCCTTGTCTTTCCTTCTGCAAACTTTCTCCTGTCTTCATCGGTTTCAAGTGCTAGTTCTGGCACATGGGTTGGCTTGCCGTCCTTGTCAAGTGCCACTGCAGTAACATAGGCAGTACCTGTAAGAGTTCGAGTGTTTTTTGCAATATCTTCTGCCTCGACTTTGATCTCAATTTCCATTGATGATTTACTGACATAATTTAGTCTGGCACTTACTATCAATGCATTTCCGACATAGACTGGTTTTAGAAAGTTGACTCTGTCAATGCTTGCAGTAACTATGTTTGTCTGAGCATGCCTTTGTGCGACGAGACCTGCGGCAAGATCAATTTGCTTTAGGATCTCGCCTCCAAAAACATTGCCAGCAGGGTTTGCATCAGATGGAAACATGCGTACTATCATCTCCGCCTTTGATTCGTTTGGACTTTTTGCACTCAAAGAATTTCAGATTAGACTGGTCTCTCCCTTTTTATTTAGCTTCTTTTACTTGATACTCTTCAAGGAAATCCCATGGTTCTCCCGTTTCATTTTGTTTTAGCCACTCGCCCATTTTTTGGATAACCTCTTTTTTTGTAAACTTGCCTGCTTTTGTAACAAAGTATTCTTTTTTTGACTCTCTGAATTTTTTGTAATCCATGCCTTTCATGACTGATTATAGGAAAACTAGTAGAAATCTTCTTGCCTCTCTGTTATCTGAAAAAGAACTAGGTTTGATGCATGAAATTTATTCTTCTTTATTAGGAATTAAACATGCACAAAGACAGAGGCATTTGTAAAGGAGTTTGTAAAGAGTACAGGGTTAGAAAACCGCGAGACGGAACTAGCCGCTATTTGTCAGGTCAAGTGCGATGCCAGATATGTGGGATTTTTATCACAAGGCAAGGATGTCATGATAGGGAGGAAAACCCTGCAACTGATGAGACTGTAGATCTGTACTGCAATTGTTGCAACTGCATGGTAAGATCAAAACCAAGAAACAAACTTGGAACAAAAATTAAAAAAACTACACAAGAAGAATACGAGAGATTGAAAAAGAGCTTGGATACATAAATAATTGAAAGAAAGGGTATAACTAAACAGAAAGCCATTAGAGTTGGGGACCAAAATTGAGTTACTATAGACGAAAACGCTGTGAAGATTGTAACAGAATTAATTGCACCAAAGGATGCAACTGTGATTGTCACTATGAACCAAGGTGATAAGAATTATGTTTGTGTTCTTCTGGTCCGTTTGACTTGCATGTTATTAAAATAAATTACATTAAGTCAGATCGCAAATTTCCAAATTTGGCAGACGGTGTTTATACGTTATTTTACAATTATTTTCTTATGATAAGACGAGATGCACTGTTAACCGAGTCTGTACGTACTGTAATTAAAGATAACCTGAGTGAAAAAGCATTGGAAAAAATTGAAAATAGATTATATGAAAAACATCACATGTCGTTACCAGCTTATGTTAGCGAATTTCCTAAACTTGATGACGTTTTAAGAGAATACTTTGGGGGAGGCGCAGAGAATCTGGAAAAAAAGATTATGGAACACATGCTTGCATTGGAAAAATCAAAAACATAGTTTGAAGAGAGATGAATCTGAATGAAAACAGGTAACGCGCCTAGCTATGTTTTAGCACTTGTATGTAACACTGTAACCTTTACCAAATGAGATAGGCAGAAGAAATCAAGGTTATACTCTAGCTGTTTTGATTCATCGTTATAGATAGCAAAAAGTATTACAAAAGTAAGTAATCCCATTGCGATAATGATTCCTATTACCAGAGTATTCATCTAAGAAATCATTATCAAAACCAAACCTTATTCTTTACTACACACAGAATGTTTTTTGGCTTTTAACCCAGTTTTCCAATTGCCTTCTTAAGATCTTCTAAAACCATTACCGGATGGAATTCTACCTTTGCAGAATATTTTTGAAATAGTGGTTCCGCAATAGCTGGTATCATATCTGCACTTGGAACATCTACTACAAACACAGTAACCCTGTCTCCACCTGCTTCGAAAAAGTACACCGCCTCAGCCTTGATAGTGGCAATGTATTTTTCCATTTGAGGAAGAAAGTTTGGATCCTTTACCATTTTGTTTCCTGCCTCTGTAGGAATTTGTGCACGAACTATGAATCTCATATTCATACACCCAGTTTGAAATTATTTAAGGATTGTTTCTAAAATTATGAATAAATCTGTTCCAATTTCTACGGATTATTTTGGAAAAGATGAATTTTGAATCTATGTATTTGTGATTTGAGATAACGTTGGAAAATTGTTTGGATTCTGACTTTTATTATCAATAAGCAATTCTATGGTAAAAGTTGTACCTTTGCCAACTTCTGTTTTCACATTTATGGTTCCTTTGTGTTGTTCTATGATGTTTTTACAAGATGGTAAACCAAGACCCGTCCCCTCTTGTTTGGTAGTAAATAATGGATCAAAGATTCTAGGCAAAATCTCATCTGGTATACCTGGTCCTGAATCTTCTACCTCGATCTTTATTCGATCATAGTCTTCTATTATTCTTATATTCAAAGTTCCAACATCTTTCATTGCCTGTCTAGCATTTTGGAAAAGATTCTCAAAAACAACTTCTAATTGATCACTATCACAATCTAGCGTTACATCATTAGTTGGTAAATTAATTTTAATAGAATCAGGAATATCTGTATTTTTAATCACAGATTTTATAATTCTGCTAATTGAATTCTTTTCTATCTTGAGCGGTTTTGTAGCTACAAAATTCATTACACTTTCAATTTGACTTGACATTCTCTGCATTGCAAGATTAATCCTTTTTACATCTTGGTTAATTTCAGAATCTTCTCCATATTTGTTTTGAATCACAAATAATGCCATTCGTATAACGATTAAGGGGTTTCGAAGATCATGTGCGAGTCTGGCAGCCAATTCCCCAATTGCTGATAATCTTTCACTTTTAACAATCTTTTCTTGCTGATCCTTTAATAAAGTAGTCATTATCTTCATTTCATTTGCCAAGTTTTGTAGTTCATCAAATCCTTTAGGCTTAGATTCAATTTCTAGAACTCCACTTCCTATTTTTTTTGTATATTCATGGATTTGTTTAATTGGTTTTATCAAATTTTCTCTAAATGCGTAATATGTCAAAAAGATCCCAATACAAGAAAGAGCAATTACAGAATATACAATCAGATTAATAATTTTATTTTCATTTGCATGGTATGAATCTACCGAATCCAATGATACATGTGTTTCAACTACTCCCATAACGGTATTAGAATCTGATTTGATTGGAATATAGATTTTTAATAAATTATTAACAGATTCTTCCGATATGTTTTCTGAAAGATTCGAATTAGAAAACCTAGAGATAATATCTCCACTTAATGCAGTGCCAACCGCATTATCATCATTGAAGGTTTTCCCTATGATTTCTTTATCATCAGAATATATCACTGTTTTATCAGTACTCCAAACTGTAATACCAACTATCTCTCCGTTATTGATTTGATGAAGAAATTGTGAAAATGTTTTTTCTTTTTTATCTAAATTATTTGGAATGAAATCTTCATCCTTCAAAATTTCATTTGCTTCTATATCTACTCTTTTAACTTTTTCATCAATCACTCGTTTATAAACAACATTTTTGTATGACTCTGTTGCATAATTTGACAATACTATTCCACCTACTAAGGTCAAAATTATTACAAATGCTAACCATGTGACAATTCCCGTATTAATTCTCAATTATATCAGATCCCAACAATGAATTTTTCACTCTCCATTTGGTCTTCTTTAGCATTAAGTCAAAGTAATATTTTGTATGTATCACATAAAACATACTTATCCTTTATAATAAATTAATATAACAAAAAAAAATGGACGAGAAGATTTATCCATTAGAGAATGAAGGAATTGAAACGTTTGATGATCATAGAAATTTGATGAGCATAAACTATCAAGGTCACCTGACTGGAATAGTTGTAGACGATAGTATAGACATAGTTGAATTATTTAGTACGTGTTTAGAGTTAAAGGGAATTAAAGTTCTTGGTAAAGGCTATAACGGAAACGATGCCTTTGAATTATTTAGGCAGTTAAGACCTGACATAGTATTTTTAGACATAATGATGCCAAAATATGACGGATTTTATGCTTTAGAAAAAATTAGAGAAATAGATCCACAAGCTAAAATATTAATGGTAACAGCAGATCTAACAAGCGAAACCGCAGAGAGATTAAAAGGGCTATCATCAACTGCTGTCATATACAAGCCTTTCAACTTTGAGGTTTTACTACGTACAATAGACATGTTGACGCGTTCCAGTGTTGTAAATAACATGGTCTTTGATGGTTCTACTGTGTCATTGCGTTAAAAAAGAGTTAATATGACATAAAGTGGCTGCTTAAATCACAAGTGAAATAACAAAATCACCTATTACAAGGATTTGCAAGATTTTGCGGTAAAGTACAATCAAGTTCCAAGAGATTATTTTCTGAAAAGAAAAGATCTAATTTCAAACAATGAAATATTTGGTTTTTCTGATCTCTAAAAGAAAGAAGCTTGTTACTAATACTCAGATTTCATCTGTTGCAAAATAATTCATATGAATTGAAACAGATTTATTCATAATTTTTGAATCAATATTATTCATCTCATATGTTTCACGTTCTAGAAAAAGATGTCACATACACCTTTCATAATTTCGTCTTGTCTACATCAATTCTGTTGCTTTTTCGAGTTGAATCTGTTGTTTAAGTTGAATCTTCTGTTGTTCATCAACCATTTCGTTCCTTACAGATTGTAATAAAGCAATTATGTAACTGGCTTTCAAAGCCTCTTTATTCAACTTAGCTTGGACAGCTATTTTGTTATTTACCATACCAAATTTCAGATTTTTAAATATTCCAACATATTTTTTAATTTCTCTGGCGTCCGAAGTAAATATGGCACCTCGCTCAACTAACATGCCATCTCTAATCAATTCATTAATTTTTTTATAAGCAGTGTTTTCTTGCAAACCAGAGATCTCAACAATCTTTGCAATGATATGCGGCTGCTTATTTGACAAAATTTCCAAAATCCTTTCTTTGTTTTTATCTGTATAAGTATTCAAAATTGTTGAAATAAGAGATTTATCGTGAATTATCACCCACTCTTTATCCATTTCTGTTGATGTTGCCAACTCTAGTGCATTTTCAAGAATGGTCTTTTCTAGCAGAATCTGACTAAGGCCAAAAACGGTTCGTAATATAGACTCAAGTTTGAAGGTGTTTTTGCTACATTCTATTAATGAAAAATGATACTTTTCAAATATCGCATTTTCTATTTTCTGTATATCAATTTTTACGATATTCTCTGTTTGGGTTTCTAAGGAGTCTACTAATCTTTTCTCTACTATGTACATATGTTATTACCAAGTATGGAAATTTTATATAAACCCCATCTGCCAAATTTGGGAGTGACTGAATTAAAGTCAAAAAATCATCATCGTTAGAAGATATGACACAACATAATTTACCTCTAAATGTCTGTAGTCATTTCCAAAAATGGAACGAGAATGAACATCAAATTTGTCCTAACTACAATTACATTGTTTGCAGCTACATTGAATTGGTTTTCTCACTCCAATCTTCTCTTGAAATATTTCCAAAAAATCATACCGTTAGTAATTATCTAGTTGCGGTAGTTTGTGTGTAAAAAGTGGCTTTCTATTTTTACTCTTTATCGATAAATTCATCAGCTGTTGGTGGCTCTGGACTCAATCCTTTTCGTTTTCTGATTTCTGCCATGATTGTTGGCAAGACAGAGTTTGGAACTGGTGTCCAAGCTTTGAAGTGAGTATTCCACATTGCCTTTCCTGCTGTCTGCCCTCTCATCACTTCGGAGAGATCAAAAGTTTCAGAAGCTGGAATCTCTCCAGTCAAAATGTGAATCACACCTTTTTGTTCCATATTCAAAACTTTGCCTCTTTTTCCTGAAATGACACCAGCAACGTTTCCAATCATTTCTTGTGGAACTCGAACTTCGATTCCAAGTGTTGGTTCTAAAAGAACAGGTTGTGCCAAAAGCATTACACCCATGCATGCGCGTCTTGATGCTGGACCAAGCTGTGAGAGGCCTCGATGAGCAGGATCCTCGTGAGGAACAAAGTGATGGAAGACAAACTTGCATCCTCTGACCTGTTCTCTTGTCAAGGGCCCTTCTTTCATGGTGTCTTCAAATCCAGATAATATCGAGTCAGTTGATTCTTGAACAAACTGTACACCCTTTGTGCCATCCACCATTACATTTCCCCTTGGATCAAAGCGCATTACGCGCTTTGCTTCATCTCTATCCCAACCAGCATTTCTCAAAATTTCTGCAACCTCTTTTTTGTCCTTGTATTCGTTTAGTGTGTTGTTCCTAATCATTTCAGAAATTTTTTCATCAAGTGGTTCTACTTTCATAAAGATCTTGTTGTGTCGGTTTGGAGATTTTGCCATGATAGGACCTGCCGGTGCCCTAATTGTCTCTCTATAATTTATCAAAGGTTGTGATGTTACAATTTGTACGCCTGCATCTGCAATCAAAGACGTTGCAATCTCAAGGTGCAAGACACCCATTCCTGCAATCACTGTCTCTCCACTTTCTTCGTTTATTTTTACAACAAGGTTTGGATCTTCGATTGTGATTCTGCGCAAGGCCTCAACAAGTTTTGGCAAGTCTTTTGGATGTTTTGGTTCTACAGCAATTTGCACAACTGGCTCGGAAACATATTGGATTCCCTCAAACGTGTGAATTCCTGCTACGCTTGAAAGTGTTTGACCAGCTCTTGCATGTTCTAATCCTAAGAGTGCTGGGATGTTTCCTGCAGCAAGCTCACCTACCATCTCACGTTGATTTCCCATGAAAAAGTTGACTGATTGGATTCTTCCTTCTCTTTTGGTATCTATGATATTGATCCTGTCACCATCCTTTATTCTGCCAGAAAATAATCTACCAATAGCTACAGGACCTGCAGCAGGATCAACTGTCATGTTTACAATCATCATAACAGCTGGACCGTTGTCATCACAATTCAATAGAGCCTTTCCCATGTCTGATTCTAAATCACCTTTCCAAATTTTTGGAATTCTGTATTTTTGCGCAACATCAGGTGATGGATGATGTTTTACAACCATTCCAAGTACCGCATCATAGAGCGGTGCTTTTTCTGCAAGAGCCTTGATGTCCCCACCCTCTGAATAAGCTGCATAGATGTCTTTGAAGGATATCCCTTTCTTTTTCATGACATCTGCATTAAATCCCCACCTGTCTTTTGCAGAACCAAAAGAAACACTTCCATCTTGGATGCTTACCTTCCACTTTTCTTTGTATTCTGGTTCTGCGTAAATATCTATTAATCTATTAAAATTTGTAATAATCTCAACAAGCCATTCTTGCATTTTGTCCGGAGTTAATCGTAGTTCCTTAATGAGGCGATCTATCTTGTTGATGTACAAAACCGGTCTGACTCTTTCTTCTAGTGCTTGTCTAGTTACGGTTTCAGTCTGCGTCATGATTCCTTCTACAGAGTCTGATACCACTACTGCACCATCAATTGCCCTGAGACTTCTTGTGACACGTCCAGTAAAGTCAATGTGGCCTGGTGTGTCAATCATGTTTATGACGTATTCTTGGCCATCAGCTTCATAAAGCAAGGTGACATTTGCCTGAACGATTGTCATCTGTCTGTCCTGCTCTAACTTCATAGAATCCAGGGCAAGGGCTTGACCTGCAACAGACGGGCTGATGATTCCACATGATGCCAAAAGGCTGTCGCTCATGGTTGTCTTTCCATGGTCTACGTGAGCAATGACTCCAAAGTTTCGGATGTTCTTTTTGTTTCCAATAATCTTTAAGATCTGTTCGGTTTGCTTATACTTCATGAATAAAAAAAATCGTCCTAGAGCAGGTATTAAATCTTCTCAAGAATCGATCCAAGATCAGTAGATCATAGATGAGCTGGTTTTTCTAAGATTTTTGGCTGTAACAAAAAAACAATCTTTTTGATTTTTTTTCTTGGTATGATACAATGATATGAACTCTGATACAAAAATAAAAAACAAAACCATTTCTTGGGTGTTTCTTGTATTGGGTTCAAACTGTACTACATATAATCCGTATTTTTTAAGATTTGATGCAAGCTTGGAATTGTATCTGTTTTTTTCTTCAAAAATTACAACAATGTCTCCTTTCTTTGCAGAAAACAAACCAGTGTGAGAAAACTGCTCAATTCTCTCATAATGTGCATCAAGACCTCCTACTTCGTAAAGCTTGGCTGCTCCAAACATGGCCACAGGAAAGGTGTGGAGGTTGCCAAGCAGGAAGATTTTGCCTTTGAGTTTTACTCTCCTACTTTGAGTTTCCGCGCTTTCATATATCTTGGAAACATTTCGTATCTTCACTTTGGACACAAGTGAGATGCATGTTAATGCGCTCGCAAGAAAGCTTATGCTTCCAGCTGTAAAGATTCCTGAATTTGGATATTCAAGGGAAATTAATTTTTTACATGCACTTGCTAGTCGACTTTGAGGGTTTGCTGTTATTGCTGTTGTGTTCTTTGATGTTTTAGCAAGTTTGACGTTTGATATGGTATTTCCTGAAATCGATATAAGATAGAGGTTCTTGTTTCTTGCCAGTTTCTTATTTTTTAATAAGTCTAGAGGATCCAAGGCCCTTGCTCTAAAATCAGAAAACACCTCTGCAA
The DNA here is from genome assembly GCA_035457865.1 of Nitrosopumilaceae archaeon. Lineage (GTDB taxonomy): Archaea > Thermoproteota > Nitrososphaeria > Nitrososphaerales > Nitrosopumilaceae > UBA8516. The sequence continues at coordinate 10,043 of DATIAR010000048.1, forward strand.
GCTGTGCAGATACAAAAGAGTCTCCCGTGCCGCAAAAAATTGTTTGCTTTTGTGTTGGAATGGCAAGTTGTTTTTGTGAAACAAAGTTTTGAACAAAGCTTGGTTGTAGTTTAATTTCTTTTTCAAAAGCTTCGATTGTTGACATGATTTATTTTTCATAACTTGATATTTATAATAGAGCTAAAAATTATGATTATGGAAATTACGTTGGGTCACACTCCAGACGCTGACGATGCCTTCATGTTTTATGGAATGCTCACGGGAAAAGTGAGCTCCCCAGATTTCAAAGTAAGCCATGTCGTTGAAGACATTGAGACACTAAACAAAAGAGCACTAAGACACGAGCTTGATGTGACTGCAGCCTCTGTTCACGCTTGTGCGTATGCTCCAGACTATACCATATTGCGAAGTGGAGGAAGTTTTGGCAAGGGGTATGGCCCAATTGTGATATCAAAACAAATCATGACATTTGAGCAGATAAAAAAAGCAAAGATTGCAGTCCCTGGCAAACTGACTTCGGCGTTTTTGTTGTTGCAACTAATGCTTGGAAAGTTTGATTATATAGAAATGAAGTTTTCAGACATACCAGAAGCAGTAGAACGTGGTGATGTGGATGCAGGACTTGTGATACATGAAACGCAGATTACATACGATCAGAATAAACTAACAAAACTACTTGACATTGGCACTTGGTGGAGCGAGTCCACAGGCGGTCTTCCAGTCCCCCTTGGAATCAACGTGATAAGTAACCACTTGGGAGATGAGATGATAAAAAAATTTGATGATTATTTTCGCGAGTCCATCATATATGGCATGAATCGCGTAAACGAAGCTCTAGATTATGCCATGCAATATGGGCGAGGTCAACCACGTTCGCTAATTGAGCGATTCATTAGGATGTATGTAAACGACGTCACAATAGATATGGGAATCTTGGGTGAGAGCTCAATTAGGACGCTTTTCAAATTTGCAACTGAAAAAGGACTAGTACCTGATTTTGATCTTAGAATTGCACCGGCATCTGTATGAAGAACCAAAGAATGGAAATGTTTTAATGCAAAAACAAACAGATATTTGTAAAACAGGTAAGCAGGTTCACATAAGCCGGTGGTATCAGGGTAGATGTACTGCTTAGATCTTCCTGCCTACCTATTCATTTTAACGCATTACAACAATTAAAGGAACACGCATAATTTAGACTTGATCTTCAT
>DATIAR010000049.1:0-9177 GCA_035457865.1 Nitrosopumilaceae archaeon
AGAAAAATAGCATTTCGTATAGGTACAACAATTGTATAATCAAATTTTTCTGGAATATTTATTTTTGAATTTGTAAGAGCATTTGTTTTTGCATAAAGATCTTTCATAAATTCTATATTGGCAATTTTATGCTCTTTAAAATTCAAAATATTTGAAAAATGTTTTGCTATTTTGATTTCTTGATTTGCCTTTTGGCCATATGAAAATGTAATACCATAAAGTTCGTATTTTGATTGTAAATACGCAGCTGTACAAACAGAATCTAGACCTCCACTGAAAACCAATACTGCTTTTTTCAACTTAGCTGCTTTCTTTTAGGCCAAATAAATTGCTTGATTAAGCAATAGCAAGAAGTGCAGCACCACATAATATTACTAGAGCCCCAATTGAAACACGCATAATCCCTTGTTTCTGAATTATCTCTTTGAAGTAAAACATTCCCCATGATACAGCAAAAAGAGTGGCAGTCTGGGCAATTGGAAATGCTATGGTTATGCCTATTAGACTTACAGCAATCAATACTGTTAGGCTGCCAAGATTAAAGAGAGTCCCAGAAATTATTCCGGCAATTGTTTCTTTTTTGATAAATCGTCTAGCAAGTAAAAACATAGGTATGCCAATTACGAAAATAGAAAGACTTGATGAAAAAAATCCAGATTGAAGAGTTTGTGTTGCTTGCATAGGAATAATGTATGAACCTCCAATCAAACCTGACGCAGCAGCCACAAAATATCCCTTTTTTTGAATGGTAGGATTTTTTTCTCCATTTGCTACAAGTGGTAAACCTACTAAGAGTAATCCTATTGCGGCTAATGCAATAATTAACGAATTAAAAGTTTCATTAAAAAATGTAATTCCCCATGCAAATGAAGAAATGATGCTAAATCCAGCAAGAAGTGGAGATGTTCTTGCAAGACCAATTAATTTCACAGAATAAAGAGCAAGTAAATTTGCTATTGTCCAAATGATTCCTGATAAAAGACCACCCAACTGAATTTCAAAACCCCAAAAATATCCAATAGGAATAGCAAAAAGAAGTACACCTATTGATGTGGCTCCTTGTAATTGCCAAATATTTTTAATACCGACTTTTCTTACTGGAACAAAAAAAGTTCCCCAACTTATAGCTGCAAAAGCAGCAAAAAACAAACCCAGATCTGTCAAGTAGCTCTTTTGTAAATCGTGTAATATAACTCAGTTTCGTTCGCAATCTAAGTTTTGTAAAGTTTAATTTCTAGAATATAGAGTTTCATTCAATGTCGCAATATCTTCAAGTAGAAAAGGGCGAGGAGATAGCTTTAATCACAATTAACAGGCTTGACAAACTTAATGCCCTGAATCTTGCAGTTATGGATGAATTCATTACAGTGCTTGATAGTCTCGAAAATGACTCATCCAAAGTTATCATAATTACTGGTGGGGGACAAAAGGCATTCTCTGTTGGTGCTGACATTGAATATATGAGTAAAATTGGATCAGTTGAAGCAGAAAAATATGCCTTACGAGGACATGAAGTACTAAACAAAATAGAGAGCATTGAAAAACCTGTTATAGCAGCAATAAATGGCTATGCACTTGGTGGTGGATGCGAACTTGCTCTTGCATGCGATATTAGATTTGCTTCCCCAAATGCACAACTTGGTCAACCAGAAGTTACAATAGGAATATGTCCTGGGTGGGGTGGCACACAAAGACTATTACGAATTATAGGTCCTGCCAGAGCAAAAGACTTAATCTTTACAGGACGAAAAATTGTGGCTGAAGAAGCTCTTTCTATGGGATTAATAAATAAGATATTTCCAATAGAAAATTTAATTTCGGAAGCTAAAGCATATGCAAAAAATATAACAAAAAATAGTAGTTTTGCAATTGGTAAATCAAAAATGCTTGTTAATCGGGGAATTGATACAAACCTTGATACTGGTTTAAAACTTGAAATCTATTCTTGGTCTTTATGCTTCTCAACAAAAGATAGAGAAGAAAGAATGAGAGCATTTGTAGAAAAAAAATAAAACTATACTTTAATTGCACCCTTGCTTGGTCTGCAAATAACAGTATCACATTTTGTTTTTGCATCCATGAATCCTTTTTCCATGGCATTGCAGATCTTTTTAGGATTGGATGATCTTGAAGTAAAAGCTATGATGGATGGACCTGCTCCACTTATAGTAACTCCCAATGCTCCAGCATGAAGTGCGTTTTCCTTTACTTGATTAAATCCTGGTATGAGATGCTGTCTTGCAGGTTCTATGATAATATCTTTAATAGAATTTCCAATCAATTCTACATCTTTTTTCATAAATCCCGCAACAATTGCAGCGGCATTAGATAGATTGCGGACAGAATCTGAAAGTTTGACTTGTTTTGGCAAAACGCTCCTTGAAATCTGGGTTTTTTTCATTGGAACATCAAGTTTAGGGATGGCAACACAAAGTACAAGCTCCTTGGGAGGTTCTATCTTTATGACGTCAAAAGGATCTGTTCTGACAATAACAAAACCGCCAAGTGTAGAGGCTGCAACATTATCATAATGAACAGAACCAGCGCTAGCTCTCTCTCCCATCCCAGCAAATTTTACAAGTGTATTTGAATCAAGATTGAGATTAAACAATGCATCAAATGCTACTGCTGCTGCGGCTGCAGAAGCAGCACTACTTCCCATCCCAAATCCAGCAGGAACTCCTTTTTTGATTTTTAAAACAACACCAGATTTTATCCTAAATCTTTTTGTCATTTCCTTTACTACTAATCCAGCAGAATTTTTTTCAGGAACAAGAGGAATTGCATCAGAACTTTGAATTTTTATTCCATGATCACTTTTCTCAAGACGTACTTCATCGTAAAACGCGTCTAAAGCTAGACCAAAGACATCAAAACCAGGACCTAGGTTTGCAGTAGAAGAGGGTGCCCTTACAACAACACTAGAAACCAATTAATCTTCTATCTCCTCTCCCAAATTAAGAATTCTGCTTAGTGCTGCTTCTAGGTTTACCATTCCTTCTCCAGTTGCATTAGAAATTGGAATTAATCCTTGAGAAAAACCAGCCATATTCAAACCTCGTAAAATATTAGAAACAAGTGTATAATTTTCACCGTCTGATTGTTTTGCAATCGCATCCTCGAGGCTTTTTACATCAGTTGACCATTTCAATATGGTCCTAATCTTATCTTCAATTAGATCGGTCTTTGTTAAAACATTGACATGTGACAAATTCAGCCTTATCTTTATCGATGTTGCAAGAAGTGCTACTGAAACAAAATTAGTTGGTGTAGTTACTAATACTCCGTCGTGCAGAAATAAGGCAACTTTTTGTTCAGACACAAAGTTTTGCACAAAAAATGGACCACTAGTTCTATATGCGAAAAGCTCTATTTGACCAGGAGTATCAATAATAAGATAGTCTGGATTAACATTATCCACATCATGTTGAATCTGATCTATCTTTGATGCAATGAGATCATTTGCCATTATTATGGCACCATTTGGACCCAAGTCATATTGTCTCATTATAGATACAATATCTACATAATCTCTAACGTCGACATCACATGTATATGGGAGATTTTCAACTCCTGGATCTAAATTTAGAACTCCAACAAAAGCACCATTTTTTGTGTAATAATCAAAAAGTTTGGATGCAAGTAATGATTTTCCAGCTCCTGCAGTACCTAGAATAAAAATAGTTTTCATTTTGTTGACTATATTTCATGTTGAGCTTATATTTCCATCCATAATTAAAGCAGGCAATGAATTGGAAACTTTTAGCAATTCCAGTTAGTATTGTGCCATTTATTTTAATTGCATTTACATTTAACATAAAACTTGAAGAGCTTTTTGCAGTGGGTCTTATTCCTTTTATGGGTGCAGCATTGGCAATTGTTGGCAAATTACTTATGCAAGGTCTAAAATTCAATTATCTGGTAAAGAAATTTCTTGGTCACATTGAAGTTCCATGGAAAACAGTTTCAGTAAGAATTGGCAGTGAATTTGTTACATCGACCACGCCGTCTTTTGTTGGTGGTGAACTAGTCAGAATAATTTGGTTGAAAAAGAAAGGAATTCCAACAGGTAAAGCAACCTGGGTTACAATAATGGAAATCGTTACTGAAGTTCTAGTAGCAGGAATCTTTTCTCTCACCTCTGCAGTCTTTGCGTTTTTCAATGGTGCATATGCAATAGGAATTGTAATTATTGCAATAAGTTTACCAGTTACGGCAATTTGGTCCAGTCTATTTTTTCTATCTTACAAGAAAACTTTCCAAGTTCCATCTTGGATAGAAAAAACTGCAAAAAAAGCAGGTAAAGAACGAGCTTCAAAATACATTGATAAAACTAATCAATGGATGAAAGAGGTTTGTGAGATGAGTAGGCAAAGCCTACATAATAAGCAAGCAAAAAAAGCATTTGTAGTATCCATAATCTTTTCTATATTCACTTGGGTATTTTATGGAATTTCATTTATGGTAATCGCAAATGGAGCTGGTTATTTTATAGAATTTTTTGATTCACTTTTAGCAGCAATGGCCTCAAATGCCTTAGGAAATATACCTGTAACAATAGGTGGTTCAGGTCTCACAGAATTTGGTATATGGGCATACCTTGGAAACTTGAACAGCCTGACTTTTGAACCAACCAAAGATAGCATACAATGGAATATTGTCATAGCATGGAGAATTGCTACATATCATGTTAGCCTTGTTATAAGCTGGATACTTTTGATGAAAATAGTATATCCACGTACAAAAAAAGCTGAAATTTCATAGAAAGCACTTTATTTTCAACTCGATATTTTTCTTTATGGATTTTAATGATAAAGTTATAGTAATTACAGGAGCATCTAGCGGAATTGGTGAAGCATCAGCTGTAGAATTCGCAAAACGAAAAGGTTCTGTTGTGCTTGTTGCAAGAAGAAAAGAAAATCTAGAATCTGTAGCAAGAAATCTTACAAAATATGGAAATGAAATACTAGTATGTCAATGCGATGTTTCTAAATGGCTTGAAGTAGAACAGATGAGTAGGATTGTTCTAGATAAATTTGGTAAAATCGATATTCTAGTTAATAATGCAGGATTTGCAATCTATGGTTCTGTACTTGAGCTAAAAGTTGAAGAAATAGAATCCCAGATGGAAACTAATTATTTTGGAACGGTTTACTGTATCAAGGCTTTTCTGCCAAAAATGTTAGAACAAAAGACTGGGCATATAGTAAACGTAGCCTCAGTTGCAGGAAGTTTTGGTCTTCCAGGAATCGCATCGTACTGTGCATCTAAATTTGCTATGCTTGGATTTTCAGAGGGGTTGTATCACGAATTAAAAGGGAGTGGGATAGGTATTACTGTAGTTAGTCCTATAATGGTTCAAACTAACTTTTTTAATCATTCTTCATTCAAGTCAAGACCAAAATATTCACCAACATCGCTTAGTTCAAAAACTGTAGCAAAAGCGATACTAAAGGCATCTTCCTCACCAAGACTTGAGATAATTGTACCGTCATATGTTAGAGGTGCTGTATGGTTAAAGCACACCATTCCATATCTGATAAATCCGATCTTAGGAGCAGCTTTTAGGAAACAAATGAGATCACAAAAATTATGAATTTCTAGAGGAAATTATTCTAATCAAATCTATTCTTCTATAGATTCTGTCGAACCAGCTGTATCAGAGCCAACATCCATTAATTCCAAATCAGTCAGATCAAACTGATATATGGCATCCATATCAATCTCCATTTCTTTTTTTAGAAGATCAACAAGCTCTTTGCTTAAAGGAGCCTTCATCGAATTAAAAGTGAATTCATACACAACACCCTTCATCAGATCCACCGGTTTTATTTTTTTTGGCAAATCTAAAGTTATAATGCGTCTTCCATCCTCAACTTCTTCATACAACTGAACGTCAATTTTCATGTCTTTATCATATATCTCAAGAATGTAACCTGTTCTGGTTTGTGATTCTGGTTTACCAAACTTTGCATTTTTTATTTCATCCTGAGCCCATTTTGGAAGTTCTTTTACCATTTACTTTCACTCAACAATTAACTCTGTTTGTCTTTTTTACTTGATTGCCACCAATCTCTGTACTCATCATGCTTATCCTCCCGTGTCTTCTCACGACGATTCAATCTATCTCTTATATCGCTTATTTGTTCCCGTGTTGCATAAAGACCGCATTTATTACAGATAAAGTGTTTCGTATTCAAATCAAATTTCATCTCTGTAACTATCTGCTTAGCTGCACATTCAGGGCAATCAGTCAATGACGCCACTCATCAAAATTATCCATAAAAGCTTTTGGTCAATTCTGGTACGCGGTCTATGTCGTCATCCCTTGCGGTCAGTTCGCCCATCGAAATTGCCGCGTACCAGATCTGCTACATTGTATGGAAAAATTATAATTCTTTCTAACTCTCAAGCATTTCTGCAATTATTTGTGCAGTGTTTTGAGCCCCATTTCTATCGAAATTTCTAGAAAATTCTACGAGCTGTTCTTCATATTTATTATAATTGTCTTTTATATTGTAAACAGCCTGTATTACCTGCTTTGCATTACTTGCAAGAATTCCGAGCTTCCTTTCTTCTGCCCATATTATCTGATTTGTGTGTTCATCATAAACAGGGATTCCTATAATCGGTTTTGCTTTGATTCCAATAATTTCTCCCATGGCCGTATGTGATCCATTTATGACTGCATATTTACATAAATTCAGAACTGTGTCCTTTTCTTGCTCTGACAAAAATCCTATGTCAATTTGAATCCAATCTATGCTATGTTCAAGTGCATCTGATATAGAATAGGTATTACCATCTTTTCCTTTTACCTTATCTAGAGAAGGATCACCTTGTGCATGTGAAACAATTCGTCTCTGATCCTGCATGCCTTCTGAGTGAAAGACCTCTTCATATTTTTTACCAGTAAATTCTTTTGTAGCCCTATTACCTGTTTGCATCCAATATCCAAAATCTGTATTTTCAATCAATTTTTCTAAATCTGTTTTTGGTTTGTGATTTGTCACTGCTATATTTGAAAAATGACCAGCATAGACAACCTTTTGTTTTATTTTATCTGGAAAATTCAGATTATACTCGCATATAGTGTTTGGAGGAGCAGAATCCGCTACAACTATCTTTGTAGCTTTTGCAATCTGCTTTGATATGTAAATCAAGGATGGATAAAAGAAAAAATGTGATCTCCAAAGTTTTGGTCTAAATTGATTTGTTACAAAAACTGACTTGATGCCTCGGTTTTCAGCTAATACATTGGAACCCATATCTCCATCATTTATCACCAAATCAAATTTTTGTGAATTGTAGAGATTCGCTTCCTTTTTTAGATAATCGGAAATTTGAATTACAAGTGGGGGATTTCCAGAAATGGGTAACAAAAGATTCAACATAGAAAGTGTCACACTCGGTCCATGTTTACCATCTATCGGTGTTGGCATCAAAATTTCATGAATCTGTTGTCTTTTATGTGGAAATTTTTGTAATAATCTTTGATAAATTTCTCCCTTGCTAGAATAATGCATTTCTAACTCGTCTTTAACATGATCAGGCAGAACTCTGTCAAGTGACATCATTCTGCTATAATGCCCATTTCCCCACGGATAGATAAATTGTCCTAACTTTATCACAGATTCAAATCAACTCGTTTCCCGTTTAAATCCTCAATGATTTGATTTTAAAGAGTCGATTATATCATGTATATTTTTTGAACCTAATGTAATGGTGATTGTCTTTATATCACGAAGCGAGACTTTAGAAATTTTGTTAATTTTGTCTTTTGGTAAATCTTTCTTGAACTTTATCTTACACAAATTCTCAATTTTAGATACATGTTTTCCTAAACCAATCTCATTAGCTGTATCAAAAATACTGTTATCTATTCCTGAAAGGGGAAACCAAGGAATAATGCCCTTATGAAATACATGCATTGCATTGTATTCTATAAACCAGGCAGGGAATATTAATGGTGAAATTGCAAGTGATATTCTATCTATACTGATTCTTTTTGCAAAAGAGGCAAGAATCGCTGTTATTACTGCAGTTTTAAGTAAAATTGTTCTTCCAGCCGATTTCATATTAAGTTTACAAAAATGTAATTCAACCTTGGTTTGTAAAAGTCTAGGTAGGATCTGGTTTAACATTTTTACTATGTTTAAAAGTTCAGATTCACTATAACAAACTAGAATTTTTACATCAAAACCCATCTTGAGAGTTTGGAGACAAGCAATTACTGAAAGCTCATCATATATGCAACAAAGAACTTTTTGGTTTTGTGATTTGTATGGAACGCCTCCACCACCTTTATCTATAAAAATACACACATACGCGTGCGATTTTGTAATATACGTATAAATGATTTTGTCATATCTTGATTCTGTGCCAGGTTTTGTTTGAAAATTAACTGTCTTTTCTATTAATTCTGATGTAGCTGCAAGTTCTATATCCTTTGGTACATATTCTGTTCCTGTACCTTCTACTTTAACATAGAATCTTTCTCCTCTAAGAAGGAGATTAGCACCAACTGTGACTATTGTAGTAACTATGGAATTAAAACTATTTTCTACTTCTTTAGCAATAGCGATTTTTTCTATTCCAAAAAGTGAAGCTATTGCAGATGAGGCAAATACTGGATCATCTGCTTCTACTATTATTATAGAACCATTTTTACGGATTTTACTAAAACCTAGTTTCTTTGTTTTAAGGATCGTAGATATGCTTGATACAAGATAATCTATTTTATTGAGGGAATACAAAGAAGGAAAAACAACAACCATATTTTCATTCATTTTGTTTCTTAATTCAAAGTTATTTATAACTCTAGGACGGCGCCCTATCTACCTAGCAATAATTATATGTCCATATCGGGCACAGTTTTTTTATGGGAAAATTTACCGCTGAACAAATCAACCAATTAAATAATACTCTAAAAACTCCACAAGAAATTCTAAAGTGGACACTTGACAATCTTCATCCTAATGTTGCATTTGCATCAAGTTTTGGTGCAGAAGACGTTGTAGTCATTGATATGTTAATGAAGATAAATCCAAAAGCTAGGATCTTCACTCTTGATACGGGAAGACTGAATCAGGAAACATATGACGTGATGGATGAAATACGAAACAAATACAACATAAACATAGAAGTCATGTTTCCAGATCAAACTGAAGTAGAACA
>DATIAR010000050.1:0-3001 GCA_035457865.1 Nitrosopumilaceae archaeon
GTTTTGCTTACCTTGAATACGCGTTCAAAATAATCTGCTTGTTCAGATGTAAGATCAGGTTCGTCTTTTACATTTGCTAGATTTTTGGCAAGTTTCTTTTTATATCCAAGCTGCATTAGCCTGGAAATGTTAATTCTCTGAGCTTGTGGCGAACCTGCTCCATGCATTGATTCTGTCAGATAACCTACAGCATTTCTTCCCATCGTCATGTTTTCAATTAATCTTAAGATTCTCATCCTGTTTTCAACATCAACTCCTTTACGTCCTTTCAGATATTTTTTAAGGATTGGTCCAGTTTCTGGATTTCTAAAGTCTTTTTCTGATGGCAGTGTAACCATGAGTCCACCAGCAATATCTTGTGCCAGTCTTCCAATCTCGTATGGGAATCTCGTAACGTTATGTTTACATACATTTGCAAGCATGTCATCGTTTAGCCAAACTCCTGATTTGGTTTGGTGTGCTTGAAATGAAGATGCAATTCCAGCGGCGTAAATGCTCTCGTTTAGATGGGTCATTTCTACGAGCTTATCTTTGATGTGAGACACATTTGGTATCCCATTATAATCAGCAATTGATGCTGCAGCACCAATGAGTACATCGCCCAATCCCGTTTTACAAACATAGCTTCTTCTGTGGTAACATGTAAATCGTTCAACAAGCATTGAAGCAAAATCATATTCACCATTCATAAAAACACGGTCCCATGGAATGAAAACATTATCAAAAATGATCATGGCTTCTTGTCCTGAGAATTTTGCGTTTCCTGCATCAAGATCTCCTTCTTCCATGCTTCTTGTGTCACAAGACTGTCGACCATAGATGTATGTAATACCTGGATCGTCTGCTCGAACAGCCCCTACTATTGCATAATCTTTATCATTTTCTTGCAGTCGCATTGTTGGCATCACTATAATCCAATGTGAATTGATACATCCAGTTTGGTGAGCTTTTGATCCTTTTATGATAACACCTTTGTCATTCTTTTCTACAACACGTAAGAAAACATCTGGATCTTCTTGTTCATGTGGAGCTTTACTTCTGTCTCCTTTTGGATCAGTCATAGCACCACCAATTACAAGATTTTCAGTTTGAACCATCTTGATGAAATCAACCAGTCTTTTGTGATAGTTTGTCTTGTATTTTTCATCTATTTCATAAGTAACAGAATAAAGTGAATTTAGTGCGTCCATGCCGACACACCTCTGAAAACATGTTCCAGTGTTTTGGCCCAGTCTTCTTTGCATTTTATTTTGGTTAACAAGATCAGTAGCACTTTCTGCAATATGCAAAAATCGATTAATCTTTTGTCCCGTTATGGAAGAATGTACTGTGGCAAGTTCCTCTTCTCTAACAGCAAGATCGTATGTCTCAGCAACAGCGTTAATAGATGGTCGTATAATTGGGTGGTCTACTGGTTCTTTAACACGCTCTCCAAAAAGGTAGACCTTAAGATTTCGACCTCTGAGGCTTTGCATATACTCAGCACCAGTCCTAATTGGCATGCAACTATTCTTCGTCATAGCAATATAAAATCTTAGGCATGTATTTAACGGCAAAAATTGTAGATATGCGATCAGGTAAGACCTATTCTTACATCTACTACTTTACAGCCTCTTCCTTTTTCAAAGACTAGAACAGGATTCATATCAAGTTCCTTTATTTCTTTGAAATCACTTACTAGTTGCGAGAGTCTTTGGATACACTCGGCTAATTTTTTAAGATCAGATGGTTTTTCACCACGCACTCCTTGCAAAAGTTTGTTTGTTTTAATAGAAGAGATCATTTCATCTGCTTCATTATCTGTAATGGGTGCAAGTCTGAATGTAACATCCTTTAAGACTTCAACATAAATTCCGCCCATACCAAACATTACAACAGGTCCAAACCCAGGTTCTAGCTTTGAACCAATTATTGTTTCCTTCCCACCCTTTACCATTTCCTGCACTAGAACTCCTTTGATGATCGCTTTTTTGTCGTATTTTTTTGCGTTCTTAATTATTTCTTTAAATGCAGATCTTACTTCTTGAGGATTTTTTAGTCCGACCTTTACTCCACCTGCATCTGATTTGTGTATAATTTGTGGTGATGCAATCTTCATCACAACGGGAAAACCGATCTTTTTTGCAGCTTGAATTGCTTCTTTGTCTTTTGTAGCAAGAATACTTTTTGGTACTGGAAATCCGTAAGCTCGTAAAACTTCTTGTCCTTCTTCTTCAAGGAGATTTTTTCTGCCTTCAGATTTTACTTGGGCAAATACCTTTTCTGCTTTCTTTTTGTTTACAGCAAACTTTCGATTAGTACCATCAGGAGTTTGAGACCAATGAGTGAAACGTAACATCGCATTAAGAGATCGAATTGCAGTCTCTGCATACGTATAGTGAGGTATGCCTCCTTGTGCAAGTATTTCCTTGTTTTTGATTCCCTCGTCCAAACCCATAAGGCTTGCAAGTATAGTTTTGCTTGGATATTTTTTAGACATGTTGACTATAACCTCAGCAAGTTTGTTGTAATCCAAAGTTGCAGATGGAGTACACATGGCAATAACAGAACCTACATTGGGATGTGCAAGAACCTCATTGAGCACATTATCAAATCTATTAAAATCTGCATCACCAACAATATCAACTGGATTTCTAGAGGAACCCCAAGGCGGGATAACTGCATTTATCTTTGGTCTTATTTCTTCGATTTTTGCCATTTTGATTCCAAGTTTAGAGCAGGCATCAGTTGATATGATAGCTGGTCCTCCTGCATTAGAAACTATGACAAGGTCTCCTTGTGTTGGAAGGGGTTGTTTTGAAAAGGCTGTTGCATAGTCAAACAATTCTTCCATGGTATCAACGCGAATTGCGCCAGACTGCTTTAGTAATGCATCATAAATTTCGTCAGAACCCATCAGTGCTCCAGTGTGGGACATGGCTGCCTTTGCTCCTTCTGGACTTCGCCCCGATTTTAAAACAACAATTGGTTTCTTAATTGGATTAAGACGTGTTATTTGTTT
>DATIAR010000051.1:0-2434 GCA_035457865.1 Nitrosopumilaceae archaeon
AGTAATATTTTCAACTGGTTCTATTAATGAAGTAAGGGAAGCCCTAGTGTACCTAGGATCAAAGTCTTTTGAATTAAAGCCAGCAAAAATCTTGGAGATAAAAGAGGTAGGAAATGGCGAACGTGTGTGTGTAGATACTGCATCCATGCTTCATAGAGGGGAAGGGATGCTGATTGGAAGCAGATCAAACTTTTTGTTTCTAGTGCATAACGAATCGGTTGGATCTTCTTTTACTTCGCCAAGACCATTTAGAGTAAACGCAGGAGCAGTTCATTGTTATACAATTTCTCCAGATGGAACGACAAAATATCTATCGGAGTTAGAAACAGGCTCTGAAGTTTTGGTTTTAGATTCAAAAGGCAAGGCAAGGAGAGCAACTGTTGGCCGCTCAAAAATAGAGAGTAGACCCATGCTTATGATAAAGGGACAAATTGGAGACGAGGTTGGCGGAATAATTGCACAAAATGCCGAGACAATTCGCTTTGTGAGACCAAATGGTCATCTGGTATCTGTCACACATCTCAAAAAAGGAGACATTGTATTAGCACATTGCAAACCGGCAACTGGAAGACATTTTGGCATGGAAGTAGATGACGAATACATCATTGAAAAATAAAAGAATTCTTTAAATCATGAATCATACTTATTCATATATGGCACCTACTGATGACAGGACTACAGAATTTGTAGATCTGTGTGTAATATGTAGGCAGGGAATAATTCGCAAGGCCTTGACCTTTGTTGGTAACAAAGCATATCATACTAGTTGCTATGCTGCATTTGGACAGAAAATTGGAAACGTAAAACCTTCTTAATGATAGCTGTTCTTGTATAAAATAAAAAATTATTAAAAAAGAATTATTTTATCTACTTTTTATCTTCTTTTTTATTTGGTTTACTTCTGCCATCTCTTCTCTTAGGTGTTTTCTAAGAATTGCCTCGTGTTCTCGCTTGTGTCTCCAATAAATGTTCATGATACCCTGTCTTGTTTTTGCTTTTTTTATTGCAGAAGAATATTTTCTATGGCTATTTTCAACGCTTCTGAAATAGCTTTTGGTATTTGATGTAACCATGATTGGGTTTAGAAAGATCCGTAGATAACCTTTACGAAACCAAGATCAGAACTCAAGTCGTTCTGGTTTTTTCCAATATGGAACTAGCTGCATGTTTCTAAGGGATGGTTGTTCCATCGTTCGTCTTTGTGCTATTTTCACATATTTGGCAGACTTGTCTACACCGATGTACTTTCGCTTAAGAAATCGGGCCATCTTGGTTGTCTGACCGCTTCCCACAAATGGATCCAAGACCAGATCACCTGTGTTGCTGTAAAGCTGGATCAATCGGTACGGGATCTCCTCTGGAAATGCAGCTGGATGAAACCTTCTGTAGCTTGGTGGAACGGGGGCAATGTGCCACACCGAGTTTGCGATTTCTTTTTTCATCAGGTCATTGATCTTTAGCTTGCTTTTTTTGTCCTTTACATTAGAAAACGGTGGCTTTCTAAGAACTATGATCTGTTCATGCATGATATTTGGATAATAGTATGTAGGGTACGGATGTTGTACAGTAACTCTGAACCTTTTTTTTCCACCTGTAACTTTGTTCCAAATTATTTCTTCAAAAAATTTCCATCCAATTTCCTTTTTTGTTAGCTCTACAAGTAAGATTGCAGGAAGTGGAAGTTTAGTTTTTTCTTCAACAAGTTCGTTTCCTATGACTATACAGCAATGACCACCTGGTTTTGTGACCTTGTATACTTGTGAGAAAACATCTCTCATCTCATCAATCCAGCTGTCAAGTGATACACCTACAGTTCCTCTATACCATTCGTTTGATCTTTGATGCTCTTGATAGTTTATTGCGTTGTGATATGGGGGAGAAGTAACGGTTAGTGCAACTTTGTCTTTGCCTATTTTTGAAAGATCTCGCGAATCAGCTTTAACAATAGAATTTGGTTTCCACACGGAAACCATGAATTGATTCGCTATATAATATTTGGAGATTGGACAAGAAATTACCTTTGATTTAGATTTCTTTTAGAACTTTATATGATTAATCTGACCACCATTAATCAAATTTAACATATGTTTATTTGGGCTCACATCTTAGATTTAGCATGAAAAGAATTGAGGTTCACACAAAAATAGAAAACCTAACACCAATCCTTGATGCCTTGAAAAAAATTGGAGTAAGTGGAGTTACTGTAGCCCAAGTTAGAGGAAGAGGATCTGTAGAACCTCCCATGATTTCAGGACTCAGAGGAACTGTCAAATATGCTGCTGATTTCAACACACGCAATCTAATTTATACAATTGTTGAAGACTCTAAAGCTGAGGGAGTGATCCAAGCTATACTAGACGCTGTTCATAGTGATGGAGGGAAGGTCTTTGGCAAGATCTTTATAACTCCGATCGAGGATGCCATAGACTTGGGA
>DATIAR010000052.1:0-4287 GCA_035457865.1 Nitrosopumilaceae archaeon
GCTATTTCTCCAGCCAGATATACTGCATCCCATCTCTTTGACTCATCGACATCATTTTTTATAATGTAAACGCATCTGTCAAGTCGTTCTCTTACAGGAAGATCTCTTAGATTTGCCTCATCCAAAACATCAAGTGGCATAAAGCTGGCTGGAGAGAGAATTGCTATTAACATTGCTCAAATTATCACTAATGATAATCTCTTTTAATCTAAAGAATATCTATTGATAAAACTGTAGTTTTTGTTTCTTTTTTTAAAGACATGATAGTTTGATGTTAATGCGACATTAGAATCTATTATACGAAATTCTTAAATGCGTTTGTAGCGGTCTGAACTTGCTTATGAGATTTCAAAGCCTGTTTGTTTTAACCGTACTTCTTTCCGGAACTCTTGTACCGGTTGGATTCTCACATGGACAAGAAACTGTAGACGGTTCTGATATCTCGGTTTTTGTTCATGAAGCTGTATTACTTTTCAAGCAACAAAGAGAAGACACACTAAATGTAATAAAAGAATGCCGTGAGAATATAAAAAATGCTGATCCCAAGGACATGGACGAAGTACGTGAAGATTGTAAAACTAGCCTTGATGCAGTCAGAGAAATGTACAAGGATGTCAGAAACCAGATGAGGGAGCTATTCAAAGAGCAAAGAGAGAATGTCAGGATGTTGATAAAACAAGCTAAAGCAGATGCTGAAAATAAAGTTGAAGATACCGAGGATAAAGACGAATCTGAATCAGAGGATGAAACAGAAGACGAATCTGAATCAGAGGATGAAACAGGAGACGAATCTGAATCAGAGGATGAAACAGGAGACGAATCTGAATCAGAGGATGAAACAGGAGACGAGGAAGAATAGTTAGAGCTTTTCTATCTTATTTTTCCTTTTAGTTTAATCTCTTCATCAGTTTCAGATGGTGTGGATGTATCCATGTATCTTATCTCATATTCATCACCAATGTTTATCGTTTTTCCATCTATTGTACGAGGAATCTTTATTGTTACTTCAAAGGTTCCAGTATTCTCACCAGTTTCTAAGAGATATCCTGAATTGGCACTAAATGCAGGGTTGGCAAGAGTGGTTCTGATTCCACCTTCTCCTCGAAACTCTACTTTGCTCAAAGGAATGGTATCCACGTCTTTTGAATCCAAGTTCATATCTGGTTCATAGATTCTCACAACAAAATCATGTCCGATTCTATTACCTCCTCCAGATGTTTGCACCTTGGCATATGCTCGCGTCAAAGGAATCGATGTGGCACTGATTCTTTTTTCTCCAGCAACATCAGTTTGTTCAAAGTATTTTATTTCAAGTACATCGTCTTGTTGTAATGGTCTTCCATCTACTGTCTCAGGAAGTACAACTGATACAAAGAACCTGCCAGTATCCAGTCCTGTTTCGATCATAGTTGGCGGTCCTTTAATTGCCACACCGTTTATTGTAAATTCCAACAATCCTCTGGTAGGAAGAAGATCTATTCCCTTGGGGCTGGTGTTTAGATCATCATCGTTGAGATAGAAATTCACTTTTCCTCCACTAGAAGCAGGGGCAGTTTGGATTAGTGTTTCTGATTTTCCTGTGCTGCCCTGAATGGTAACTGAATTTTTATTTTCGGATCTTTGCGGTGTCTTATCAATCTGATCTTCTTGCGACATAGATTCTGGAACAAGTATCAGTATGTTTCCTCTTTGTTCTAACTTTGATATCGTTGATGGTTTTAGACATAATGGAACATTAGTAAGGATAATAAGAACTAGTTCTGATTTGCAAACAATGTCTTTCGGTGCAACACCTCTTTCTAGTTGTTTTCTTGGAGAATCGATTGTTTTTCCAAAAACTAGATTTGAGAATCCAGAACTGATAATCATTGAAATTATTATTGTTACAGTAAATATCTGAAAGACCTTGTTTTTGGCTACCAATGACTGTAATCCTTGTTTTTGTTTTAAAAAGGTTGAGAATGTAATTTTAAATTTTAAAGTTTACCTTTATTATTTTCGAACCATCGGAAACGATAACTAAGTAATAACCTGATTTTATTTTAGAAACATTCCAGGGCACATAAAATGATCCTCGGTCAGTAGATTTTGTATATATTATAGACTCAGATTCGTAGCCAATTATCTTAATCTCAATATTATGAAATCCTCTGACTCCACTTCCCAAGAAGATTAGGAAATTTTGTCCGTATTTTTCAAATTTTTTTATCTCAAACTCTTTTGAGTTCTCTTCATAGGCAGGAGCTTTTGTACTCTTTCCTTTCAACTCTACGCTGGTGAGTTTAGAAAATTTTGTTGTACCATGTGATCCAATGGCTGAGCTTGGAGCAATAAGCATGATAGTTATCAGTAAAACAAGACATGTTTTATTTTGTAATTTCATCCAATAATACTTGGTTAACATTGATAAATAAACGCCTATTTTATGATTACACCCTTATTGTGAGTCAAGTGTTTGCACTTTACACCGCTTCAGCTGAGACAAAGACCAGATTTGAGCTTGAGAATTTCTGTCAATAGATAATAAATCGTTCCTACAAATTTCTAGTAATTGAACAATTTACAAGCTGCAGAAAACTTTGCAAAAGAGCGACATGCTGGCATGATGCGAAAAGATGGTGTAACGTCTTTTTATGATCATCTGGCAGGAGTTGTAGCAAGACTCAAAAATCTTGGCATAACTGATGAGGGCGTTTTGGCTGCAGCTTGGCTTCATGACACACTTGAGGACACCAAGACAAGCTTTGTAGAGCTTGATTCAAGATTTGGCTCAAAGGTTGCAGTTTTGGTTTTATCGCTGTCAAAAGACAAGAGCTTGCCAAAGGCAAGGCAGGAAAAGCAGTACGTCAAACAGCTAAAGGAATCTTCACTGGAGGCAAAGATTATCAAGCTTTGTGATATTTCCGCTAACCTCAAGGACATAAAGAATGCGCCATTGTCTAAGACAAAAAAAGTAAAAACAATACGAAAGATTCTGTACTATCTTAATGCTATCAAGCCGGATTTAGTAAAAAACAAAGCTTCAGTTCCAGGAATTCAAAGTTTGGTTGATGGAATTAATGATCTAGTTGTTTCATTTGGGCAAAAGCCAACAATTTTCTAAAAAATAAAAACTATGTGTGATAATACATTACACCATATCAATTTGAAAAAATACCATGTTGACAAGGTTATTTCTTCGCGTTTTTGTTGTCCATATTTTTCGAACAATAGGCGCAGCCATTGGATTGTGGCACTGATTTTTGCATAACCCAACTAACGTATGTTTTATACGGATTAAAGCTGCGTAAATATTAAATTGCTTAATTTCACACAAGATGCATGTACTTGATACCTGCATCGGGTATTATCATGGCATCAATTTTGTTTAGTCTCTGTGCAAGCTCAATGATTTCTTACAGCATCAATTCTGCTTTTGCTCTTGAGATTGGTGCTGAAGTAAAAGCAAGTATTGGTTCTGAAAACAAGACATCTTCTCAAGACAAAGCATCGATGGAGGAGAAGACAGATGTTTCCATGAAAGCTGAATCCAAAAACAAGTCCATGATGTCATCGTATCAGAAAATTGCATTGGACTCGAAAAATTCTTTTGCAGTTAATACCAAGCATCATCTGTACAATCCTGAAGATGAAGTTCAAATTGAAGGATCCATCTGGTCAAATTTAATTTCCCAAATAGGAGGGGTTGATTCGGTAAAAATCCAAGTGGTCGACAACAAAGGTGCAATAGTTTATGATGATAAAGTCGAAGTGAATAGTGACGGAAGGTATTCTGCAAGCTTTGTCTTGCCTGCTGATTCTCAAAATGGTGCGTATACAATAAAATCAAGCATTGATGTCAGTGCTGATCTCTCTGACACACTAACAATAGCCGCGCAATCCAACCTTCAGACATCTTCCAAGTTTGTTGTTGCAAATAGCGACGTGATTGTGGTAAAGGCGGAAGGAAGATCATTTGATGTAAACATTGCAAGCAATTCCAAAATAGACAATTTTGAATTCAAGCAGAACCAAAAAATGATGACATTTACTGTTGAAGGCGAGAGTGGAACGCAGGGTGTGACAAAGATTACAATTCCAAAAGCTATGCTAAGTGGAGAAATGTCAGTTATAATCGATGGAAAAATTGCATCGTCTGATGATGTTATCATATCCTCAGATACAGAGACAGAGAGTACGCTTGAGATAAACTACCATCACAGCATGCATAGGATAGATATCACTGGAACTAATGTAGTGCCAGAGTTTCCAGAATCGTTGATTATTGTAATGGCAGCAGGCTCAGTT
>DATIAR010000053.1:0-5867 GCA_035457865.1 Nitrosopumilaceae archaeon
GGTGGAACCGGAGCAACAGGTGGAACTGGTGGAACCGGAGCAACAGGTGGAACTGGTGGAACCGGAGCAACAGGTGGAACTGGTGGCACAGGAGCAACAGGTGGAACTGGAGCAACTGGTGGAACTGGAGGTACTGGTAGCACTGGAGGAACTGGTGGAACCGGAGCAACTGGTGGAACTGGAGGTACTGGTAGCACTGGAGGAACTGGTGGAACCGGAGCAACTGGTGGAACTGGAGGAACCGGAGCAACTGGTGGAACTGGAGGAACCGGAGCAACTGGTGGAACCGGAGCAACAGGTGGAACTGGTGGAACCGGAGCAACAGGTGGAACTGGTGGAACCGGAGCAACAGGTGGAACTGGTGGCACAGGATCAACAGGTGGAACCGGTGGAACTGGAGGAACTGGTTGTACAGGTGATACCCCACAAGAGCTTTTGGTTTGCCTTATAGAGTTTACAGATAGTCTAGACCTTAAGACTAATTCATTGCACGAAGCTGTTGATTTATTGAATGATGATAACTCGAAAAATGATAAAGCTGTTTGTGGGAAATTGACTGCTCTTAATAATTTTGTAAAGACAAGAGTCGATAAGGGAATAACGCAAGAACAGGCAGATGAGATAATAGCTCAGGCTAACAACATCAAAGAAATTATGAGTTGTTAGCACTCAAAATTCTAAATCACTCTGAAATAATTCATAAAAATAAACACGGATTCATTTATTATTTTTAAAACTTAGACTCGAAGTATCCGATGTTCTAGAAGATACTTTAGTCCCATCATAAAATCATCATCTGATATTTGACCATCAGACCACCACTTGGCAATATGCTTTATCCAATCAGGAACTTTGGTTTGTGCAGAATCTGATCCCTGTTGTGGGAGATTTGGAATCTTCATTATTCCTTGTGTGATCAAGTATTCAATACCATTTGCAAAATCAGTGTCTTGTATTGTACCCTCTGCGTATCTTCTTGCATTATTTTTTATCCAGTCAGGAATCTTGGCGGATTCTTTGGCAGTTGGAGAAGGTTCAAGAATTTTTTCTGTCAGTCTTCCTTTGTCAGCTACTTCAAAGAACACATCCATGAGCCTGTCGTGTTTTTCCAAGTAGTATGCCTCCACATAATAAGTGCCTCTTTGGGAATTGTGATCTAACAACAGCGGTGTTTGAAAATAACCATCTCCGGTAGGAGGGATTTTGAGTACAAAGGTGCTTAAATCAGGGTTGCTTACTACCAGATAAACCGGGATTCCTCTAAGAAACACTTCACTTGAGATATTGCCCGCTATGGTGATGGCTTGTTGTTTGTGTTCTTCTACCTCTACAGTATTGGGACTTAGCACTACGGAATCGAATGGCAAGATTATAACGGGTGGTTTTGATGTTGGGGGTGATTGAAGTTCTGGGATGGGCAGCGATGAATATGCATAAAAACCAGATATTCCATAAATCGAGCGCACTTTTTCTACATCCACATCTTTAATTTCTTGTAAGCTTGGGTTGCGATGAAGAGATGCGAACATTATGGAGGGGGAAGGATCTGTAGTATACCACTTTTTGTTTACTACATTATCATCAGAAACATAATGACCCAAGCCAAGAGAATGGCCGATTTCATGCAAAAGAATGTTGAAAATAAGCTCGTCGGACCTGAATGTCTTGTTGTCATGACATAGAACCGTGTTCCCATCGTCTGTAGCACACCGAACCGTTTGCAGATAGAATATATCGATTGAATTGTCAGCATAGTTGAACTGTCCTAATCTTCCAAATTGATGTTTGGCTTCCGAGGAGTATGGTTTGAAGGATATGACAGTGTCACAGCTTGAAGATGAATTTTTATCATCTGAAGATATTTGTGTGTAGTTCATTTCCCAAACAACTTTGTTAGTATCTTCAGCAGATTGGAGTTTGTCGCGCCACTCTACAACTGCGTCCCCTGCCAAGTGTAGCCAACGCTCAATTTGATAATCTGATGCAATTGAATCATCTGTACCAATGCCGCAATATCTTGGAGGTCTGTCTACTCTAGTGGTATCGCTTGGAAAAGAAATTTCAAGTGAGTACACATTTGGCAGATTTGACAAACCGTAAATAAAAATTGTAAAAATGGCTAGGGCAACAAATATCTTTACACTCATCCTATGATATAATTCGCGACGATTGAAATAAACGCTCTCTGACAATTTGCCACACATCATGACAAGAGTTATGCCTGTACAGAAAACAGAATTTTTGCAACTCAAATATGTAATAATGCTCAAGATTTGGTTCCATTTAGCATTCATTTTTGTTAACATCTAGTCAGAGTTTAATAAAAAAAGGTAGGATTCAGAATCTAAAATCCTGCAAACTGAGGACCAAGTAGATCTTCAAGCAGACTAGTGATTTCTGAATTTTCTCCTACATATAGGACGATTAACTTGCCTTGTGTGTAAAAGTGCGGTGGACCAATCCAATGTATTATGCTTGTTCCAATCTCTGTTCCATCATCTGAAACTGTAAGACTGGCTGCATTTGCATCAGACTCGCTCTGAAATTCAAAGACTTGGACGTCTGCACCGCCAACAGAGATAACCTTTGTCGGTACAGAAAATGATGAGGTTTCAGCAGCAAGTTCATCAACATACTCTACCAATATGCCGCGTGATTTTATGGCTGCAACAAGCGATGAATAGTCAGTTACTGTTCCTTCAAAAGGAACTACTGGTTCGTCATCGGACTGAAGTTTTGGTTGTGGTTTTTTTAGCACATATTGATTGTTCAACTCGTCCCAGACTTCATCGGTCACTGCAGAGATTACTGTTCCCTCAGATACTGTAATGTCCATCTTGTGTGGAGTTATGACCTGAGTTAGGATCTGTCCTTCTCTGTTTCCAAATCCACCATGTGCCGAGTCAAAGGCTATTCTGATCATGTACTGTGGCGGAAGTGATTTTGTCGCACCGACGTACTCAGTATCTAGTGTGTTGATGTCTCCATCAAATGCAAAAGTTGGACTAGTTACAATGAATCTTTGTGCCACACCTAACGCGTCGTTTCTTTCTTTCTCTTCTTGTGTTGGCGGTATTGTTGTTAGCTCTGTTTGTAGCGGTGCAAAATACAATGCTACTAGAGTTGCTGCAACAGCACCTATTATTGCCGCACTTATGGCAAATTTTTTGTGTTTTTGACTTTGTGACATTTCTATCAATATGGTATAGTTTGCTGTGATTATAACCTTTGATTAAATTTCAATTTAACATAAATTATTGATAAAAAATTATGTTTTTAAAATGTGTTTTACATATTTTTTACAATCTGCTAGTTTTGATGAAATTTTTGTTTTTCTGTATCAACAAAGATTCTTGTTTCATTTGTAACTAGCAATAATCAGAATGTTATTAGTGGTTACATTTCCACTTGCGTGATGCCTAAAGCGTGAAACACGTCAAGAAACAGAGGTCATACTGACCAAATTTGGCAACTTTACATTCCAACAAGTTTTGCGTACTAGATTTAGAGAGTCAACAAGGTCAACGTAGAACGAATGTTGGTGATGTTTTGTATCTTGGAATTAATGGTTTCCTTTATTTTTGACTCTGAGTTTGACTCCATTTTTACCACAATATCATAAGATCCTATTGTCTCTCTGACTTCTTTTACTGTAACCAAGGATTTTAATTCATCTACAATTCTTTTTTCTTGACCCAATTCACAACTGATCATTACAAATGCAGTGATCACAATCATGTTATGTCTTCATCATATTTAAAACCACGTACATTTTTTTATTTTTTTAAATGCATACAAAAAATATTTTATCATCAAGCACTTCCTAAGAGATTGAAAAAATCCATAGAACTAAATAAATAAGATGAAGATTGAAAAATAGTAAATGGATTCGACAAAAAATTTTTCCATAGAAGATACTTCAGATTCGAATCTTGCCAATAATTTTTCAAAATATGGGAGATATACAGTAAAAAACGATCTTGAACTTTCTCTTCCAGACACCAAAATTAAAATCACAAAGGTGGGAGAGGGAAAATTTTCTTACCAGCGGAAAAATTCAACAAATGATGTTGTGGAAAAGGTATTGGTCTTCAAAACAAAGGATTTACTAGTTGAGATTGCGCCTTCAATACCCATACACCTTCCATCATACAAGACAGATTTTATGTTTTTGAGATTGCTAACTACACTTCATCTTGGAAAAAAAGCATCAACCGAACTAGACATTTCTGTACCAATTGAGGTTGGACTCTACGGCATACAACACGATTCTGTTAATTTTTTTGATTGTTTTATGTGTCATCCTTCATATTCAAAATATGGATTATATGGAAACCCAGAGGAAGGTAAACTTTGCAAATATGCTCAAATTGCACTTTCTACAAAAGAAAGACCGTCACCTTTTGCTTTTGCCAAAATGAATCTGAAGATTACCAATGAACTGGAAAAGGGAATAGACATCAACCGAATAGTTTTCCCAATAACTGATCACGACATCTATTATTCCAAAGATCAGGCGTTACTTGATCCCTTGCATGTATTCATAAAAGACAGAGTAGGTCTTGAGATTGCAGAGGTAAAAAATCTGGTAACATATGCATCAGAATGGACTAAATCTCCGCGTGAAACCCCAAAGACTGACTACAAATATTCTATGGAGGTTGGTTTTGACTAGTGCTCCCTGAATTTGTAGCCTTGGCAACCATTGATTTCTTTGGAACAGAGTTGTCACTGACTTCGTTGATTGTTGGCGCTGTGGTCATGATTGCTGGCGTCATCATTGCAAAGTTTGTAAGCGTTCTCTTCAAAAGATACTTTGCTGCAAAACTTGAAGGAGATGTAGCGAAGAATCTTGGCAAAACAATCTATTATGGAATAATAATAATCACGCTTCTTGCTGTGACTACAACCCAAGGAATAGATCTGAGTGGATTAATAGTTGCAGGAGGAATCTTTGGAATTGTAATCGGGTTTGCTACTCAATCCGTGGTAGCTAATCTAATCTCAGGAATATTTCTGATGTTTGACAGACCTGCAAAGACTGGAGATCTTATAGAACTTCCTTCACACAAAATTTTCGGACGGCTTGTTGATATCACTATTTTTTCAACAAGAATAAGACTGTTTGACGGTTCAATAATGCGGGTTCCAAACGAAAAAGTATTCACATCTGAAATCAGAAATGTTTCAGGAAGCGAAGTCAGACGAATTGAAGGCGTGGTAGGAATTGCCTACAAGGAAAACATTGATCAAGCGATAAAGGAGATAAAAAAATCTGTGTCAACCCTCCCGTATGTGCTTGCCGAGCCAGAACCATCAGTGTGGGTTGAACAGTTAGGAGATTCTAGTGTAAATCTTAAGGTTCTCACGTGGCTTCCTCGTGATGAGTGGGATCATGTAGGTCCCGTTTTAATGAAAAAAGTAAAAGAATCTCTTGACAATGCGGGAATTGAAATACCATTCCCACAAAGAGTGGTCTGGTATGCTCAAAATTCAAAACAAAAGATTGCCTAGCAAAAATATTAAAAATTCTTTCTTGGTAAGTTTAGATGTTTGAGTACATGGCAACCTCCCAAGCAGTGGGAGTTTGTGCAAATAATGAATATTCTTTATGCTTTAATGAAGAATAGGTGTCAAGAAAATCCTTTGTAAAAACTGGTTCTAAGAAACTTCTGTCGGACTGGAGGGCATCCAGTGCGTCCTTAAGCGTACTTGGCAAGAAGCGTATGTTATGTGATTTTCTCTTTTCCGACGTCATACCGTAAACGTCTTCTTCAACTGGGCTTCCTGGGTCTAATTTCCTTTTTATCCCATCAAGGCCTGCCAATAAAATTCCGGCCTCAAGAAGATAAATGTTGGAAGCGGCA
>DATIAR010000054.1:0-15973 GCA_035457865.1 Nitrosopumilaceae archaeon
TACTGTTTAATCTACAAAACTTTTTGTGAAAACTTTGAGTGTTGCCAAGTTTACAATAACCGCAATTCCTGGAGTTGGTGTGATTCCAACACTTGCTTGATATGAAGTCTGTGTCTGCCAAGCCCCAGAGTTTACTATCAACGTCCCCTTGTACATGTCCAAATCTACAACATGGATATGTCCAGAATGAAAGATGTCTGGAATCTCATCAATAACCATCATGTCTTCTGTTTCAGGAGCTATAGGGGTTCGTTTACCATAAATCGGGCTAAGATGTCTGGCTTTTAGTAACGTCCTCATTGCTTTTGCTGGTTGTGAATAACTCAGGCCTGGTGTAGTTCCAACAACATCATCTAAACTTTGTCCATGAAACATCAAAACTTTGACTCCGTTTAATGAAATCATTGACGGATTACCAATCATAAAAAAATTCTCTCTATTCCATAAATCCAAATTATGTTTTTCAGGTATGGCAGGTTGCGGTAATGCCCTGCGACCTGGATCATGATTTCCTGGAATGATAAAGACTTTGATATGTTTTGGAATTTTGTCAAGCATTTGAGCAGCCTTTGCCATCTGCTGACCAATATCAACCAAAAGCAACTCCTTGTCTTGGTTGGGGAAGATTCCAACCCCATCCACCACATCCCCGCATACCAAAACAAAACGAATTTTTTTAGCAATTGGATCAGAGCTTGAAAGCCAAGAAACAAATTCACCAAATTCTTTTTCCATAAAATACTTACTACCCACATGCAAATCTGATATCAAAACAGCATAGGTTTCCGTTTTAGAACGATTTGTTACATGCTCTGGTAGATCAGGAACGACAAGCTCTTTTGTTACAAAACCACCATTTTTTCCACTTGTGATACTTTGCATAACAAACTGGTCTACCAAAAGCGAGTTTGCTATTGGCAATATCTCTTTATTAAAAACTAACGTTTCAAGAGATCCACTAGGATCATCAATAATTAATTTTGTGACATCCCTGTCTATTTTTCGGTCCATGAGGAGTCCACCTATAAAGACCTCCTCTTTTGGCTTGCCTGCCTTTACCGTATCTATTTGAATTAGTTTTTTTGCTTGTGCTCTTTGAGATACTATTTTCAAAAGTTTTGAATATCTATTAGCAAACAGAGTTCCAAAACCATCAATCCCCTCTGCTGAGGTGATCTTTGTTGTAGGATCTGACAAAATTTCATGCTTATCTTCTATATTTTCATCAATTTCAGAATCAACAAACATCTTCAAGTCATTTTGGTTTATCAAAAACAGGTTCTGTCTGGCTTTTTCGCGTACAACACGTTTGATTATTACTTCCAATTCTTTAGAATCGATTTTTTCAAGAATCTTAAATGCGTCTGGGTGAATCTGAAATCCTTTACTCAACGCATATTTTAGTGCAGAAGATGCATTCTCATTCATCAAAGTCAGATAATAGAACTTTTAATTAAATCTGCTCAAGCCAACCCTCAAATAGACTTACCACAAAATAAAAACATGAATCGAAAAAAAAGAATACTAACATTTCTTATTTTTATAGCAATATTTAGTGGAGCATATTCTATTGGGGCTGAAATGATAGTTTCAGATGAAGAAGCAATGGCATTTCTTGAAGAATTTCAATTATCAATTGAGGGGATAGATGCAATTGGGATCTTTGCACACAATTCATTGATAGGACTCCCGATGTTTATTCCAGGTTTTGGTGCGGTATGGGGAGCGTTTGCCGCGTGGTCCACTGGTTTTGCTTTTAGTGCACTTACCATATCATATCCAGCTCTTGAAAATATCCCACCTCTCACTGTACTCTTTCTTTCACCTTTTGGGGTGATGGAAGTTGCCGCATATTCTTTAGGTATGTCAAGGAGTTTTCTTCTCATCCATACAATAATCAAAAAAAATCCAATAAAACAAGAAATACGGGTAACTGGCATCGAAGTAGGAATAGCTATAGCACTTTTGCTTGTTGGTGGATTTGTCGAACATGCAATGATAGAACAATTTAATGCCAACCCCGATTTTCCAAATTCTTAGGTTTATTTTAAAATAAAATATCAGCCTGGAATTGCCTAACCTGTCTAAATTGTTTAGACCATTAATTATATACAACATTGGATTTTAATTAAATCATGAAACTTCTTATTTTATTATTAATTTCAGTTACAGGAATCGTACTTATCAGCTCATCACAACAAGCAGATGCTAAACTGCTTCCAAACGGCATATACTTACTGCAGGGAAACGGGTACGTCATTTCAAAAGACGCGATCAACGATTCAGAACTAGATCTTCAAATTGTCACAAATAAACTTGTTAATAATAAAATTAAACTGAATCTAAAAGATGGCATATTATCAATCTCAAATGACGATTATATTGCATCTAGTGGATGGACAGGAACAACACTATCCGATGGTAGATTTCTGAGACTCTCTGGTAATGTAGAAAATTCAGACGGGAGTAAAATTTCTACTAGTCTTTTTGGTAGACTCGTTGAGGACAGTGACGATGGAATTGTTTACAGTTTCACCGGAAAATTAAAAACAAATGATGAATCCATGAAACTAGTTTATATTGTAAAGATTGTTGGAAGTCCTGTTATACATATTGAAGAAGAAACACCATCACAAGAAAAAATCATTCAAATAAACATTTTACCTGGCTCTTCAGATCCCGGCAACATAAAATATTATTCTTCAGATACGATAACAATTGTTCCTGGCACTACGGTTGTTTGGAAAAATGAAGACTCTGTATCCCACACAATTTTAAGTGGTGTTGCAAGCTTTTCACCAGGTAAACCATTCAAACCAGATAATAAGATAAACAGTGGTAACATTGCTCCTGGGGAAACATTTAGCGCAACAATCAAGGAGACTGGCATCACAAGATTTTTTGATTCTCAATACGTTTGGATGGATGGAGTAATAATCACACTTCCTGAAGAAAAATCAACATCCCTTGGTAAAAACACAGAAACAGCCGTTGATATTAGAAACAAATATCTTAATAAAACCGGAAACTAGTTTGTTTTAAAATTTATGTACGATTTAGGTCTGTACTGATCAATAACCATTACAGAAAGGTCAGAGAATTGTCTACCTTCCAACTCCTTTAATACTCCAATAAAAGATGTCTCCTTCTCGGTTGTTAAAAATTCAAAGACATGAACTTTAATTTTTGTTGTATCAAAACCACGGTCTTTTAGGTACAGTGCTATTTCTGACGGCATGAAATTTTTTGATGGATCTTTTGGCCAAGGTCTTGGAACTAGTATAACACTGTAACCATCCAACAGAGCTTTTTGTAATTCAAGTTTTTCTTCTTCAATGCTTGTAGTTACATGCATTGTAATCACCTTACTTTTGTCTAAGGGAATGCAAGCTTTTGCTGCAGCTACCTGAACAGAACTAATTCCTGGAATAATTTGCACTCTGCCAAAAATTTCAAACAACCTATCAACAACTTCTGATTCTGAAAAATTCACATCACCAGTAAACGGAATAACACAAGTCTTATCTCCCAAGGTTTTCGCAACTTTCTGGTAGATCTCCTCTTGGTTTTGCATTGTTACCTCATGAACTTCTTTATTTGCCAAAAGTCTCTCTATTGTTTTTAGAGTATACTTGTAGCCGATCACTATCTCAGAATAAAGTATGACTTCTTTCACAGCATCAGTGATGTATCTTGGGGAACCAGGACCAACTCCTACAGCGTATACTTCACCCATATTCTAACCCATGACTTTTTGTCTACTCTTAATATAATCTACAAAAGGTACCCAATCAACATGCATGAATTTTATAGGATCCTTTGCAGGATACTTTACCCAACCACTAACGATTGAAAACTGATATTTTTTTGTTTTATTTCCCATATTAATTTCTAAATTCAAAGCACTTCCCCATGGTTTCTCTTCAGAGTTTACATCCAAAATTCGATCAAATGGAATCTCCATATTTTTTTCATTTTGGAGATCCAATCTAAGTTCTTTATCATCATATCCATCATGATGAATCATAATATTTTTTGAGTTTAACAAAGCTCTAATCTGTCTTTCTACGGCAGCTGCCCACCACTTTACTTTGGCCTCTGTTTTTGTTACAAACATCAAATGTTTCTCAGTCAAAAAAAGCATTCCTTCCACTCCATGCTTGAAAAATTTCTTTTCTTCACACCAAACAGAAAGAATATGCGCTTGAATGTGCTCGTCAGAATCCATAAATTTGTATAAAATTTGCTCATTAAAAACCAATGTCTATTAGTTAGTTTTTATTAAAGAGCCAAAGATATCCAAATATTGAATTTTAAGATATTTACAATCAGTATAGTTTTTTTGATTTTTGTAAGTTTTATCCCTTCAAACTTTGCAGATTCCCAAGTAGCTGTAATAGAAACAACATTTGGAAACATGGTAATTGAATTTTTCCCTAACGATGCTCCAAAAACTGTTGCAAATTTCATAAATCTCACAGAAAACGGTTTTTACGACAAAACAAAATTTCATAGAATCATACCTAATTTTATGATTCAAGGAGGCGATCCTTTATCCAAAGATGATAGTCTTATACAACAATGGGGAACAGGAAGTTCCGGTAATACAATTAATGCAGAGTTTAACAACATAAAACACCTGAGAGGAATTGTATCGATGGCAAGATCCATGAATCCTAACAGTGCAAGCTCACAGTTTTTCATAGTGCATAAAGATTCAACGTTTCTTGATAAACAATATACTGTATTTGGCAGACTAGTTACACAAGAAAGCTATGACGTACTTGACTCTATAGCTTCCCTTGAAACAAATCATAATGCCACAAGTGGCATGCCATTAGATGCACCACTTGATCTTAACTCTGCAGAAATTCATAGCATAAAAATCAAGAACCTTTCAGAAATTCCAAATACACTAAATCCTAGTGAACCAGAACGCATTATTTCATATTCTGCATTTAATGAAGGAATTTATTCAAACACATTGTTTGGTTTTTCATTTGAAGCGCCACAGGGATGGACATTACAAGAACCACAAAAAACACAACCAGAAACCCCAGATGTTGTTGTGGTAGGTCCACAAAATGATGAATTCAACGCTGTCATTGCTTTTCTTATTGAAAATAAAACTGGGACCTCACTTGAACAACATGTTAAAGATACAAGAACAAACCTACAACCCATAATTGATGCTGGTAGACTACAAATCCTTTCTGAGGAGGACACAAACATTGATGGATTCAATGCACATGTTACAGAAGCAAAAGGAGGATTTGCTGCAAGAGATAAAATTTTCATAATAAAATATAAAGAAATTGTCTTAGAAAGTGATGACAAATTCTATACTATTACATATACAAATCAGGAAAAAGACTTTGATTCAGATCTAACCGCTTTTAATAATGTACTAGATTCATTTGAAACATCCTCTCAACCAAAAACTGAATCACAATATACTGATTTTTCTCCTGCAGTTGATATTGGTATGAACAATATTGGCATATGGATTAGCGTTGGTATAGGTATCGCTATTGCCATAGGTGTAGTTGTTATTGTTATAAAAAAGAAAAAAGACATTAAACAGAAACCTAATCCAACAAAACCTAATTAGATATTTTATCAAATATCATCTATCTCAACTTAGGAACTATAGAAATTCCTTAACAACTACCACTTCCTTAAACCCTCTTTTTAGGAGAGGATCAAGTTTTTCAGTAACGGTGATTAATAATACTAATTGGAAAAGTTGTTTGCCACCAAGCAGGATTTAATCTCAGTTATTGAAAAGGAAGCTAAACTAAAGATTGACAGCTTTATAGAAGGAGCAATTAGCATGGCAGAAGAAGTCCATTCTGGAGTTAAACGAGAGGATGGCGTATCTCCATTTCTTGAGACGCATATCTGGCCTGTAACTATTGATGTTATACGTCATTACTTATCGGCTAACAAATTTCTTACTACTCTCCAAATAGTCTCAGCAATTTTACATGATATAATGGAAGACAATGAAAAGATTCTAGATCTTTATACTTCAAAAGCATATGGTTTTGAAGCATATTTCATGCATCGATTTGGTGATTATGTTTACAACGTGGCATCAACTCTGAAAATCAAACCTCTTTCAAACTATTCCGGCTCCACTGATGAGGAACGTCAAGAAGAACGATTCAAAGAATACTGCAACACACTTGCCAAGTCAGAATATGATGTGAAAGTAATCAAGCTAGCAGATAGACTAAACAACATGACATTTATCGCAAACATACCATATCATGAAAAAGTCCAACGATATATTAGAGAGGCAGAAAACTTTTATCTCGCATTTTCATTGATGTTGCCAAGCACAGATGACTTTTCCTATAAATTAAGAAAAGCATTTGAAAAACTAAAAAGTCTCAGAGAGAAAAAAGACGAAATTGTTGTTGAAAGTAACTAGATCTTTGAATAACTAACCATACTTGTAAACTACTCCTTTTTCACCACGAGGATGATTCCAATCAGTTTCTAAAGAACAAGTACCACACTCAATGCAACCTTCATGTTGTAACATCACTTTGTCATTTTCTAAACTATAACATTTTGTTGGACATAAAGTTATGAGCTTTTTCATAAATTCACTAGTTGGATTTAGAACTTTGATATGCGGATTACTATCGTCGTTAAAGCTCAGTTTTGCAACTCTGTCAGCTATTGATGGGATTGTTGGTTCGTATGTTTTTATGATCTTCTTTCCCAATCTTTCTGCTAATTCAATTGGAACTTTAACGTAAGTTTCTTCTGATTCGACCATAGGAAGGAGTCTTTCATATCCAAGAATGTTGGCAAGCTTTACTGCAACGGTTCTAAATGATCCACTTGACATTAACTTCATAATAGTGCCATAACGTGCACTCAGAATATCTTTTGGAACGTCTTTTGCAGCATCAAGAAAGATCTTCAGATAGTCCTTGTCTATCTGTTTCATATCACGAGTGTAAGGGCTTTCCTCAACAGATGAGGTGTAATATTCACCCAAATAACTTGGGCTGAAGTTATTATTGTCAATTGCTCTAGAAATAGCATCAGAAGCTCTTACTGCGTCATCAATGCCAACATTGAGACCCTCAATACGAGGACCGACGAAGATTCCTCTACCTGCAGCATCTCCTATAAACAATATATTCTTGTAGTAAGGTTTTGTCATTCTACAACGTTTTCCATCTGGGATTAGCTTAGCTCCATATTCAGCTTCGACATAATCTGTAACAAATTTCACATCATACTTGTCGGTTAATTGTTGAGTAACAGAAGATAGATTTTCTTTTATTTCAGCTAAATTATTCTTTCCACGTTCTGAGTAATAAGTCTCCCTTAACTCATACCATGTTTTAATTAGTTTGGTAATTGCAAAACGAATTCTAATCTGTTCCTCTGGTGGGAGGTTTTTGTCAATTTTTTTTCTTAAAGGAACATCATCTTTGATAAACTCACTTACCATAGGATTTTTCAACATCGCATTTACAAGATCTGAGGGTTCAGTTGGATTTGCTAAAAGAGAATCAAAGTGGTATACTGCACCAACTGATAATGTATCTTTATTTGTATAAAGGAAACCACCGCCTATGTGATTTTGAGTTATGTCTCCAGAGAAAAGATGTGCGATCCCTTCACTTGAGTTGACGTTAAACCTTTCATTAATTATCTCTTCTGGGATTTTTACAACAACTTTGACTCCTTGGTAAGATTGTTCCGGAGTAAACTTTGGTCTAGCACCAGTTATTTGCGCTATCTCAGAATTAATTCCATCAGCAGCAATTATTGCCTTAACCTCAAATTCCTCTAACTCATTTGTTTTGATAATGGTTGAATTATTTTGTTCGTTCCACTCAATTGAGGTAACATGAACTCCAGGTATAATTCCTCCACCATATTTTTGAGCAGTTTCTGTTGCCTGTTCAGCAAACCATGAGTTAAGCTTATTCATTAACACCGAATAGCCAAAATTTGATTCATACTCATGAGCTGCTGTAAGATCCATAGTGAAAACTTTGTCTTTTGAAGTAGCATGCAAAATATACTTTGTAATTTTTCTTTCTAGTGGAGCTTCTCTGAGAAATACATCGCCATATACATCCTCTACATTGTGTACATGCCCTTTCTTTGGTTTCTTTGAATAAAGAATTCCACCTGAAATATTTTTTGAACCAATTCTACTTCCAGATTCTAACACAACTGCTTGTTTTCCATGATTTGATAGTTGTTTTAACGCAGCTAATCCAGCTGAGCCACCACCAATTATTGCAACATCATATTTTTCCAAACAGCTCTAAACTCCTCAAGCTTGTACCAAAGTTGATTGTGTCTTCAACTCCTCAATCAATTTAGGAATAACATCCTCCATTCTTCCTTTGATGAAGATGTCACTTTCATCCTTGATTGGAGAATTCTCATCTGGATTTATCGCTACAACAAAATCAGCCTCTTTCATTCCGGCAACATGCTGCATTGCTCCGCTAATACCAACAGCAACATACAACATGGAGCTAATCTTTCTTCCACTTGTTCCAATAACTCTATCTAGAATCATATATTTAGATGAAAGGTTTTCACTCACGAGAAAAGGTTTTTTCGAGATTGGTAAAGATATTCCAATCTCAGCATCAAGCTGTTTTGCTAATTCCTCAATTAGCTTGATATTTTGTTCTGGTGTATCTTTGATGCCTCGCCCAAAACTCACGATAGCCTTCTTGCTATCAAAATTAACCTCACTTTGGATTGTTTTTCTACTTAGAATTTTTACTTTAAGGTCTTGCTCATCTATTTTTGGGGTGAATTCTATGATCTCACCCTTTCTGTTGAAATCTGGCTTTATGGGTTCAAAAACACCCGGAATAATACTACATGATTGTGGATGATAGTCTCTTTTATTGGCTGGGTTTCTATTATCAAGACAAAGAATTGTAGTCCACAAAAATCCAGAAAAATCTGGTCTATACATTTCAAGAGTTTTTTGATAAACTTCGGGTTTACCACCAGTTTTGTGTTGGTGTGTTAGATTGATGTCGCTTACTTCAAGTTTATTTATGTCAGATGCAAGACCTGATTCTAATTCAACCAACACTGTAGAAGACAAATGTCTTCCAACCGAGTCTGCTGCAAAGAACATGTAACGAGGTTTTTTGAATTTTTCACTTTGATTTGCCGAAATTTTGGCCGCAATTTCTTTGTCTTGTGCAATTTGACTGATGACTTTAGTGTAAATTATATTTCTAACATCTTTTAGTTCTGGATGGTCTGCATAAATTACACAGTCTGCACCATATTCAATGAGGATTTTGATATAGTCTTTGACATTATGACCTAGAAGAACAGCTACTACTTTTTCATCAGATTCGTATTTTTTATTAAAATTATTAATTAGTCGTCTTGCTTCACCAAGCATCTCAAGACTTACTGGTACCAGTCCTGACCCTTCTAACTCCATTATGACATAAACATGGCTATACTCTCCTTCAGTCATTTAATCACCATTGCTGCAAGTGCTTCTTTCATTTTTGAAACAGCCTTTCGAATGTGTTCAGGATTTGAACCATCAAGGACTTCAGCCTGTCTGTTTGCCTTTCCTTTTGGAATTCTCTCTACCTTATACACAATAGTTGGTGAGCCTGGAAGGCCAACAAGTGTAGAATCTAATCCAAGTTGTTGAACATTGAATACTTTTAGATACTGTTTGTAATTGTCTGAACGTATTTTTGCTTCCTTTTGGTATTTTTCAAAGGCAAGTCTTTGTGAGACTGTTTTGAAAACTGGTTTGTAGGAAGGATCAATTGAGATAAAAACAGGCAGAGGGGCCTCTATTTCTTCAACAACATCGTTGAATCCTTGAAGACGAACTAATCGTTTTGCTATAATGATTCGTTTTTGAAGATCGACTTCATAATCAACTACATTGCCAAGAAAGGTATAACCAAGCTTCCAGGCGGTTTGAGGCCCAGTTTGACCTGTTTCACCATCTGATGCCCTGTGACCAGAAAAAACAATATCCACTTTTCCTTGCATTTTTTGAATTCCATTCTTTAGAACCTCAGCTGTTGCAAGAGTGTCAGCACCAGCAAAAATTCTGTCACTATAAAGATGAAGTTCTTCTGCATTAGAAATTCTTTGTGCCATCTGCAATGCCATCTCAGCTATTGGCGGACCCATTGTTGCAATAGAAATTTTAGCGTCGTAGTTTACTTTAGCATAAAATGCAGCATTTGCAGCAATAGCACTATGAGGACCTAAGGTATTTTTGGTTTCAGCCCTGTTTAAGGTGCCGTCTGCATTGTAACTAATACTTCCTTCGGAAAAATCAGGCTCTAATTTTATTATAACAGCTACATTTAAGGTCATTTTTAATGGTTCACACTTTGCGGTTTGCTCATACTTTTATTCATAATATATTCTACGAGAATTTCTTCTATGACAAGATTATTTGTTATAATTTTCACAAGTGTATTTTACGTTAGACTTTAATAAAGATTGGTGTTTAAAACCAACTATTACCAATAAAAACCAAATATTGATATAATAGTTGATTTGATTCAAAACCAATGTGGGTTGTAGTAATTCAAAAAGAAGGAAAACGTTACCATCCTCAAAATAAGAAGTGAAAATAGAAATGGTATCAAAAGAAATAAGAAATTTGGCAAGTGAGATTTTTAAAATTGATCCTCAGATAGAACACATGGGTTTAATTGATCTTGAAGGACACGTCCTTCTTGACCAATCATCAGCTTCCAACGAACCCATAAAGCCAGATAAGGATAGAATGATGTTTTACTATCAAGTTAGTTTAAGAAGAAGTAGACGTGAACATTTTAATGAATTTTATGGTTTAACAAGATATGTACACATTGTAAGAGAAAACATACAACAACTTATGTTATATCTTCCACTGATTACTGTTTATTTAACATTAGGAAAGGATGAGACCCCTGATGGAATTAGAAAAATTGCAGAGAAGGTACAAGGAATCGATGTGAGCCTTGTAGAAAAAGCAGTAAGATCAGAATTCTATCAATAATTCTATTATGATAAACTTTGAATCATTTTATATCAGTGTGTGCATGTGGTAATAATTTGTAGAGGAATCTGTACTAGATATTCCACAAATAGAAAACCCCATGAATCTAGATATCTTTCTGGTCAGAAGCGATGTAATTCTTGTGAACTCTTCATGAAATGGGATGGAATATGGTGTCCATGTTACAATCATAAACTTCGATTGGCTCCCCGGGAATAGAAAATATAAAGAAAAACATCTTCACACGATGGAAAAAAGAAAAGGTAAATCTAAAATTAGAATTTGATTTTTCAAAATATGTTAACTAGTTATATCTTATAAAAAAATTTAAAAGATGAAAAACAACAATTTTTGTAATGAGAAGAGTAAAATATCGTAAAAACTGAGTTATTATATGAAGAAAGAATACGTTGTAGTTCGTATAGATGCCGCACCAGACGGAGCGCCATATGTAGTAATTTCCCTATCTACACCTAAAGACTTTAGAGAACAGAGTCAGCCAATGTCACCTTTTGGTGCAAATGTAATGGGATTTTCGAATATGGACGATATGATAAAAGGCCTCAATAAGATGATGTCGGGAGGTGTTTTAGGTCAAGCAGGAGGTATAACCTCAATCAAGCTAGACATGCATGAATACAAAGAACTTGGCCTTTCCGTTGGGGATAAGGTATTTCTTGAAATCTCTAAACCTGAAACATTAGGTATCTAGTATTTTGTATTATTATAGCCTTAATTGATAAACTATTTTGAAATTTCTGAACGTAAAATTTGATAGGCTCTTGCAGCATCTTTTTCATGTAATACTATAATGATGTCTTCCTGACCAAAATATGC
Organism: Nitrosopumilaceae archaeon; assembly: GCA_035457865.1. GTDB lineage: Archaea > Thermoproteota > Nitrososphaeria > Nitrososphaerales > Nitrosopumilaceae > UBA8516. Next base: position 11,882 of record DATIAR010000054.1, read on the forward strand.
ATTAACAAGTTCGATTCCATTATCATGTAGAATTTCAGATACATAAGAAGCAACGTCAGATCTATTCTGTGTATCTGGTATGTGTATGCTAATTTTTGCTAATCCAGTTTGGAAAAAGTTTTTTTGGTTTGGAAAGGATGCAAATAACTTTCTCACATCATCAACATCTTCAGTTAATACTCTAAACGAATCTGTTAATCTAAAAAATTCGTAATCAGGATCAATCTGCATGAATCTATTCATCAAATCTGTAGCATCTCCAATCTCAAAACCATCTGTAGAAAATCTTACGTCAGCAATTCCATCTGTTAATGAAAGCCTAGCATTCTTTAAGACTGGTTCATTTTGAACTTCGTCTTTTTCTTCAAATGAATCTGCATATCTTTTGATTGCAACAACTATTGTATTCAGATTCACAGATCCACCAACATGAGCCTCAACATCTTTTTGGATTTTTACTGCTAGTGCCGTGTAGTTGATCAAGTCCATCTTCACGCAATCATAAATTGAACGATTCCTAGTGATAATTTCCCTTACTGCATCAGGTACCGAGACATTAACCGCTCTCATAAAGAACTATAAATACTGTCATATATAATAGTCTTATGTAAATATATCTAATATAATAAAATAAAATTTATATATTGTCATGTACATTACAAACTATAAGTGAATATGACATGTTTATAACAGACGAATTTGACAACCTTTGGCGAAGAATGTCTAGACAGTTTATGGATATCGAAGACATCTTTGACGATCTAAAAGAAACAAGCAACCTCCAAACATTTGGTCCCTATTACTATGGTTATACAATGACAGTGGGGTCAGATGGAAAACCAGTAGTAAAAGAATTTGGGAATGTAAAACCAAATCTGCTTCCAACATCTGATGTAAGGGAACCTTTTGTGGATGTTCTTCTGGATGACAAAGAAAAAGTTCTGAAACTTGTTGCCGAAATGCCAGGAGTTGAAAAAAAGGACATCAAGATTGTAGTTGAAGGACGTACGGTAAGTCTTGATGCAGAGCATGCTCAGAAAAAATATCATGCTAAAGTACCGATAAGACACAAGGTAGACGAAGATTCCGTAAGGGCAACTTATGCCAACGGAATTCTTGAAGTAAGTTTCAAACTAAAAGAAGAAGACAAACCAAAAGGTAAAACGGTGGAGGTTGAATAAACCTCTATTTTTTTATGGTGATTAAATAATGACTGAAATTATTTTAAAAATTAGTGAAGTTTCCCAAAGACTTGTAGGTAAAGGTATCGCTGTAGTAGATCCAAAAATTGTTGAAGATAATGAATGGGAAACTGGTCAAATATTAGAAATTATAGGCAATAGAAAAAGCCATGTAAAACTATGGCCTGGGACTCCTGAAGATTATGGCACTGGAATAATCAAAATTGATGGTTTAACAAGACACAATATAGGTTCAGGTATTGGAGAAAAAATTTCTGTAAAAAAAGTTGATGCAAAACAAGCACAGTCAATAGTATTATCTCCAATTGAAAAACTCAGTGCAGAAGGATTACAAGAATACATGCAAGCAAATTATGACGGTCATGTTTTGACAACTGGCGATACTCTGATAGTGACTACACAGTTGGGAGGAAAAACTCAATTAATTGTTACAAGTACAAATCCTGCCTCAAAACCAGTCATAGTAACAGACCAAACTGAGTTTAAACTAGGCAGTATGACCAAGGCACTAGACCAATCGGTGCCAAGAATCACATACGATGACTTGGGAGGTTTGAAGAAAGAAGTCCAAAAGATACGCGAGATGATAGAGCTGCCAATGCGTCATCCTGAACTATTTGAAAAGCTTGGTGTAGAGGCACCAAAAGGAGTACTAATGTATGGTCCACCTGGAACGGGAAAGACACTTTTAGCAAAAGCTGTTGCAGGTGAAACAAATTCTCATTTTATCTCACTCAGTGGCCCAGAGATCATGGGCAAATATTATGGTGAGAGCGAAGAGCGATTAAGAGAGATTTTCAAACAAGCGGAAGAAAATGCTCCAAGCATAATATTCATTGACGAAGTGGATTCTATTGCACCAAAAAGGGAAGAAGTAACCGGTGAAGTAGAGAAAAGAGTTGTGTCGCAATTACTTACATTAATGGATGGAATGAAATCTAGAGGCAAAGTAGTTGTAATTGCCGCGACAAATAGGCCTGATTCAATTGATCCCGCACTTAGGAGACCAGGTAGATTTGATAGGGAAATTGAAATTGGAATACCTGATGAAGAAGGAAGAAAAGAAATTCTTGCCATTCATACACGTGGAATGCCACTTAATGATAAAGTCAATCTAGATCAAATTGCAAAAATAACCCATGGATTTGTTGGAGCCGATTTGGAGATTCTCGCAAAAGAAGCGGCAATGAGATCATTACGAAGGATCTTACCTGAATTAGATTTAGAACAAGAGAAAATATCCTCTGAAATTTTACAAAAAATTGTAATTAACGATGAAGACTTTAGAGATGCATTAAAAGAGGTTAGACCATCAGCATTACGAGAAGTCCTAGTCCAGATACCAAATGTTACGTGGGATGATGTTGGAGGATTAGAATCACTCAAAGAAGAATTACAGGAAGCTGTTGAATGGCCACTGAAACACAAAGATGCATTTGAACATGCAGATGTTTCTCCACCAAAAGGAATTCTCTTGTATGGGCCGCCTGGCACAGGAAAGACATTGATTGCAAAAGCAGTGGCAAATACGACAGAGTCTAATTTTATCAGCATAAAAGGTCCCGAGCTTTTATCAAAATGGGTAGGAGAATCTGAAAAAGGGGTAAGAGAAATTTTCAGAAAGGCACGACAAGCTTCACCATGCATCGTATTTCTAGATGAAATTGACGCAATTGCACCAAGTCGGAGCTCTGGAACGTCTGATTCACATGTTACTGAAAGGGTTGTATCACAAATACTAACAGAAATCGATGGTCTTGAAGAACTACAAAATGTTATAGTAATTGGAGCTACAAATAGAATTGATATAGTAGATTCTGCTCTGCTCAGACCAGGAAGGTTTGATAGAATAATTGAAGTGCCATTACCTGACACAAAGGCACGAGAAAACATCTTTAAAATACATACAAAGAAAAAACCTTTAGCTAACGATATAGATTTTGCACAACTAGTAGAAAAAACTCAAGGATTCAGCGGAGCAGAAATTGAGGGAGTTTGTAGCAGAGCTGCAATTACTGCAATAAAGCGATTTGTAAACACCAAAGAAAAGTCTGTTAAATCGATCAAAATAACACAAGAAGATCTGTTAAATGCAATTAGCAAAATAAAACCAGATAAGGTTCAGCTACCCGCTGTATCATAGCTTATATGATAATTCGAAGTAAAGTACATGACGACTAAAGAAGCAATACTATATGAAAAATTACCAAACGATAAGGTTCGTTGCACAGCGTGTGCAAGGTACTGTGAGATTGGTAAGGGGCAGATAGGCCTCTGTGGTATTAGAGGAAATGAGAATGGAAAACTTCAGCTATATGTTTATGGAAAAGTAATTTCTGGAAATGTAGACCCCATAGAAAAAAAGCCTGTCATTCATTATAAACCAGGTACAAGCATATTTTCTATAGCTACAACAGGCTGTAATTGGTTATGCAGATACTGCCAAAACTTTGACATTAGTCAAAGACGAAAAATAGAAGGCGTTGATATGACACCAGAAGATGTAGTCAATCAAGCTCTAAAATTAAAAGCTGACGGAATCGCATACACTTACAACGAACCCTCAATATTCATCGAGTTTGCACGCGATTGTGGAGTAGCTGCACACAGCAAAGGCCTTTTCAATATCTTTGTATCAAATGGCTATGATACTCCAGAATCAGTAAAGATGATGGGCGAATTTCTTGATTGTATCACTGTAGATTTCAAAGGTAATGCTGAACCACAATTTACTAGAAAATTCATAGGCATTCCTGATCCAAAACCAATCTTTGATACCCTCATAGAGATTAGAGACAAAACCAAGATCCATGTAGAAATAACAGATCTTGTTGTACCACAAGTTGGAGACAGTCTAGAATATGCAAGAAAGCTATGCAAATTCATTTAT
>DATIAR010000055.1:0-12981 GCA_035457865.1 Nitrosopumilaceae archaeon
CAAAAGTGGTATTTCCCAATTCATCGGTTTTTGAAATATTTTAAGAACTAATAAGGTTTGGTTGCGATCTGTTTAGTTTCATGCAATTAGTAATATAAGTACGAATTTTGTACTTGACTATGTGAATTTCAAAGGAATTTTTGTAGTAGGCATCATAGTTGCAATCATCGTTGTTGTCCTAGTGTCAAACAACACTAGAAATACTCCACCCGCTTTGGATGACAAACCATCTATGAACGACAGCGTATTGATCAATTCAAAATTGCAAAATAATGATGAGATTAAACTTAAAGATTACACAATAGCAGAAAAACCATCAGATCTTGATTATTATCTGGATGAAAATGGCTCCAAACACTATATCATTAAGGCTAAAGACGATGTAAATATTTCAGAATAATAGTCTTTTAAGGAGATTCAAAAAAAGATTTTTATACACATATTAGGGATCGAGAACAATGTTAAAAGGCATAGGATTCGGTTTAATTTTTCTAGCATTTATAATGATTCTGCCAGCTACTAATTCCAACACACAATCAGACTTACCAAAAATGTATGGAATTGCTACAATTGTCTTAAAGGATTCTACAGGAAACATTCTCTTTGAAAATATGATTCACAACCAAGTTGTTGATGTCGGAACAACCTACATGTTGGATCAAGCGTTTGGAGATGGCGGTACAGATGTTTCTGATGCAAACCAAGTTGATACTATGTGTGTGACAGATTTTGCAGCACCTGATGGAGCTACAAATGACGCAGAGACTACCGCAGATTTCAACACCGAGAATGGTCTCACTGGCAACAACTGTAAAGGAAATATTGTATTCACTACAGCAGCTACCACCGCAGGTTCAGGGACACAAACTTTTTCAGCTGGCACTCACTTTCCTGCAGGAACAGTAGTAGGAGGCATTGGTATTTGCGGTAATGGAGCCCAAGGTGCTGGTCCCTTCAATGACTGCGATACAACTGCCAATCAGGCTCCACTTCTTGCAGTAGTAGATACCACAAACGTTACTGTAAACTCTGGCGAGTCAGTCGATATAACATACACTTTAACTCTAGACTAGATGTTTTTGTAATACACAGTATTACACCAATCAGAGAGAAATGAATAAGAAACAAGAAAAGATTTTTGTTCTTATTGCTGCTGCTGTTGTCATTGCTGTTTTTGTTTTCGCTCCGTGGTCAAACAGCTATTTTGGTTTGTTGCTTGACACATTTACAGGACCAAACTGGAATGAGTTAAATCCACATGATGTTGTCAAAAATGTAATCCCTGTTACTTTGATAGAAAGGACAGACAGCAACTGCAAAATGTCTGCAGAGAATATAGGTAACGTAATTGAACACCAATATTTTATTCGTGGAAAAGAATTTGCACAAGCAGTAAAATTTGATGCAAAAAACAGCACTGTTATTCTTCCTTGTGAAATGATTGCAGATGAGAAATCAAGACTTCATGTCTGGTACATAAAAGAAGAAGCTCCCAGACATGGTGGAACATACAAGTATTTTGTTACCCCTTGGAATGATACAATTCCATAGATAATGATATGTAGCGTAATTTCAGGCAAAAACAGATCTAGATTCTGCAAATTACCGACTAGATCATCAAATTAATTCATCCACTGCTCAAGGGTATGACTTTTTCTCTCTTTGGCTTTCTTCAGCCTATTAAGTGAAGTTTCAACCCTGTCTAGTGAAAAACTCCTCTCAGATGAGAGATAGTTTGTAATTGCTTGAAAATCTATCTCACCAAATTCTATAGATGAAACATCAGCAACTGTGGGCTCTAAAAATATCTGTCTTATCTGTTTGTAATCTATCTCTTGTAGCTTTTCTTGAATTTGTGGAACGGATTCAAGCTTGCCATATTCTTTTATTGCTTTTAGTGCTGTCTTTGGACCAATTCTCTCAAATCCATTTGGATTAAAGTCAGTACCAATGAGAATCCCAACATCCACTAGTTGTTCACGTGAAATAGCAAGCTCAGATAGAGTTTTTTCAAGATCAATTATTTCAGGTTCTATCTCTATTGTAGTATTTCTGTTTGGAAGTTTCCTTCTGCCGCTATTTGTGAAATTTCGTACAAGTTTTTTTGCTCCAAATAACAACGAGTCAAAATCCTGACTTGCAGAAGCATATGCTTGTCCTGTGATAGTAAGATTTGCTGCAGTAGCTTCACCTTCTGATGGAGCTTGGATGAAGGGAATTCCAAAAAGATTCAACAAATGCTTAGAGTCTTCAACCATGTCGTCGCGTAGCACCGAGGTTTGTTGTGCAAATTTTTTTGCGTCCTCATACTTTCCTTCTGTTAATGCTTTTTCATATTTTATTGTAGCATCTTTTTTTATCTGCTTACGTCGTGATATTTCTGCAGATTTTAGTGACGGAGGCTTTCCATCAAAAACATAAACTGGTTTTATTCCTAGTGAAAGAAAGTTTATGTTTCTATAAAATAGACCGCTGATATGACTTGTTATTCTTCCCCTAGAATCATTTAATGGCATCCCGTCAGGACCGCGAATTATCGCCAAGAATTGATAAATCGCATTGTACGCATCAATTGCTATGACTTTGGACGCAAAAGATTCAAGATTTGTTTTTTCGCGTACAACTAGCGGCTTTAGATCAAGACCCACGAAATATTGTAATAATCAGTGAATTTTTGCTTTCCTATTTCTTGCGAAGGCTTGATTTTGTTTCCCAGCCGCGCTCTATGATTTCTTCATATACGTTTGAAAGCTTTGGAATGTCCTCGCCTTTTTCAGCTGCTGTCTTGACCTTTTCTCTGTAATAGTCCTCAATCTCTTTTGCTATGCGGCTGTCAATTGTTATGGAAACACGAAACTTTGGCATCTATGTTTTAGCACCCTGTTTGTGATATTAGTAAGTATGATATCAATAATAAACTATCCACTATCAATTCTTACACTACTTTATAGTCAGGGCAAAGCCGTCCCTTGTTGGTTTTAGGAGCACAAGCTCATTGTCATCAAAGCCCAGACTTGATAGAAAGTTCTCAATGGTCATCTCGTCTGAAAGCACGTACTTTTTTCCACCAAACTCAATTGAGACGACTTTTTTGGAAATGGTCTCCAACTGATCTTTGTAATAAATAGTCTACTTTATATCCTTTATTATATACTTGATCACTTTCATTCTTAGTGTATTTATTGATCAAAGTACGAAGTCTTGCAGTTGCCAGGTTAGCCAAGTGGTACGGCGACCGCCTCGAGATCAAAACAAGGTAGCGGTTGTGCTTCTGCACACATGGGTTCGAATCCCTTACCTGGCGTCCTAATTTTTTAGTTTGAAATTAATTTTAACCTAGAAAATGCCTGATCTCAAACTTGCGTTGCTTTTGTAGAAAGACAGAATTATTTGAATTAAAAAAGAAAGGAAATTGGATCGTATAAGCGATGGTTTAGTCTTCCTATACGTATCCATATCCGATTAGCTTCAGAGTGTTACTCTTGACTAATCCTATGTTTGGCGCATACAATTTGAAATCTTCCGTTGTTGGCTCAAGAGGAGTTGTTTCTAAGATCTCTAATGAATTCTTAAAAACTCCCGCGGGAGTTTTGACTCTTTCATCAAGACTTTCAATTACTGCCCTATCCAATGCAACACCAGGTGCAACTTCCTGATAGTAGGCATAGTCTTCAGCTGGAGCTCCAGGCATCATCAATCCTGCTCTTGCACCATCTGCTCCATGCAACCAAGCACCATCGTGGCTGACGATTTGGCCGTCTTGGTAAATGTCTACCTCTTCACCAAAGTAAAAGACATTGTTGTTTTCATTACAAATGGCAAAAAAGTTTCTTGAAACTTCTACCAATGATCCATCTACTGTTTCTCTTTCTTCTACCACCCTTGTTTCAATACCTTCTATGATTTTTGTTTCATCCAGTACGGTGATGGTTAGTTGGATAAGCGAACCGCCCTCCCTTCCTTTTAGCACAAGTTGGTATCCAGGCTCTAAGACAAAGTAAGAATTGCTTCCTGTTGAGGACCACGTACACGCTGCTAGGTCAAAATTGTCTATAAATTGTGGTTCCTCATCTTTTTCTGCATTGGCTTTATTGATTTCGTTGTATGTGCCTGCTAGTGTAACAGTTGCAATAATTGCTACTATTACAATATTCATGGTCTGTTTTGAATTCATTAGAATCTCTTTAGTGTTTGATATTAAAGCGATTGTGAGACAAGTACCTAATTCAAAAATTAATCAAAATATCTAACCATTACTATTCTTAAGAATGATTTCATTCCACTTAGATGAATGTACTATAATCAATATATTCTTCTAGTCCTAATTTTGATAAAAGGATGAAAATTGTTGACAGTATCATAATTTTTGTTATGGATAAGAAGTTGGTGTGGAGTGAATGACGAGTCAAATAGTAACACCATTCGAGTATTACAATACATTCAGGAAAATCCAGGATGTCACTTACGTCAAATCAAGAGGGAGTTAATAATGTCAATGGGAACAACTCAATATCATCTTAATCTACTCGAAAATCAAGGTAAAATTTCTTCAGAAAGACACAACCTTCACAAATACTATTTCCCAATAGGTCTTTTTGAACAAAATGAAAGAGACATTCTTAAAATTTTGAATCAGGAAACAGCAAGAGAGATTCTGATGATGATCTTGGAAAAAAAGAATCCAACACAAACTGATATTGCAAACATGATAGGGATATCTTCAGCTTCAGTGAATTGGCATGTTAACAGATTAGTTGGACTTGGTTTAATTTTAGAACTAAAAGATGGCAAGTTCAAAAGATACACATTTGAAATAGATCCCAAACACATCATTTCATTAATGAAAAACTATCATCCAAACATTTGGAACAGATGGAGCAACAGACTTGCTGAGATGTTCTTGTCTCTATCAAAGGAGGATAAAGAACAATGATCCTCTCAAAATTATTCCTAGAAATCGAACCTTTTGGAATAGAAAGTGGAATTGAGCTTGGAATTGTGGCTTTCGCCTTGATTTTATTTGCATTATCTATCACAGCCTACAGAAATACCAGGATTAAGAAAATTCTGTTCGCAGCTGCCGCTTTTGCTTTGTTTGCTATACAACTTTTTGTTGATTCCGTAGAGGATTACCTAGGGTTTTTGGATGAAGATATTACTGGCATTATATTGAAATTAATGACATTTGCAATTCTAGTATTATTTTTTGTAGCAATAGTGAAGAGACGATGAAAAGAACTGGAAAAATTATACGATGAATTTAGGCGTGGAATAATCTTATTAATGTGAATACTGTTCTATCATTAAGAGGAATGAGATAATGGGCCACATACGTATTGGAGGAAGAGGAACTACAAGAAGAATATCTGAAAAAGAAGAAGACAACTGGGCCGGTGCTCCATTTAAGGAATTTTCAAAACAACGAAAAGAAGCTGCAAAAAATAGTTACATTACTGTCGGCAGAGGTACAACCAAGATAAAATTTGGCGACATACCTGATTCAGCAAGTACATCAGCAAAAGGAATGTGGGTCAGCACGGGAAGAGGCACTGGTAAAAGAAGATTATAGCAATTCACAAAGTTCAAAACAGATTTGAGGAATATAACCAAATAATATTAGATGAAGATAGAGGAGAGTTTTATCTGAAAGATCGAACCTTGCGAACCACTTTATTGTGATCAAATGATCCCGAAGTAGTAATGTAGAGTAGATGATTTCTTCCAGCAGGCATTGTAATTCTTTTTACATTGCCATATTCTGCTAACACATATTTGCATGCTCCAAGTTTTCGCTCAAGTTTTTTTCGTATTTTCCAAGCCCGTGCAGCTAATTGCAATGAAATCATGCTTTCTTTTTTGGAGAGAAGCATCTTTGCTTTCCTTGAACGTGCACTAAAAACAACTCTCCCATTCATGTCACAAACAGTGACGACTCTTACCGAAGGACTAAGGCGAATCAACCTTTCTGCGGCGCTTTGAACTTCCACGAAATATTCATTCTACAGTAATTGATAAAGATTTCCTGTAACAAAGTAATATCATTATTGGATAATCGATTAGATTTGATGTAAAAAAACTTGTGAGTCGTTAAAGACTGGCAAAAGTTTTGATTAACGAAGCCTATTATAGTTAGAAAACAAAACAGAGTATGTCAAAATCACCAGTAGAATGCAAATGTTCTTCTTGCGAATGCGGAATCTATACATATAATGAATCTCAGGTTTGCGTCAGATGTGAAGAAAACAAGCATTCATCAGGACAAAAAAGATGGTCAACTATGGTATTAAAAACTGAAGCGCCAGTTCTTGTAGAAGAATCCATGTAGGAGCAAAAATGAACTTTACTGATGAAATTATTTTAAAAGTTTGGCAAAAAGCTGAAATTGATGAGTATAACGTGCCAAACGATTTTAGAAAGGATCAGTGCGGAGCTTGGATTGAAAGAACACAATATGGGAATCATGATTCGGCATATGGATGGGAGATTGATCAGATAAAACCACGATTGGATGTGGGTTTAGATGATTTATCAAATCTACGTCCGCTGCATTGGAAAAATAATTCCTGCAAAGAAGATGAGCGTCTTGCTTGTCCTGTCACATCATCAGGTACTGTTAATGTTGATACAAGCTAGATTTATTTTGTACAGATACATCTGGAGCATCTGAAAAATATTTTAAAAATTATTATTTTAAATTTTTATACAGTTGGTTCTTTGTCTTTTCTTAATCCCAGAATCTTTTTTAATCCTTGTAGAAAAGATGGTTTTGTATTCATCGCAACAGAGAATGCCCTATGTTATTAAGTGGTTGCAATCAGTAATTTTATGAGTTATCTGTAGTATGGTACGGCTAACTTTTCGCCTACCTTGAGCTCTTTTTGTATCCGGACTTTTTTTACAGCTTCTTCAAAATGTCTCATTGTTACTTTGGTATTGTCTACCTCTTTTTCTGCCTCTTTCTGATCTTTATATTTACCAAGAAACTCATGTATTACAAGAGATACTGCAGTGTTTGCAATTGATGCAACATCTGCCCCACTAAGACCATCTGCAGCATCTGCGATCTTTTCTAAATCGACATAATTTGGATTCTGTCCTAATTCGTTTTTTTGTTCTTTATCAATAGGAATTTCCTTTGTGCTTATCTCTAGGATTTTCTTTCTGCCTTCCTTGTCTGGCATGGGTACATGTATTATTTTATCAAATCTTCCTGGTCTTAAAAGAGCCGTATCAAGCATGTCTGCTCTATTTGTTGCAGCAAGCACTACTACATCATTAAGACTTTCTATTCCATCAAGCTCTGTTAGAAGCTGGCTGACAACTTTTTCAGTAGATGCTGTTTCTCCACCAAAACCTCTAATTGGAGCAATTGAATCTATTTCATCAAAAAATATCACACATGGTGAAGATTGTTTTGCTCTTCTGAAGACTTCTCTTATGCCACGCTCTGACTCTCCAACCCATTTTGACAACAGCTCGGGTCCTTTTACTGAGATAAAGTTGGCTTCACTTTCAGTTGCTACTGCTTTTGCCAAAAGTGTCTTTCCAGTTCCACTTGGTCCGTAAAGTAAAATTCCTCGCGGCATTCTGTGGCCCATGTTGGTGTAAAGTGTAGGATATTTCATTGGCCATTCTACTGCTTCTTGTAGCTCACGTTTGATATTTTGTAATCCTCCTATTTCGTCCCAAGAGACATCTGGGCTTTCTATAAAGACTTCACGCATTCCGGCTGGTGTGACTTCGCGTAATGCATTTTGGTAATCTTCAGCATTTACAATAAGTTTGTCCAAAGTTTCAACTGGAATCTTTTCGTCTGCTAAATTAATTTCTGACAATAACCTTCTCAAACATTTCATTGCAGCTTCTTTACACAGATATTCCAAGTCTGCCCCAACATAGCCATGGCTTACTGCCGCAATTTTTTCCAAGTTTACATCCTCAGTCAGAGGCATGTTTCTTGTATGTATCAAGAGTATGTCGAGTCTTCCCTTTTTGTCTGGCACTCTGATCTCAATCTCTCGGTCAAATCTTCCAGGTCGTCTAAGGGCAGGGTCTAATGCATTTGGTCTATTTGTTGCCGCAATGACAATTACTTTTCCTCTTGCTTCTAAACCATCCATAAGTGAAAGCAGTTGTGAGACAACTCTTCTTTCAACTTCGCCTGTTACTTCTTCTCTTTTTGGGGCAATCGAATCAATCTCATCAATAAAAACAATAGAAGGAGCCTTTTCTCTTGCTTCTTTGAAAATTTCTCGTACTCTTGCTTCGCTTTCTCCATAGAACTTACTCATGATTTCAGGACCCGAAATGCTGATAAAGTGAGCATTACTTTCATTTGCAACTGCTTTTGCCAAAAGTGTCTTGCCAGTTCCTGGCACTCCAAAAAGTAATACACCTTTTGGAGCTTCAACACCAAGCTTTTCAAAAATTTCTGGGTGCCTCATTGGAAGCTCGATCATTTCTCTAACTTTTCTTATTTCATCAGTCAGGCCCCCAATGTCTTCATAGGACACCATCGGAAGACCGTGAAGAGAATCACTTTTTTCTCCAATATGAAATAGTGTCTTTTGTGTCACAATTACTGCATCGGCTACTGGTGTAACGCCTATTACTTGAAAAGTCAGCTTGCCACCAAAATATGGCACCATTATGTTATCTCCTTTTGTCAGTGGAGTATTTTCTAGCGAGTCCGTAAGATATCTTTCATCTATTGGAGGAATTGCATCAAGTGGAGCAACGATGATTTTTTCAGCAGGAATTGCTTTTATTTTTCTAACCTCCACCTTATCACCCACTGCCACCCCCAAATTGTTTCGTACAAGACCATCAACTCGGATAATTCCTTTTCCTTCGTCTGATGGATAAAGCGGCATGCATTTTGCAACAGTTCGTTTTTTTCCTTTAATTTCAATGACATCGCCAGTTGCTGCGCTAAGTGAATTTGTAGAATCGTAATCAAGGCGTGCTATTCCTCTACCAACATCACGAGAATATGCTTCTAGTACTTTAAGCGATATAGAATTTTGGCTTATGTATTACATTGTCTGGTCTAACCCTTATAGCTTTGCTATTTTGCTACACTATGTGATAATTTGCAGATCTGAGACAATTGATTACGAGTTGTAAGAGATCAGATATTTAGTGACTCTTTTAGTCCCTTGTACCTGTTTCGTATTGTAACTTCGGTTACACCAGCTGCCATTGCAATAACTTTTTGTGTAGTGTCTTCTCCGTTTAACACACATGAAAGATATAATGCCGCGGCTGCAAGTCCCATAGGATCTTTTCCTGCGGTAATTTCCAGCTTGTTTGCGTCATTTAAGATTACAAGAGCTCGTCGTTTTACCTTTTCAGTTAGTCCTGCTTCGCTTGCTATTCTAGACATACATTTTACTGGATCCACCACAGGCATCTTTAGATCAAGTTCTCGTAAAAGAAGCCTATAACATCGTGAGACATCTTTTCTTTTGATATTTATTTCACTTGAAACATCGTTTAATGTTCTTGGAGTTCCGCTATCCCTGCATGCTGCATATAGTGCCGCTGCAAGAAGACCTGGAATGGATCTTCCCCTGACAAGACCCTTGTCAAGTGCCTTTCTGTAAATGTAAGCTGTTTTTTCGATTACTGCGTCAGAAAGTGCAAGCTTGTCTTTTAGCCTACCAAGATCACTAAATGCCTGTCTAAAGTTTCTATCTGAAGATTCATGGGCTTGGCTTCTACTGTCCCATGTTCTAAGACGTTCTATTGTACTTTTCATGGATGCAGACAGTGGCTTTCCAGTTACGTCCTTGTTTGCATGACCAATTATTGTAGCCAGTCCCATGTCATGCATTGCAAGCGAGGTTGGCGAACCTGTCCTGCTTTTATCATCATATTCGTCCTTTGAAAATGAACGCCATTCTGGACCAGAATCATCAACGCGTTCGGTAATTACAAAACCGCATCCTCCGCAAAACCTTTCACCAGTGGTATTATCAGTCACCATTGAGTTTTTTCCACAGCGTGCACACCGCATGCCTGTGTTGAAAGTTTGTAAAACCATAGATATCTGACCTTGTGGAGGTTGTCTCTACATAAAAACCAGAGTATTTCATGGTTTTTCACTATAACTAGTCATTACATGTGTAGGAAAAAGGAAAAGACCTTTTTCAGGTCCGATTTTTTATCTTTTACTCTTCTTTGTGCTTTTTGATTTAGCTTTTGATTTGGCTTTTGCCATGCACATCAAGTTTTTGCATTGCTATTAAGCGTGCTGAAATGATTCAATTTAGTCAGTGATGTTAATTTTTGTATCATAATTACAATTTACATCCATTCTTATTGGGATAAAATTCATGTTAGATCAGAAAGGAGGTGCAACGATGAGTTATAACGACGGAGGTTTTGGAAGATCTAATAGAGGATATGGTCGAGATAGAGGATATGGCGGCAATAGACGATTTGATGACGGACCAAAACCAGTAGAAACAGGAAAAGAATACGATGTTTCCATTACGGAAATTAGCAGAAAAGGAGACGGTATCGCAAGAGTAGAAGGCTTTGTGATATTTGTCAAAAACGGCAAGGCTGGTCAGAACGCAAAAATAAAGATCACCCAAGTGGGTGGACGATTTGCTTCTGGTGAAATCGTAGAAAGTTCTTCACAACCTGCAACAGAATCAGCAGCTGAGTAAGCAACTGATCAATCCAAAAAACTAATTTTTTCCCAAATTTTTCTTTCTAATTCATTTATTTATGGTAGACTTCAATACAGTCTGCCAATCTATATAATAAGTCGGTAATAATTTTTTTTAATGAAGGCGCTAGTCTATGAAGAGTATGCTCCTGATGACAATTACAAACGAATTTTAAAATTAAAAGAAATTCCAGAGCCCAAACCAAAACCTAAGGAAGTTGTTTTCAAAGTAAAAGCTGCTGGTCTAAACTATGATGACATTTGGGGAATGCGAGGAAAACCAATTCAGATACCAATGCCACACATTTCCGGAACTGATGCGGCAGGAGAAGTAGTTGCGGTGGGTGATGAAGTAAGAAACATCAAAATTGGAGACAGAGTTGTGTCACATGGAAATATTTCATGTCGAATTTGTTCAGCTTGTACTGAAGGAAGAGAGTATGATTGTAAAGATAGAAAGATCTGGGGTTTTCAGACTGGACCATTGTGGGGAGGATATTGTGAAATTACTCACCTCCCAGAGGTAAACACTGTAAAGATCCCAGAGAATATCAGCTACGAAGACGCTGCAGCTGCTTCTATGACTCTGATGACATCATGGCACATGTTAGTTGGCAGAGCCAAGATCAAACCAGGTAAAACCGTTCTAATAATGGGAGGTGGTTCTGGCATGGGTACTTTTGGAATTCAAATTGCCAAGTTGTATGATTGTGATGTGATTGCAACTGCAAGTTCAGATAAGCTTGAAAAATGTCTTGAGATTGGCGCAGATTTTGCAGTAGATCATAGAAAGGAAGATTGGAATAAAGAAGTTTTTTCCATAACAAAAGAATTAGCCAAAAAGAAGAACCAGCCTCCTGGTGTAGATGTAATCTTTGAGCACATTGGAGGTTCACATTGGAATAAGGAATTAACTTTGTTAAAGTATGGCGCAACACTTGTTACAACTGGTGCAACAACTGGTTATGATGTCAAGACGGATCTAAGACATGTTTTTTTTAAAGGTATAAACATTCTAGGTTCCACGCAAGGAACAAAAGCAGAATTAGAAGAATCAATGTACTGGATGTCAAAAGGAAGGATAAAATCAATAATTGATTCTGTTTTCACCTTTGAAAATGCAGTAGAAGCTCATACAAAGATGCTTAAAGGAAACGTTTTTGGTAAGATCTTAATGAAACCAGAATAAAATTTAGTGGTTTTAACTAGATTAGGTAAATCTTACTGAATATGATTAAGTTGTATTGAGCATCGTTCTTGCAAAATCGGTTAGCGTTGAATGTTATCACTAGATGGGCTTTTCTGAGAATAATTCCTAGTCCTTTTTTGGTCCTAGCATTTCATCGCTTTTGACGTCTTGGTCCCATCGTCCACGATATCCTTTCACTAATGAAACAATCCCGGAACTAATCAATCCCATTACCACACCAAAGAAAACCATCTTGTCCTGCATTATAACACTACAATCAACTGATACTGCTCCATTTTCTGTATAGTCAACACAGTTACCAAATTCGTTTACCTGAACTGTAAATTCTAAAAATGGCCTTCCAAATATTCCTAAGACAAGGAAACCAACAAACACGAGTACTATTCCCAGCATTATAAAGCGAGTATCGCTCATACTGTAATTTGTATCGTGTAATATTTAATGTTGTAATGATATTATTCCAGTGGGTAAAACATCAGATGGTTTTTGGTTGGGGCAAAAAAAGATCTACAGATTCTATAGAATCCACTCAATTAGCAAAGCAAGTTTCTTTAAATAAAATAGAGAGCATTTTACAAGAAAAAAAGAGTAACCTAAGCAATCATATTATTGAAAAATCAAAACCAATAAGGGATAAAATAGAAGTAAAACGAGGAGAGATCGTACAGTTATTTTCACAGTTTGAATCAGACGATCTGGGATCGCAAGATGTCGACAAACATTTGAAAATAATTATTGAAAGGGGAAAGAGTGCTGTTATTTCTGGAGTAAGAAAAGAAACTTCCAAAAAATTAGATGAGATAAAAAAATATCAAGATGTGATGAATCTGAATTCTGAGGTTGCTCAACTGCTTAAAAGAATTGGGGACATATTGGGCCCAAATTCAAGGGTAATGCATGTTTTTGCAAGAAAATACGCCGACAAACTTAAAGAGATTCTAGCAGATATTGCAAAAACCAAAGCAGATCTGCAAAAACTTGTCAATGATCATGATAAACTTGATTTGGATACTTCAAGTATTTTAGAGTGGTCAAAAAAAATAATTGATTCAAAAAAAGACAACGAAGTAAAAAATAATACTATAACAAGTAC
>DATIAR010000056.1:0-6500 GCA_035457865.1 Nitrosopumilaceae archaeon
TACAGTAATTCTTAGTGTTTTCATATTAAGAAATTAATTTCAAAAATACTTATCTTGGATCCATATTGATTACGTGATCAATGATGTACTATGAAACGATATGAAACTATATAGAATAAAAATAATTTAAAATCAAAATGCTAATTGATTTGTTGCATAAAAATTGGAAAATCAAGTATATGCTTTATACATTTAACTAATTAGACTGTCATTATTCCATTAGTTATGAGATACTGTATACCTTTAACAAAGTCAGAGTCGCCTATCATTCCATCTGCCCACCAGCCAGCATTATTTTTAACCCATCCAGGTATTTGTTGTGACGAGCCTGATCCTTTTTTGGCTTCTGGTATTTTCATTATCTTTTCTTTGATCATGTATTGTATACCAGAAACAAAATCAGGATCCCCAATCTGACCTTCGGACCACCATTTTGCATTGTTTTTTATCCAAGATGGAATGCTAGAAGTAGATTCCATAGAACCTGTAGGTGTTGTTCCAGACTCGTCATATGCAAATAGTTGGTCTCCTTCAAATTTGATCTGTGATAAACCATTTTTTCCAATCTCTATTACTTCATCAGGCAATGGGACATACTGTAATAACGTGGCATGTTGCTGCCCATCAGTAATCATCCAATAAATAAGATGAACTAATGCTTTTGCCTTCTCCTTGTCCATACTTGAAATATTATCCAAGTTTTTGTAGACAAGAAGATAGCTGAAACTTGAGATGGGATATGAGTTCTTGCCTGGTTCATTCACTATTGATACATTACTCCAATCTCCATCAGCAGCTGGCAGACTCTTTGATGCTTCTGCCGCAGCAGATTTTATAGATTCCAGTGAAGGTTCTACAAAAGCTGTTCCATCTGCGTTTTGAATAAATGCATATGACATTTTAGATTGTAGGGCGTATGCTAATTCTACGTATCCTAAAGAATATGGAGTCTGTCGTATTATTCCTGCTACTCCTTCATTTCCAGGAGATCCAACTCCAACTGGCCATGGTACACTTTTTCCTCTTCCAATGTTATCGTTCCAATTCTTGCTTACTGTTGACAAGTAATCTGTGAACCCATAAGTGGTACCTGAACCATCAGAACGTCTAACTACAAGGATGTCTTTGTTTGGAAGATCAAGTTCTTTATTTAGGTCTTGGATCTTTTTGTCATTCCATTTTGTTATTTTTGCCAAGTAAATGTCTGCAATAATTGGACCTGTTAATTTCAGTCCTTTTTGTGGTACTTCGGGAAGATTATATGAGATCGTAATTGCACCTATTGTCTCAGGCATATGCAATGTTCCAGGCGCCGCTTGAGCTTCAGCATTTGACAGTGGTGCATCTGTTGCTCCAAAGTCTACTGTTTTTTCAGTATGTTGTTTTACACCACCACCGCTTCCAATGGATTGATAGTTTAGAGTAATTCCAGGATATAGTGTGTTGTATTCTACTCTCCATTTGTCAATTAGTGGAAATGGAAATGTTGCACCGGCTCCTGTGATCTGAAATTCTCCTTTTGGTAAAGGAGGAGACACTACTGCACTTACCACAGATGTTGTTGCAGGTAGTAACAACATTAGCATTAAAGCAAATACTACGAATAATTTTATTCTCATCAAGTGTACAGTATTTTATTTTCTATTTACAGATAATCCGCATAGATCATGTAAATAGCTATAAACTACTTTTTCTATATAGATGGAATTCATATATGATAGTAAAACACAGAGATATCTTTCACAGATCTCTTTTGATTAATTTGGTTTACGGTTTCCCGTTACTATATAATTTACTGACTCTCCCATAAAGGCTGCATGATCAGCTATTCTTTCCAAGTATCGCAGAACAAGCGCATCAGCAAGTGCACATTTAGTATTGTTTGAATCAATCAACATCGGAAGGTGACGTTTGTAATATTTGTCAACAAGGTCCTCGTCAGTTTGAAGTTGTTTTGCCTTTTCTAGATCAAGGGTTGCAAAGCATCGTATTGCAGCAGTAATCATGTTTTTTATTTCTCCCGAAATCGTATAAATAACATCATTTTTACATTCAGATAGATCACCAAACATGTCACGCACACTTATGATATCATATGCATATCTTCCAAATCTTGTAAATGCATAAGAAATTTCAATTGATGAACGAATTAATCTGAAATCGCGCGCTACCGGTTGATATTTTAGAATCATTTCAAAGGTTAGATTCCCAACCTGATCATAAAGACTCGATATTTGACGTGAGAGTTCGTATACTTCTGTACGTGCATTTTTCCCTATAAGATATGAATCGAGTGCCAAGTTAATGCTCTTTGAAGCTAAATCACCCATCTGAGCCATCAGTGATGACAATTCGTCAAGATGCGGGTCTATAAGGCGAGTCATTTCTATCCAAATTGTCCCTGAACATATTTTGCAGTTATCTCATTTTTAGGATTCTCAAAAATTTGTCTTGTTTCTCCAAACTCAATCAGATCTCCAAGATACATGAAGCCAGTATAATCCGAAACTCTCATAGCTTGTTGCATGTTATGTGTAACAATAATTATTGTGTATTCTTTTTTTAGTTCGTTTATCATCTCCTCTATTTTCTGAGTTGCTATTGGATCAAGTGCCGAAGCTGGTTCATCCATCAAAAGAACTTCTGGTTGTATTGCAAGAGCTCGTGCAATGCATAGGCGTTGTTGTTGACCACCTGAGAGACTCATTCCTGGTTTTTTTAAATCGTTTTTTACTTCATCCCAAAGATATACCATCTGAAGACATCCTCTAACTATTTCATCAATAACAGTCTTGTCTTTTAGACCATTCAATTTCAATCCAGCTGCGACGTTATCATAAATTGACATTGTGGGAAATGGATTTGGTTTTTGGAAAACCATTCCAATTTTTCTTCTATGAACTATTGGATCTTGAGCATTTGAATACAGATCTTCACCATCAAGTAGCACTCTTCCAGTAACTGTTGCGTTTTTTGTTAATTCATGCATCCTGTTAATACATCTAAGTAAAGTTGTTTTCCCACAACCTGATGGACCAATAAGAGCAGTAACAGCTTTGTCTTTGAATTTTATTGTAACATTCTTAACAGCTATCACTTCATCATATCTTGCAGTGATATTTTCTGCAATCACTTTGTATTTTTTTTCTTCTGGCAAGTTAGACGTAGATTGTATCATGTTTGTTATCGCTGCCACTTTTGTTCCCTCCTTGTATACCAGAAGCTAGATTTACCACGTTTTCTTAAAAAGAAGAATCTAACTCCGATATTTATTGAAAGTACTATCAGGATCAGAATCACTGCAGCACCCCATCCTTGAGATTGGGCACTCTCATATGGAAGCAAGGAGAGCCTCCATATTCTTAGCGGTAATGCGTCCATTGGTCCATTAAACCCAGCAAAGAATTGACTGCTACCTAGTATTGTCATTATAAGTGGAGCTGTCTCTCCTCCTATTCTTGCTACGGCAAGCATGATTCCAGTTATCATGCCACTTTTTGCACTTGATATTATGATTCTAGTAATGATAGTCCATCTTTTAATTCCAAGTGCGAAACCGGCCTCTCTGTATATTATTGGAACAAGCTTAAGTGACTCTTCTGTAGTTCTTGCAATTATTGGCAACATTATGATTGAAAGTGCAAATGTACCCGCCCAAATCGAAAAGTTTCCTAGTACCAACACTATAAGAAGAAATGCAAAGATTCCTATGACAATGGATGGAAATTCAGCCATTACATCGTTGAAGAATCTTATTGTTTTGCCGAGTCTGTTATCTCCAAATTCTGAAAGAAATATGCCAGATAGAATTCCTATTGGTACTCCAATCAAGCTTGACAATCCAATAATTAACAATGTACCCTGAATTGCAGGACCAATTCCCCCTTCTCCAGTTCCTATAGAACCTGGGATTTGAGTAAGAAATTCTATACTTAGTGCTGCAGATCCATTTTTGAAAACTTCAAAAAGAATACTCCCAAGAGGGATAATTGCAATTGTCACGCATCCAAAAACAATTGCTTTGATAATTTTGTCTTTAAGTAATCTTCGATTTACATTATACCTGAAATGTGCTCTAAATTCTGCTCTTTGTTCAGTAGTAATCAAGTTTGAACTGCTCCTTCATGTGCTTTTAATACTCTTGCCACAAGCAGATGAGCGATTATATTTATTCCCAATGCAGTGATGAAAAGAATCAAGCCAATTCCAATCAATGCGTGAATGTGTATACCTGCAGGAGATGCTTCGTTGAATTCATTTGCAATTATGCTAGACATTGTCTGACCAGCTTTGAACAGAGATTGTGGAAATGCTGCAGGTCCAGTAGCATTTCCTATAAGCATTGTAACTGCCATGGTTTCTCCAACTGCCCTGCCAAGACCAAGTATTGAAGCCCCTATCAGTCCTGATTTAGAGTATGGTATTACGGCCATCTTGAATACTTCCCATTTTGTCGCGCCAAGCATGTAGGCAGCTTCTCTTTGACTGTTTGGAACTGCAAGCATTATTTCCCTTGATATTGATGAGATTGTCGGGATTATCATGATTGCAAGAATTACACTGGCTGTAAAAATATCCAACCCAAAAGGTGTACCTGAGAAAAACCAAATGCTATTACCAAACATATTATGAAGTGGTGCTTCAACCCAATCTTTGAAATACTGTCTAAAAACAAACAGCCCCCACAGTCCATAGATCACACTTGGAACTGCTGCAAGAAGCTCTATTACAAAAGAAAGTGGCGTTCGTATGAATTTTGGAGCAATCTCTGACAGAAACATTGCAATTCCAATACTGATTGGGACACCAATTACCATGGCCAATCCAGAAGTTACCAATGTCCCAAAGATGTAAGGTAATGCACCAAATGATTCTCGACCTTCGACTGCATTCCAATCTGAACCTGTAAGAAATGAGAGACCTTCTTCTTCCCAAACAGGAAACGAACCACTGACAAGTTCAAAGACTATCAACACGATGATTACTAGAACATAGGTAGCTGCAAGTAGTGTTATGACCTTAAAGATTTTGTCAGTATCAACTGGACCCTTCTTCAGTGAAATTACTCTCAATAATATGACTGAACTTTAGTCAAATATCTGACATCCCACTATATTTTCTAAAACTATATAGTGTTACATAGTGCACTATAGAACATAGTGAAAACTGCTTTAATCAATAGGAACTACGTTACAGACAGTTGTCATTACATGATGAAACAGAAGTAAGAAAATTACAACTGGTCGGAGGTTCAACTTATGTATTATCTCTTCCAAAAAAATGGATTGATTCTATGCACATGCAGATAGGAGATCAGGTTTCTATAATTAAGAACCCAAACAATTCTTTATCGCTTTTTCCCATTGGTGCTCTGAGCTCAGACAAAGCTGTAAGATCAAAGACAACAATTGGTCAGAAGGATTCTATTGACTCAATTAAAAGAAAAATAATTGCGATGTATCTTGCTGGCTATCAGATCATAGAAATACAAACTAAAGGTGGCAGAGTTCAACCAAATCAAAAACAAGCCATAAGAGACTTGGTAAGAAAGAACATGATAGGAACAGAAATAGTAGAATCCAATCCAGAATCGGTAACCATACAAGTGCTGACAAGCTTACCAGAGCTTTCAATCAATGACGCCCTAAAGAGAATGTTTTTACTTACATCAACAATGCACCGAGATGCAATTAATGCATTAAGAGATATTGATGTAGATCTTGGCGAAGAGATCTCTCACGCAGATGACGAAGTTGATCGTTTTAGTTTATACATAATGAGAAATCTTACACTAGCAGTTCAGCATGAAAAAATACTGCATGAAATAGGACTAAAAAAATCATCAGATTGTTTAGGTTACAGAGTAGTAGTCAAGTGTGTAGAGAGAATTGCTGATCATGCTGTTTCAATAGCAAAACAGGTAAAATTCCTCAGATCCACATTAGAGGCATCAATGTTACAAAAAATTTCAAAACTAAGCGAGGAATCTCTCAAAGTGTTCGAAGATGCCATTGCTGCATTAAACAAACGTGATTATATTCTTGCAGACACCGTGGCTTCTGAAGCATGTAAGATAGCGGAAAAAGAAAGGGAGTTTACTGATAGCTTGGAAGAATCAAAAAAGTATAGCAGTATCATAAAATTTGTTCTAGAAGACATTCGGAGAACAGCTGAATATTCAAGTGACATTGCGGAAGCTGTAATTAATGAAACAATTCAAGATGTAATTTCGGAAAAAGTTATTCAAAAATAGAGGTTTTTATTATTTATGTCTCTAAACTCTACATAGAGACTAAATCTACCAATATCTATAGTGAACATCCTTTTCAGATTCAATGCCAGTTTTATTGCAACATGAAAGTGAGCAATAAAAATGCCAGATGAATCTTGTCGAAGATGTGGCGGAATGCTAATAAAATCAACCTTATGTGCATCTTGTAGAGGAACAATACAAAGAATTTGTATCAAATGCGGATTAAAAACAGCAGAACAAGTTCATA
>DATIAR010000057.1:0-5033 GCA_035457865.1 Nitrosopumilaceae archaeon
ATTAACGGTAAAGGAAAAGACTTGAAATTATACGTAATTGGTGCAACAAACAAACCTTGGAGTCTTGACTGGCCGTTTCTTAGAAGATTTACAAAGAGAATCTATGTTCCTCTTCCTACACTTGATGCAAGAACAAACTTGTTTGAACTTTACAGCGCACCACTAAAAATGGATGAAAAAGTAAAACCATCCGAGCTTGCAAAGCTTGCAGATGGATACAGCGCAAGTGATATCAAAGACATATGTCAATCTGCACAATTGATGGTAGTAAACGAACTATTCAACTCACCAAACTATTCACCAGAACCAGTAGTTGGTGAAGAAAAACAACAACCACGAAACCTTACAATGACAGACTTTAAGACAATTCTTGAAAGAAGAAAACCAAGCGTAAGTATGGAAATGATTCGCGCCTATTACAAATGGAGCGAACAATTCAGAGCACTGTAAAAGATTCATCAGAATCTGATCGCTTAAACTTTTTACAACAACTACATTCGTCTTATCAAAAAACTTAAATCTCTAATAGAATTCACTTGCTGAGGGTTCAAAATTCCGATAAAAAAAGCCAAACATGTAAACAAGTTTGGTAAGCTTATCCTTGAAGATGGAACCGTTTTTGATGGGATGGGTTTTGGTTATTCAACTACTGTTTTTGGTGAAGCTGTTTTCAACACTGGAATGGTAGGTTACACAGAAGCTTTGACGGATCCTTCTTACAGTGGCCAAATTCTGACACTCACATATCCTCTTATAGGGAATTATGGTGTGCCTGATCCCTCGATAAAGGACAAGGATGGAATTTCTAAATACTTTGAATCTGACAGAATTCAGGCACGTGGCCTTGTTGTACATGATCTTTCAATTACTGCAAATCACTGGAATCTTTCTCTTACATTGGATGAATGGCTGTACGATGAAGAAATTCCTGGAATATCAGGAATAGATACAAGGGAACTAACTAAAAAACTCAGAATAAATGGTGTGATGATGGCAGCACTCGCCGTTTCTGAAAAAGAAATTGACGAAAATGATTTAAAAAAGAAACTCGCTTCTGCACAAAAATACATAAACGAAGAATTTATGAATGTTGTATCAACCAAAGAACCTCGAGTTTATGGAACAGAATCAGAAGCAGTAGTAGTTATTGATACCGGAGTAAAAAATGCAATTTTACGAAACATACGAAAAATTGGATACAAAGTAATTCAACTTCCTTGGAATGCCTCAATTGATAAAATACTTTCATACAAACCAAAAGGTGTTGTATTAAGCAACGGACCTGGTGATCCACAAAAATGTGCTGATACTTTGAAGACAGCAAAAGAACTTTTAAACAAAAACATACCTACCCTTGGAATCTGTCTTGGGGCACAAATAATGGGGCTTGCAGGGGGGGCGGATACATTTAAGCTAAAATACGGACATCGAGGACAAAACAAATCATGCATCAACCTAGATAACAATCAAGTTTATGTGACAAGTCAGAATCATGGATACGGAATAGATCCTAATTCGTTAAAAAAATCAGACCTTCAATTATGGTTTACCAATGCTGACGATCAAACTGTTGAAGGGATAAAACACAAAGAAAAAAAATTCATCGCTGTTCAATTTCATCCTGAAGCAACACCTGGACCTTTTGATTGCAAGTTTATTTTTGAAGAACTAAAGCGCCTTATGGAGGAGGAAAAGACTGCCAAAAGATGAATCGCTAAAAAAGATTCTCGTTCTTGGAAGTGGGGCAATAAAAATCGGAGAAGCAGGCGAAAGTCGTTAAAACGACCGCAAATTCGATTACTCCGGTAGCCAATGTCTCAAAGCCATTCGCGAAGACGGAATTAAAAGCGTACTTATCAATCCCAATATCGCAACCATTCAGACAGACACTAGGTTTGCAGATAAGGTATATTCTATTCCAGTGAATCCAGAATATGTTGAATCAATAATAGAATCAGAACGTCCTGATGGACTGATGCTTGGATTTGGTGGACAGACAGCACTTAATTGCGGAGTGAAACTTGAAGAATTTGGAGTTCTAAAAAAATATGGTGTCAAAGTTCTTGGCACACAAGTTGGGGGGATACATGCTACAGAAGACAGACAACTTTTCAAGGACTCTATGATAGCATGCGATGTTCCTGTACTGAAAAGTAAAACTGTTTACAACTTTGAGGAAGCAAAAAAAATTGCAAAAGAACTTGGATATCCAGTAATTATTCGTGTAGCATATACTTTGGGCGGAAAAGGCGGGGGAGTGGCACACAATGAAATTGAATTGTATGAAATAGTATCGCGTGGTCTAAATGCTAGTCTTGTTGGTCAAGTTTTAATTGAGGAATATATTGGTCACTGGAAACAAATAGAATATGAAGTGATGCGTGATTATCTTGGAAACAATGTCATAGTGTGCAACATGGAAAATGTTCTTTCGATGAGGGTGCATACAGGTGACAACATAGTTGTAGCTCCATCGCAAACACTCGATAACAACGAATATCACATGTTAAGGTCAGCCGCGTTACGCGCAACACAACATGTTGGAATTGTAGGGGAATGTAATATTCAGTTTGCACTTGATCCAGAATCTGAAAAATATGTTGCAATTGAGATGAATCCTAGGCTTTCACGTTCATCAGCACTTGCAAGCAAGGCCACAGGGTATCCAATTGCATACATGGCAGCTAAAATTGTAATGGGTCATTCTCTTCCAGAACTAGTTAATCGTATAACAAAAACAACTACTGCATGCTTTGAACCTTCACTTGATTATATTGTATGCAAACATCCGCGATGGGATTTTACAAAGTTTGAACTTGCAAACCGAAGTCTTGGACCTACCATGAAATCTGTTGGAGAGGTGATGGCAGTAGGCAGATGCTTTGAGGAGTCTCTACAAAAATCAATTAGGATGTTAGAGATAGGAAACGATGGGCTTGTAGCAAACCGAGATAATGGCAAAGTCTACGATATTGAAGAAATTGAAAATAAACTTCAGAATACAGATGACGGAATTTTATACTATGTTGCAGCTGCATTGCGACAAGGCATGTCAGTTGAACAAATTTACAAACTCTCTGTAATAGATCCATGGTTTATTGAAAAAATCCGAAACATAGTAGAGATGGAAAAGAGCCTCAAAGACTCAAAATTCACAACAAAATTGTTACGCGATTCAAAAAAGTTAGGATTTTCAGACAAGCAGATTGGGAGAATACTAAATAAAGATGATCTTGAGATAAGAAAAATTCGTAAAGATGCAGGGATCGTTCCAGCTGTAAAACAAATAGATACTCTTGCTGCCGAGTGGCCCGCCAAAACAAACTATCTGTATCTGACATATGGGGGTGACACAAATGACTTTGAGGTACAATCAGATCAGGAAAAGATCATAGTCTTGGGTGCAGGTCCGTACAGGATAGGAAGTAGTGTAGAGTTTGATTGGGGAACTGTAAACATGGTTTGGGGGTTGCAAGAAAACGGTGTCAAAGAAGTTTCTGTAATTAACTGCAACCCAGAGACCGTATCAACCGATTATGATATTTGTAACAGACTATACTTTGAAGAGTTAACACTTGAGAGAATACTTGACATTGCTGACTTTGAAAAACCAACTGGAATAATTACTGCAGTTGGAGGACAAACAGCAAATAATCTCACTCCAAAACTTGCCAAAAATGGAGTCAAGATAATCGGTACATCGTTTGAAAACATTGACAGAGCAGAAAACCGTTCAAAATTCAGTCAGGTTCTAGATGAGTTGCATATAATGCAGCCACTCTGGCAGGCATTCATAAAACTAGCTGATGCTAAAAAGTTTGCAAACAATGTAGGCTTTCCTGTATTGGTTAGGCCATCGTACGTACTAAGCGGTGCTGCAATGAAAGTTGTGTGGTCACAAATGCAACTAAAAAAATACTTGGAAGAAGCAACAAACGTATCACCAGATTATCCTGTTGTTATCACAAAATTCATGCTAAACTCACTTGAAGTTGAAGTGGATGGTGTCTGTGATGGAAAAAATGTAGTAATTGGTGCAGTGATTGAACACATAGAAAGTGCCGGTGTACACTCTGGTGACTCGATGATGTGCATTCCTCCATGGAGATTAAGCAACAAAGTAATTGAAACCATAACTGATTATACAACAAAAATTGCTACTGCATTTTCAATAAAAGGTCCATTTAATTTGCAATTTCTAATTAATTCTGATCAAGTCTACGTAATAGAATTAAACATACGAGCATCTCGTTCTATGCCTTTTGTTTCAAAATTCGTAAAATTGAATCTGATCAATTTAGCTGCACGCGCAGTTCTTGGAAAAACATTGCCAAAGATAGCAAAGGACAGATGGCGCAAAATTCATTCTTATGGAATTAAAGTGCCACAATTCTCATTTATGCAACTAGAAGGCGCTGATATAATCTTAGGAGTTGAAATGCAGTCTACTGGAGAAGCTGCATGTTTTGGGGACAGCTTTTATGATGCACTCGCAAAAGGTCTGATATCTGTAGGGTATTCATTGCCAAAAGAAGGCAATGCTCTCATAACTGCTGGGGGGGCAGAAAACAAGGAAAAACTGCTTCAAACCGCAGTATTGCTAAAAAACCTAGGATACAAGATACTTGCAACCGAACACACTGCGGAGTTTTTGTCTGATAAAAGAATAGGAAATGTCGAAGTCGTCTACAAAATTAGCGAACCACAAAGAAAACCAAACATTGCCGATTTACTTTACGAACACAAGATAAATTTCATAGTGAACGTTCCAAGTACAGCAACTTTAGAAAAATACGTTGGAATGCTTTATGATGAATACCAAATACGAAGAAAGGCAGTGGAACTTGGTATTCCAGTGCTTACCACTACAGAATTGGCAGATTCATTTGCAAAAACACTTGAGTGGTTACTACACAATGAAACCACAAAAAAACCTCTTGAGCCATACGAATCAATTAATTAGATTACACTTTCAAGTAAAGACTCGTTTCCTATTATAGAACCGTCAAGAGTTACAATTTTTGCTGAATAGG
>DATIAR010000058.1:0-4272 GCA_035457865.1 Nitrosopumilaceae archaeon
GTTTTGACATCTTACGAATCCTATTAATTATTTCCAAAATTTGATAAAGCGTATATATCACCCCAAAACTTCTTTTTAATTAGCGGGGTGGGGAAGCCAGACTACTTGGGCAAAGTCATCCCGGCGGGCTCATAATCAATACTGATGAGAAACCCGCAAATCAGTAGTTCAAATCTACTCCCCGCTACGTTATTTAATTATTGAAATCATTCTGAGACATTTAGTTTCTTGTCTTGATTTTAATTTTGGCATACTGATCTTTCATGGATTGGGAAACATGAAACCACTTTTCTGATTCAGAAAAGTTAATTTTTTTGTTTGATCTTCCAATTCTTTGCAAAGGTCTAGTCAGATGTCTGTGTGCAGACATGATTGGCACATAGAGTCGTTTTTCAATTTCTCGTGGAATTTCTTCAAGCGTTTTATGTTTTGATTTACTTCCACACTTGATGCATTCAAAGTCTTGGTTTTTGCCCTTGGATTTCATTCTTTTTTTGCAAGCACTACAGAGTGGATTTACTATTCTTAGATTTTTTTCTAATTCCAAGACTAGGAGAAATTCTACGTTTAGAGTTCGCGTGTGATTTTTTGATGCTTTTCTTATACCTCCACCTACCTTTACCAGATCTCCTTTGATTAACCTGGAAGCAATCTGTGTCATTCCTGTCGGTTTGTACACAGCACATTGAACTTTTTGGTCATTTTTAATAATAGAAAAAATGACATGTCCTCCAAGCTCAACTTTTGGCGAGTCGGATATTTTTCCAGTAATGGTTCCTGACGAAAATGGTTTCAAATTAGATACATCAAGTTCATTTTTTAGATGAGCCCCTGTACCCTGATTTGATCTAAACACCATATAACCTGCAAACTTTTCAGAAGATTTAACCAACGACGCACCTTTTAAAACAGATTCAATGTTTTCTCCCCTGACACCAAAGAGGACTGGATCAGGTCCATGAGGTGCAATCAAGATCCGATTTTTTTCTTCGTCAAAGCTGTTAAAGGTTCTTGGGCGTGTCAGATCTTGCATCTCCTTTACACTTTCTTTTGAGATTTCTCGTTTCTTGCCAAAGTTAGATTCGTCTCTGTAGCTGATAAACTCAAAGGTGTGATCGTCAAATGAATAACCGATTGCACCAATAGATCCAACTAATCCCTGACCATTCCCAAGATAAAATGATTCTATTCCATTTTTTGTTGTGAATTCTTTTGCCTTGTTTCTGCTTATCAGTTGAGATAATGCAAGTTTACTAAATTTAGAGAAATGTTCTGGAATTTTTTCTTGTTGAAAAAAAACAAGCCCAGGATTTGCACCTTCATTTATTGAAGAGTATTTCTTGATAAATTCAATTATGTTTTTTTTAATAGTGTCTGGTTTCTCAGTCTTAATTTTTATAGCTACTGCCCCGTTACCTCTAGTTTTCCAAGGTATGTTGGGGTTAAACCTGATCAGATATGGATAGTCTAAAAATTGAACATTCTCTTTTTTTAGATATTCAACAATCTTGTATGCAAGAAATGTTGTACACATCCCCTTTTTCGAGTCTGTGTCGTCAAAGCCAATATGAAGTACAGAGCTAGTTTTCATCAATTACAGTCATTGTGAGTGTAGAACGCACATTTTTGAGTTGCCTTATGTTGTTTGATATAGTTTTTTTGAGTGTCTCGTTATCAGGGGCTTCGATTTTTACTACTAAATCATAGGCACCATACAGAACATAAACATACTTGACATTTTCAATGGCTCTTAGCTGGTTTACCAGTTCATTTTCTGCTCCAAGTTCTGCATTTATGAGAACAAACGCAATTGCCATGTCATGGTGTTAGATCAAACGATATTAAATATTGTGTAGATTCGCTTGATTTAAATTAAAAACGAATGAGGTTTAAAACAACAAATGATAGTGATAGATGAAAAGAGGATCTTCTATGAGATCCAAAAAAGAAAACCTGTTTCTGTTGCTTTGAATGGACCTGATGGGATACTTCCAAAAGTTCAAGAGACTGCATCAAAAATAATGGAAAGCTTTGGCATTCCTGCATATGTTCTTGCAGATACATGTTTTGGTACATGTGATATGAATACAAACGGTGCCAAAGTATTAGGAGCAGAGATACTTTTTCACATAGGGCATACTATAAACGACACCACATTTGGCGAAAATATTATTCTCATTGATGCATTTGACGACATTTCCTTTGATAAAGTAGCAATGAAATGTGCTGCAGAGCTTGCCGGAAAGACTGTTTCTCTAGTAACTGATAGCCAGCATCTACAACAGATAGAAAGAGTGAAAAAAATTCTAGAAGATGGCGGAGTTAAAGTAAAAGTTGGAAAAGGAAAAGGCCAGTTAAACGATGGACAGGTTTTTGGATGCGAGTTTTATCCAATAACAGAAACAAAAGACAGTGTAGATGCCAATGTGTTTTTGGGCCAGAGTGCTTTTCATGCAGCTGGAATTGCACTTTCCACTGGAAAACCAACGTACATACTTGATCCTTATTTTGAGGAGATAAGAGAGGTTACCGAATTTGCAGAGAAACTGCAAAAAAAAGCAATTCTTGCAGTATACAAGGCAGCAGAAGCTGAGACCTTTGGAATCATAGTTGGTCTCAAGGAGGGTCAGTTTTCAAAAACTACTGCCTTAAAATTCAAAAAAGAGCTTGAGAAAGCAGGTAAGAAGGTCCAACTATTTGCTTTGACTGAGATAACAGATGACAGACTTGGAAACCTAAAAGGAATTGATGCTTTCATTCAGGTTGCATGTCCAAGGATTTCTACGGATAATCATTTTCACAAGCCAGTGCTTTCTACACCACAGGCAAATGCACTCTTAAAATTATTAAAAAATGAAAGGATGGATGAGTTCCTGCAAATCCCTCACTGGCTATAAACAATTATAATCAACGAGTTCAAAAATCATGCATTGTCTGAATTCAGTCTACCAGGTGATAAAGTTGCGACCATTGAAGAATTTGAAACAGGTAACAATACATTTGATGATGGACATACAATAAGATCTGTAGTAGTAGGTACCAAAGAATTTGATAAAACTCATCGAATTGCAAATATTAATCGATTCAAGTCACCAGCAGTTCCACAAGTAAATGATCTCGTCATTGGAAATGTGGTTGCGTTGATGAACAACATGTTTGCAATTAGCATGTTATACATAAACGGCAAAGCAACACACTCCGGTCTTGAGTGCATATGTCAAGCAAGAGGAGCAAAGAAAAGAATCATTGCAAGAGTAAGTGATGTTGTCATGGTCAAAATCATCAGTCACTTAAATGGAGCAATTCATGCAATAATTAGCGAACCCGAACTTGGAGTTTTATTTACACAGTGTAACAAATGTGCTGGTAAAGTAGTACAGATAGGTGGTAACGTAAAGTGTGTCGATTGTGGCTACATTGAAGAAAGAAAGCTTTCAAGTAAGTTTGGAAACGGCGATTTTATAAAACTAGGATCCCAGTAAGAATAATGCTTCGAGCTGCATTTCAAGGAGAAAGAGGCGCTTACAGTGAAGCAGCAGCGTCCCACTTTTTCAAAGATATGATAGAAACTATACCACATCCTACGTTTTACGACGTTTTGGAATCAACAGAAAAAGGTCAGGCAGATTATTCCATACTTCCTATTGAAAATTCGCTTGAGGGCAGTGTGGGCGAAAGTTATGATTTGCTTTTGTCTACTACCCTTAACGTTGTA
Source organism: Nitrosopumilaceae archaeon (assembly GCA_035457865.1). GTDB lineage: Archaea > Thermoproteota > Nitrososphaeria > Nitrososphaerales > Nitrosopumilaceae > UBA8516. The sequence continues at coordinate 3,716 of DATIAR010000058.1, forward strand.
GGTGAGATCTATTATAGAATAAAACATTGCTTGATTGGGTTTGAGGAATTAAAAAAGATAGATACCGTATATTCTCATCCACAGGCACTTGGACAGTGTAGAAAGTTTATTCAAGAACACAAGCTGAAGCCTATTCCTACGTATGACACAGCCGGAAGTGTGAAAATTTTGCTTGAATTAAAAAGCAAGAGCGCTGCATGCATTGCCAGTAAGAGAGCTGCTGAGATCTACAAAGTTCCCATAATTAAAGAGAACATAGAGGATAATGCAAATAACTATACAAGATTTCTAGTGCTTGCAAAGAAAAAAAAGGAAAGGACTGGAAAAGACAAGACATCGATAATATTTTCCATAAAGCATACTCCAGGTGCACTATACAACATTCTTGAAAAATTTAATGTAAATAAAATAAATCTAACAAAAATAGAGTCGCGCCCAACAAAAAGCACACCTTGGGAATACAATTTCTATGTAGATTTTGAAGGTCATGAAGATGAGCCCCATATAGTTGACGTCTTGACCAAGATTAAAGAAAATACTGTATTTCTCAAGGTACT
>DATIAR010000059.1:0-72921 GCA_035457865.1 Nitrosopumilaceae archaeon
AAACACTTGAGTGGTTACTACACAATGAAACCACAAAAAAACCTCTTGAGCCATACGAATCAATTAATTAGATTACACTTTCAAGTAAAGACTCGTTTCCTATTATAGAACCGTCAAGAGTTACAATTTTTGCTGAATAGGATTTTTTTATTCGTTCAATTATTGGCGAAATTGATTTTTTGTATTTTTTGTGATTTGCATAAAAATATTTGTTAAAAGTTGGCACAATTATAATTTCAATCTCTCCTTGTAAAGATGGAAAAATCTTTCTTTTTTCTGTCTTCATTGAAACCCAAACCCTTTGACCGTCTAATACTGAACCTTCACTAAAAAAAACAGGATGTACATGTCCCATAATTATCTTATTTACATTCGAAAGATTTTCAGAGGGCATAGTATGGCCATGGGTTAAAAGTGCATCTTCTATAACAATTCCGGATGAACTTGTTAGTCTAACATTGTCAGGCAGGAGTTTTTGTATACTACCATCATGGTTTCCAGGAATTAGGACAGTATCAATTTCTTTTGCAATTTCAAAAAATAATGGAACTGCTTGCCATTCTATTTTTGATATTGAATCTATTCCTGCTTTTATGTCGCCTAAGAGTATCAGCGAATCAGGCCTTTCAGATTTTATTATTGTTCTAAGTTCGTCTAATGACTCGTAAATAATTGTGGTTGGTTCCACAAATATGTCATTTGTAGCAAGGATGTTTTCAAATCCTATATGTAAATCAGTAACAACAAGATAACGTTGTGTATCTTCTAACATTAGAGCAGGATGAGATTGAATGATTCTGGTTTTAAGCATTGATAAACGTGTAATCTTAAACTATTCCTTAATTTTAGGCAATTGAATAAGAAACATTGTACTTTTGTCATATGTATCTTATGCATCGAAATTCAATCGTAGCGCTTTTATGATATCTTTGCTATCCAAGACCCAATCCAATCTTCCTGTGCAATTTTTTATATGATGAAAGCACACGTGTTCACATGAAAAAAAATATTGACAATTTGAGTGCAGTGATATCTGGTAAAGGTGTAAAACTACATTATTTTGAACCCAGTCAACGTAAAATATGGACAGTTGTAGGAAAAGAAAACGAACACTGGCTGGATCCGGAACTAGGCTTTTGTTCTTGTGAAGATTATTTTTTTAACACACTAAATGGAGGCAACGAATGTTATCATCTTAAATCTGTAAGAATTGCTAAAGAACAAAACAGAGTTGAAGTTATACGATTCTCAGACGATGAATTTGCAAATTTTGTGTCAGCATTGATATCTGATCTTTAAATTTATTATAGTTTTATTTGTAATATGTCTTCTTTGGAGACCCCTTTCCATAATCCTATCATTCCTTCAGGGTCAACTTGTTCTACTTTTGTTATCTTCTGGATCTTGATATGATCCGGATTTGGTGGCATCCAAAGCATAGCCATGTAATCTCCTACGTCCCCGACTTTATCTGGTCGCGCAGATGTGATTTTATCTTTTGAAAAACCATTTGATACTAGGGCGTTTATCGCTACAGATTCAAGATCCATTCTGCCATGAACAAAAAGATAGACTTGTTTTTGTTTATCTATTTGGCTCATCTGTCATGATGATAATACAGTGTTAATCAACATTTCTAAAACCAATCTTGGATTATATACTAGATGAGAAAAGACTGACTATTGACTGATGTTTTAGTTGTTGGTTCTGGTGGAAGAGAACACGCTCTTGGTTGGAAGCTTTCGCAAAGCAAAAAAATTGGGAAAATATATTTTGCGCCTGGCAATGGTGGCACCATCAATAATGTGGCAATAGCAGTTGATGACATTGATGGTCTTGCAAAATTTGCCGCTGAAAAAAATTGTTTGACGGTAGTGGGTCCAGAAGTGCCTCTATCATTAGGAATAGTTGATACGTTTACACAAAAAGGCCTTAGAATATTTGGACCGACAAAAGCAGCCGCACAGCTTGAATCAAGTAAAGTTTGGGCAAAAAACTTTATGAAAAGAAATGGGATTCTCACAGCACAATTTGAAATCTTTGATAATGCAAAAGAAGCTAAAGAATATGCAAAATCAATTGATTATTCATTGGTGGTAAAAGCAGATGGTCTTGCAGCAGGTAAAGGTGTCATCGTTTGTACCAATACTGCGGAAGCAATCAATGCAATAGATGAAATGTTGATTAAAAATAGCTTTGGTGTAGCAGGTTCCAAAATAATCTTAGAAGAACGAATCGATGGAATAGAGGCATCGTATATAGCACTCTCAGATGGAAACATGGCAATTCCTATGGCTACGAGTCAAGATCACAAAAGGATCTATGATGACGATAAAGGACCAAACACTGGTGGAATGGGTGCATATTCGCCTACTCCTGTAATTAACTGCCACCTAGAGGAAATAATTCAGAAAGATGTGATTGATAGAACGGTTGATTCGATGAAAAAAGAGGGTAACCAATTCAAGGGATTTTTGTATGCTGGAATAATGCTAAAAGATGGAAAACCATATGTTTTAGAATTTAATGCAAGAATGGGGGATCCAGAATGCCAACCAATAATGATGCGTATGGAATCTGACTTGTATGATTACATTGATGCAAGCATAGATGGCACTCTCGCAAAATTACCTCAAATGTCATGGAAAAAACAGAGTGCTGTCTGTGTTGTTCTTGCCTCAAAAGGATATCCTGACTCGTATCCAAAAAATGAAGAAATTTCTGGACTTGATTTACAAGATGAAAATTCGTTTGTTTTTCATGCAGGAACAAAACGCGAAAAAGACAAAATACTCACAAATGGGGGAAGAGTTCTTGCCGTTACAGCGTTAGGTGATACGCTGGATTCTGCAATCTCTAACGTCTATTCTAGAATTAAAAAAATTTCTTGGCAAAACAAATACTTCAGAAAAGATATTGGTAAAAAGGGCTTACTTGCACTTTGACATGATAACTTCGTCTTCTGTAACTATGCAATCAATTCTAATATCATGGTCTGAGTATGGAAATGACCTGATAATTTGTTTTGAATAACTCAAAGCAATCGTCTTTGGTTTTTTATCTGAAAGGTATCTATCATAATATCCAAAACCATAGCCAAGTCTGTGTCCTTCTCGTGTAAGTGCTATTGCTGGTACTATAACGACCTCGATTTTTTTTACATCTTCACAATAATCTTTTGGTTCCATGACAGAAAAGTTTCCCTCTTCCAGATCAGAAAGGCTATTTATTTTTTTAAATACAAGATCCTTTTTAACAACTTTTGGCAACGATATTTCTTTACCAGATTTTAATATTTCTTGTAAGATGTCATGTGTTTTTACTTCGCTTCCTATAGAATAATATGCTCCAATGCTTTTTGCATTTCTAAAAAATTCTACCTTTCTTAGATTGTCCTGTATCTGTTTGCCTGTTATGTTGATAAAGTCCAATGATAAAGAATCTCTTGCATCCAAAAGTTGCCTTCGCAACCTTGTTTTTTCAACCTGAGACAAAGCCTTTACTAATTGAAGCTGCAGTGACTGTATTTTTTAAAAGCATTGCAACTGTCATAGGTCCAACTCCGCCTGGTACTGGTGTAGCAAATGATGCTTTTTTTATAATCTCTTCATAATCTGTATCTCCAACAATCTTTCCATTTTGTCTACTTATGCCAACATCGATAACAACTGCATCCACTTTTATCATGTCAGCAGTAAGAACGAACTTAGTTCTATCCCCTACGGCAGTAATCAAAACATCTGCTTTTTGGCAATGTTCTTTGAGGTTTTTTGTCTGGGAATGACATGTAGTAACGGTAGCATTTTTTTCAAGTAAAAGATGGTATAAGGGCTTGCCAACCAGATTGCTTCGGTTAATTACCACTGCATGTTTTCCTGCCAAATCTATCTTGTAATAATCAAACATTTCCATTATTCCTGATGGCGTGCATGGTTTAAGGATGGCCTTTCCCGACGACAAGAGACCAACGCTATATGGAGTTAAACCATCCACATCTTTTATCGGAGAAATTCGTGATATGGTTGAAAACTCGTCTAGCTGTATTGGTAATGGTAGTTGAATTAGAATTCCATGAACTGAATCATCCTTGTTTAATAAATCAACAAGTGAATTCATTTCTTGTTGTGAAAATGACGCTGGAAGTTTGTTATCCTTTGTTATAATGCCAACATCAGCACATGCTTTTTGCTTGTTTTTGACATATGTAGCAGATGCTAGATTCTCACCAACAAGAATGGTGGCAAGACACGGTGAAATACCTTCTGATTTCAGTTCTTGCACAGCTTTTCTCACTCTGTCTTTGATGGCATTAGCAACTGTAATGCCGTCTATTTTTTGTCCTGTCACAAGCTTGGATACTGTTTAGGATATTTAATCTTTGGAGTATTCTTAATTATGTATAAGAAGATATGATCTATGATGAAACATGACAAATCCGCTAATTTCATTAGAAATGAATTAGATAATATCAAAGATCATAAAGTTGAGCTTCATGGTAATTGTGTTGCATGTCATATGATTTTCAAATTGAAAGAAATACTTGAAAGTTCAGAACAAAATGCTGCTGATTTACTCTCGGGGGTTCTTACGTCTAACTCAGCTCTTAATAGGGAATTTATTGATGTAGTAGAAAAAATTCATATGAATGATAGGCATCTTGGTGGATCTTTTGCATTAAGAGAAAGAGAATCAAAAGACAGTTATCTTGAAGCTTATTTTTCTAATGTTTTAGATGAATTAACTTCAGATCTTATCGCATCGTCACATAAAATATTACTTAGAAAATTACTTTTAAGCTATCTGGCACTATATCTTGCTCAAACCATCGGTGTAGATTACCATGCGGCAACTGAAGAACTATATTATCTTCTAAGAAAAGATGAAAGTAAAAACTCCAAGATAAGCCAACTTATTGGAAAATTTGAATCAAAAATCAAAACATATGCAGGATCTGAAAGTCGTTAATATGTGGTACTAGGATTTGAAAAACAATGAAAATTGAATTTGACACAAACGAATACATCAAAAATATTGCAAAAAGCGATTCATATTATCACACTTTTATTAATAGAGAAAACCTAGCAGCTGGAGTCTTAAGATTAGAACCAGGTGAGAAAGACACTCAAACTCCTCATGAGAGCGATGAAATTTATTATGTTATACGTGGGGATGGTTTTCTCAATGTATCAGGAAAGGATTATCCAATTGCAGAAGCAAAAGCCTATTTTGTTGGTAAAAACATTGAACACAAATTTCATGGTAATAAAAAAGAACTTGTAGTTTTGTATTTTTTTGGTGGTCCTGATTCTTAAGTAATTCTTGTCTTTCTACCTATTATTTTTATTCTTCTTTGCGCGAACAATTTTACAGCTTTGGCATAAATCATATGTTCTTTTGTAAGAATTCTTTTTGATAATGTTTCTTCTGTATCGTCATCCTTTACTTTGACTATTGCTTGTAGAATAATTGGACCAGTATCAACCCCTTCATCAACAAAATGAACCGTGCATCCTGAATATCTCACACCATAATCAAGTGCTTGTTTTTGTGAATGTAGACCAGGAAATGAAGGTAAAATTGCAGGATGGATATTCATGATTCTACCTTTATAATGTCTGATAAACTTATGACTCATTATTCGCATAAATCCTGCCAGACAGATCAATCCATTTTTTGGTGTTACATTATGATTTTCTAATGTTGATATAATCTTTTTATCATAATCCCAACTTCCACCTTTGATTCCCTGTGATTCTATTACTTGGATTTTAACGCCAAGCTTTTTTGCAATATCGAGTCCTTTTGCATTAACATTATTTGAAATAACTATTACAGGTGTAATTGGGATCTTGTTCTTTTTGATTGATTTTAAAATATATTCCATATTACTTCCTCGTCCTGAAATCAGTATGGCAAGATTGATCAACTCTAAAAATTAATTTTGCATTCAAATAAAGTATGTGGCGTTGATAGTTTTTTGAAATTGATATTCTGGTACTTGAAAGGATTAATTATGAAATATTTGAGATAAAGCACAATATAGATGAAAAAATTAGAGATTTCTACTTTATGAGACATGAATTTTGATAAGTTTTTTTAATAGTACGGGATATCTAGTACGTGGACGCAACAGATGAACAAATTAAGAAGGCACTTATTGCAATAACTGTCGAAAGAGTTCTTCTTGAAATGGGAAAACCGGTTCTTGACGCATTTACTAAAAAACTATACAAGAATTACAATTGTTATATTCCTGACTGTAGTGACCACCCTGAATATCTTCGTCAGATACTAAAAGAAATGTATGGAAATTCCTACAAGACCATAGTTTCTGCAATAATGGATGACCTAGCAGAATTTTCTCATCAAAACCCTATTTCGAATTTTATTAAAATCATTAGTAACTGATATGCAAACACTTTTAGAAAAAATAAACACGTACAAATTTCTATTATCATCAATATTGGCAACAGGCTTCATAATGTCACTTGCAAATTTTCTTGCTGATGAGACTAGAACACTCATGACAGATTTGTTGTTTATTCCTGTGCCGGGAGCAATGTTGATTTTATCAATAATCATAGCTTTGAGATTTCATGCATCTGGTAAACATGGAAAAGCCTGGATTGTATTTATGATATTCGCAGTTTCATGGTTTACTGCTGAACAGATCTGGCTAGTTTATGAATTGATATATGAAATAGATCCATGGCCATCTGTTGCCGATTTTTTTTACATTTCTGGGTATCCATTTTTATTTGCATTTTCTATACTTTATTTACTTCCAGTAAGAAAGGCAATTTCAAAAAAACTCGTAATTTCTTCATTATTGATATCTATTGCATTATTGATACCCACTTTTAGTCTGGCATATCAAACTGATTCATCAGAAAATGATTTTGAAGTTGCCTTGGCAGCCAGCTATCCTGTATTGGATGCAATAATCTTATGTCCTGCATTGATAGGGGTTTCTTTATTTTTCAAAGGCGAAGTCAATTTTTTGTGGTCACTTATCTGTATAGCTATGGTGTTAAACGTCATTGCTGATGTTGGTTTTCTAATGTTAAGTATGGATGATTCGTATTACACGGGACACCCAATAGATTTACTTTATCTGTGGGCATACGTTCTCTTTGCATTTGGTGTGTACAGTCACATTAGAATATTCCATAGTCGTATAGACGAACCTTATGAAGATGTAAATGAACTCAGATAGAATTTTTAATTTGAGAATTTTTGTATCTGACTTCTCTTAATATGGTGTACGGAGTTTTCTGAGACTCTTGTGGTAAAATCATTTTTGTATGACCAGCAAATATCTCAATTTTTTCCATAATCTCATTGAACTGTTTATCGTTTTCTAAAAATTGTAAATATTCTTCACTCCACGCCCAGTTACTTTCAGTATTACACGAATATACTATCCAATGATATTTTCCATCTACCAAATGAATGTCAAATGGATATGCTCTGCAATCAAAAGGTCTTTTTTCATATATTGAACATAATCTCTTTTTGTCATCCCAAAACACACAGTTGTTTGAATCATTTTTTTTCTTGATTGCTTTGATCTTCTTACCATATACTGTGACTTCTTTTAAGAATTCACTACTCGCCTTTCCAATAGATTCTAAATCTTTATAATCATACGAAAAAACTAACGGCACTGCAGAATTGGTACAACACCCTGAATGTTTACAACTGTCGCACAGTGTGTTAAAACTGATCACGCTTAAATTTATCTCCTAAGTCACATATAGCCGTTTTATCGTTACTGAGTCTATTTCTAAGAAAATACAATCCAGCTAAAACAAGAGCTATGGAAAGAACATTTTGTAATGTTATTACCTCGCGTAAAATTAAGGTGGCAAAAAGCATCCCAAAGACGGATGTGGACGAGTATAGTAAAATAGTTCTCACTGCACCGATTGATCTTAACGCAATGATGAAAAAATAAGTTGATAATCCTGTACCAAAAATTCCTACTACGGCGATATTTGGGATATGTGATATGCTGACATTAAAAGGAATTTGAAAAACTAGAATCAAAAATAACGCAAATCCGCCTCCTGCAAATGATGTTATTTGTGTAATTTTTTTGGCATTAATCATGCCGGTCATATGTTTACACATGTTTATATCAACTGCATAAAGTAAACCAGCCAACAGAATTAGTAAATCACCAAAAACTAAATCTGTTAGATTCATTTCATGTTGATACAGATCGTATCCTATAGGTAAAAGACTTGCACCAATAATGATCATTGAAAAATGAGGAATTTCTTTTTTACCTAATTTTTCTCTAAAAACAACAAGTGCAATCAAAATTGAAAAAATTATTTCACCATTGGTAAGAATTGATGCATTAACTGCGGTAGATTCTTTCAACCCAAAAAAATAAGTACTAATTGCTAAAACCTCAATAATTCCAATTATACCTAAAAGAAAATAATTCTTTTTTCCTATTTTTTTTACTGACTCACCATTTTTTCGTATTGGTGTAAAAAACGCGCCATTAATAATGAAAATAATGGCAGCGAATGTTAACGGATTTATTTCAACGGTATTTACGTTGGAATATTCAAGTATTGGTTTAGATACAGAATGTATGAGGCCTGCTAGTGCTGCTGAGGCAATTACAAATGCATATCCCCATCGGGGGGAAAGTGATATTTTCTGGAAAGAAAAAAATTTTGGTGGTTTCAACCTATATCATAATTAAAGGGATGAAAATCTGTTAATAATCCAAGATTAAGCCCAATTTGACCATTGGTTAAAACTTTCCTACTACTGGGTCGTCTAAATTTATTTTACCTTTCATCCTTAAATGCTTCTTGTATAGCGAAATGATATCGGTGTTTCGCGTCCATCCTTCTCAATTTATTACTTAACAATTATCTGTTTTCAATCAAGTTTATCAGACTTAAACAATTATTAGTCTATTTTTTGCACTTTTAATAATGAGCCGTCATGTATTGGATGAACAAGAAACAAGGAAGCTTCCTCCAAAAGAGCGTCTAGAAAAATGTAAGTCAATATTGAAAAACTCAAACGACGAATCATTACGTTGGGATGCGGTATGGCTTGCTGGTGAGATTGCAGAGGTTTCAGATCCAAATGATCCAATATTTAACGAAGTTGCAGACCTGATGGTTTGGGTATTGGAAAATGATGATAATGGGGTAGTAAAACATGAAGCAGCATTTCAGATTGCCGCAAGGAACATGAGGAAAAAAATACCGGATCTGGTTAATTCAGTCTTGAATGATAAGAGTGGGCTTGTAAAGCACGAAGCACTTGAAGCACTGGGATTGATGCGAGCATTTGAAGTAGAAGAAATGATAGCCAAAGAAGTATCGAATGAAAACCCGGATGTGAGTCAGACAGCAGCTTTTGTGTTAAAACGCCTTGCTAGGCTTAAAGGCATAAAAACAGAGTACAAAGCTTACGACATACTATAAAATAACGGTAAAATTAATAGAAAAATAGATCAGTCTGTCATATTTTGTAGTTACAAGTCTTTTCATATTTCGACATAATTCTTATGACTATGGAACCAGAGAAGGTACCAGAACGATTAACTACATCGATAAACTACAAGGTCCTCTTGTTAATTTTTGGATTTATTATAGGCCTCCAAATATCTCTTTCATCTATTTCAGAAGAAAACGCTGATCTGTTAATTACCTCAATTTCAGTGATTAACCCACTAGTTGCTTCTGCTGCTGGATTTTATGTTGCAAAAAAATATCATGATTCCAACGTTTTTGGTAAATCATACTTTGCTTTAGCCATGGGACTGTTATGCTTTGGTCTAGGAGAGCTGACCTATGTATATTATTTTTTCATTAACGAAGATCCATACCCTTCAATTGCAGATGTCTTCTTTTTTGGTTTTTATCCCTTGGCATTTTATCATATTGCTAAAAATGTTAGGTTTTTCAAGGCAAAAATTGACATTCCAACAAAAATTCTAGTGGTAATACTACCCATTTCAATAACTGGACTGTATTCTTATCTTTCTTTACAGCAGATTGGTGAAGCAAACTTTGATTACTATTATGGCCTAGTCTTTATCTCAGCTTCATCAATAGTACTTGCAGCTGCAATTCTAGGCGCAAGAACTTTCCGTCAGGGGCTTCTTGGAGTTGCATGGCTTGTACTAGTCATCGGAATTTTGCTTACCACAGTGGGTGATGTATGGTATTATTATTTGGAAACTTTTGAACAATATACCCTGATTCATCCAGTTAACTTGTTTTGGTATGCAAGTTACTGGGTTATCACATATGCATTGTACAAACATCAAAACATAATTTGATAATTGTTTTTATCAAATAGATCCTGTCGTTATCTGTCTGTTCTTTTGTGGTACTGACTCGCTTTTATAGTTCATAAAACGGTGAGCCATAATGGCTTGGAAAAAACTTTACTCATACACTTATCACCTGTAATCATTACAGCTATATCCTTTTGTGTTACTGGAATAGGAATGGTTGGTTATCTGTATTATTCAGATTTTGTAGTGCAGGACGCTGAAGTGGATGGAAACATAGCCACAAAATTTGCTCCTCAGAAAGATGTAACAGTATATGAGGTAACAAACAAGGATATCTCCCCTAATGTTATGATTCTTCCATCACAAGTATCGATAATTGATGATTACAATGATAAGAAAAACAGTATTCTCTCATTAGATGATCTTTTTCGTGCACTGTGGATTCCATTGCTCATTATTGGCAGTTACCTTCTGATTCACAGTGAAAAAGGTATTATATCAAAGGTAGAAGTTTAGATGTTCATTGCAATGGAATGTAAAGAGCGCGAACATAGTGAATGTATGACAATACCATGTGATTGTCCATGTCACAAAATGAAACCGTTTTACGAAGAAAAAATTTTAAATTAAAACTAATTTCCATGTGACTTTAATACACAATATACCATACTGTATCTTCAATTTATGACACACTAGTCCATATTATCAGGGCTATGAGATAACATGTCATGATGGTAGGAGTAGATAATCTGATTGCCAGATCACTGCATAGTGTTATACAAGTTAACCTTAGTGAGCAAACTATAAAAAAACTAGATAATAGATTAGTTGAAAAATATGGCATAACACTAAGCCAGGCTGTTGAAGACTTTCAAAAACTAGATGATATTTTAAGAGAGTTTTTTGGAGAAGGAGCAGTTGGCCTAGAAAGAAAGATCTTTGAAAGCATTTGTACAGTGTCAAAGGTAAAGAACAAGGACGAGGAATGGATGACTATACGAGATTCAAACATAGCTAAGACTGTTCTTGAAGCATTTGGAGACGAAGATAAAAAGAAGATTATGAGTGTGTTGATGAATGAACCACACATCGTTTCTGAGGTTCTAAGTATATGCAACTTGCCACAAACTTCTGGTTATAGAAAAATTAACAGTATGATATCTGATGGATTATTGACAGTAGAAGGTTATATTACAACAAGTGATGGAAAAAAGGTAAACAAATACACCTCCATATTTGAAAATATAAAAATCGATATAGTCAAAAATAATGTTACTGTGAAAGTTAAGCTGAAAAACGACTCTGTAAAAAACAGCATATTGATTCCATTAATAAGAAACTAAGGCTTTTTGATACTCTTCTGACATATGACAAATAGGACCAAATGAGAAATCATTTTTCTATTAGCTAATAATCGTTCGATCTAGAACCTTATATCCTATCTGTCTGTTGTGATTCCTGTTTTGGCAACAAGTGTGAGGATGACAACTAGAGGAATTGTAGTAAAACAAAATGGAATTCAAGTTCATCTTGATCCAAAGCGTGCCGTAAGTAAAGGTGTATCATTTGTTTCTCATGCTCATAGGGATCACTTGCATAACCAAAATGGGGGCCTTCTTTTGACTAGCAAACTGACAAGCGAGATAGCTAAGATTCGTGGATATTCTATAGATAATTTTGTTGAAGAATTTGAGAATTTTTTAATGATTGACTCAGGTCACATCTTGGGTGCACGCGGGCTTTTGTTTGGTGACGAGGTATTTTATACAGGAGACATTTGTACACGCGATAGAGGATTTCTGAAGGGAGCTAAAATACCAAAATGTAAGACCCTCATCACAGAATGTACATTTGGCAGACCAGAGTTTATTTTTCCAAGAATAGAGGAGACAATAAAAAAAGTAAATGGTATAATATCTGAGATGTATTCAAAAGGCATACCAGTAATTTTGCATGGATATCAACTTGGTAAAGCACAAACACTTTCTTACCTGTTTGGTCACTGGGAGCCGCTATACTATCATGATTCCGTTAAACAAATAAACGATCTACATAGAATTTTTGACATTGATCTAAAAGATGTAATAGGACACACAGAAGCGGAAAAAAATGGATTGCTTGACAAAAAACCATGGGTTATGATTGCTCCAAGTATGGGTGGTAAAAGTCACTTTGTAAATTATATGAAATCAAAATATGGTGCAATAACAATAGGATTTAGTGGTTGGGCTCAATCTAATCAATACTCATTTGCACGACAACATGATTATTCCATTGTGCTTAGTGATCATTGTGACTATGATGATCTTATTGATCTTGTGAAAAAAGCAAATCCAGAAAAAATTTACACTGTGCATGGTTTCGTAGAAGAGTTTGCAAACGATCTTGTTAAAATAGGATTTGATGCACAGCCATTGCGTGAGGCATCACTTGACGATTATTTCTAAATTACATCAACTTTAGATCCTACGTAATGATCTGTTATATGATATTCCAAATCTGTGTGATTCATCTCTTGCATACTGCAAAATTTTCAATGCGCTATCATCTTTTGGAATTATGATTGGTTCTTTTATTTTTGGCAAGAAAATTTCTTCATTTTCTTTAGCAAGTGAGATACATGATGCTTTTACCCCTATGCTTTTTAATGCGTTTAAAGCCGCATTTAGATGTCCTTTTCCACCATCTATGAGGATGAGATTGGGCATCTCTGCTTTTTCTATTCTTGTCTTTAGATAGCGTCGCTTAATCACTTCATGAATCATCGCATAATCATTTCTTCCCTTGACAGTTTTAATCCTAAATTTTCTATATCCTGATTTAGACGGCCTTCCATCAACAAATCGTGACATAGCGCCAACAGCATAAGATTCTCCGTGATTTGAAATGTCAAAACACTCTATAATGTTTGGAATGTCTGGAAGATCTAGTTTCTCTTGCAGCTCGACAAGTGCTGGTTCAGTACCTTTTGAATGATACATCGCAATATTTCGCATAATGAGATCTACCATCTCTTTCCTTTTGCCGCTTACAGGAACAATGATGTTAACTTTGAAACCAGCTGCGCTAGAAAATATGTCTTCTAGAACGTCTTTTTTGTCAGGAATCTTATTTGTTACAATGAATCTTGGAATGGGATTTGTACTATAATATTGCGATAGAAAATTTGAAAACGAATTATCGCCAACAAGGTCAAACGAAAACCTATTTCTGTCTCTAATTATCCCATTTACCTGTCTTAAACTCATGAGAAGAGCTGTTTGTCCTTTTATTTTTATTCCAAAATATTCTTCATCGTAATTTCTTGCTACTTCCATTTTCTGTTTTACTTGCAGATTTTGCAATCTTTGTAGCGTATCATGAATTTCTTTTGCTTTTTCATATTGTTGTGCAGCAGATGCATCTTTCATTTCATTTTCAAGTTGGTTTTGGAAATCTGTAAGTTTTTTCCTGTCTTTAAGAACTGACTCAAGTTCTTCAACATGCTTTCCGTACTTTTGCCGCGCATTAACAAATTGGCATGGAGCTTCACAGTTTCCTAAATGATATTCTAAACATGCCTCTTTTGGAAGTTTTTTACAAATTCTTATTTTGAATGTCTTACGCAATAGCCCTATAGAAAGCATCTTTGAGCTTCCATGAGTAAATGGACCGTATATCCTGCCGCTGCCAATAAATTCACCTGTTCTAGTTCGTCTTGCTACGTTAAGGCGAGGGTATTCTTCATTTGTTATTCTTAAGTAGGTGTATCTTTGTTGATCCTTAAGTTCGATATTAAAAACCGGTCTATATCTTTTGATCATGTTTGCTTCTAGCAAAAATGCCTCGCTTTCATTATCTGTCAAAATGAATTCTATATCGTGAATTTTTTCAACAAGCTTTTGTGTTTTATAGTTCTGGTTTTTGGTAAAATATGATCTTACACGATTTCTAAGATTTTTTGCTTTTCCGATATAGATGATTTTATTGTTGTCGTCTTTCATCATATAAATTCCTGAATGCGTTGGAATTGTTATTTTTGAAAGATCAAACTTACTTGGTTCATTTAGATGTGATTTTGTAATCATGATTTTTTATGACCACGATGCCAAAATAAGTGTTATAAAAAATCTAATTACTCAAAAGAAGTGGTGCTTGGTATTTTTACCAACTCATATCAAATATTTGTTTTTAGGTTCGAAGATTTAGTTCTTAAGAACAGTTGAATGTGGTATGACAGAAAGGTTTAGGATTTTTTTGAGATACTGGCCAGTATGGCTCTTTAGTTCTTGAGATACTTGTTCAGGTGTGCCGCAAGCAATTATCTGTCCCCCCTTATCTCCACCCTCGGGTCCCAAATCTATTATCCAATCAGAGTTTTTTATTACATCCATGTTGTGCTCTATTATGATTACTGTATTTCCAAGATTGACCAACCTGTTCAAAACATCCAGTAATTTTTGAACATCTGCAAAATGTAATCCTGTTGTGGGTTCATCTAAAATATACATTGTTTTTCCTGTATCTCTTTTTGAAAGCTCAGCCGCAAGTTTTACTCTTTGAGCTTCTCCGCCTGACAAAGTAGTTGCAGCTTGTCCAAGTTTGATATATCCTAAACCTACATCTGCAATTGTTTGTAGTTTTCTTTGAATTGCAGGTATTTTTGCAAAGAACTCAAGTGCTTCATCTACAGTCATAGAAAGAACATCAGAGATGTTTTTTCCTTTGTAAAGAACTGAGAGTGTTTCTGAATTGTAACGCTTGCCTTTACATTCGTCACACATCACGTACACATCCGACAAAAACTGCATCTCTATCTTTTTTACGCCGTCTCCCTCGCATGCAAAACACCTCCCATCTGCTACATTAAAGGAGAATTGACCGGGTGTGTAACCTCGTTCTTTTGATATTTCGGTATTTGCATAAAGTTCACGAATTGGAGTAAATGCACCAATGTATGTTGCAGGATTTGATCTAGGGGTTCTACCAATCGGCGATTGATCTATGCCAATTATTTTATCAATCATATCTTTTCCAATTATTGTCTTATGTCTTCCTGGTCTTTCAGTTGAACCGTAGAAGTGCGCAGCAAGTGCATTGTATAAAATATCATTTACAAGCGTAGATTTTCCAGACCCTGATACTCCTGTAATTGTAATCATCAATCCTAAGGGAAACTCTACATCAATGTGTTTTAGATTATTCTCTGATGCATCCTTTACAATCAATTTTCCTTTTTGTCGACGTGTTTTTTTTTCAAGTCTTATTGCATCATGATTTTTTAGATATTTTCCAGTAATTGATTTTTGATCATTTAAAATATCATTTATCTTTCCTTCAAAAACCACACTTCCTCCATGAATTCCTGCGCCTGGTCCAAGGTCTATTATCCAATCAGAGTTTTTTATGACTTCTTCATCATGCTCCACTACAAGTATGGTATTTCCAAGATCACGCAATTTGGTTAGTGTTTTTATAAGTTTAGCATTGTCTCTTTGATGTAAACCAATTGTAGGCTCATCAAGAACGTATAACACGCCAGTAAGATTGGAGCCTATTTGTGTTGCAAGTCTAATTCTTTGTGATTCTCCTCCTGACAGTGTTGCACTAACTCTATTTAGTGTAAGATAACTCAAACCTACATTTTTTAAAAATTCTAATCTAGAGATGATTTCTTTAAGAACTGATTTTGCAATATATCTTTCAGTTTCTGTTAATTTTAGATTTTGGAAAAAGTCATAACATGCATCAATTGAAAGATCACATACGTCCATTATTGACATGGAATTAATTTTGACAGCTAACGCTTCGTCTTTAAGCTTTTTTCCTTTACATAAACCACATGGTGTTTCGCGCATAAATTTACTAATTTCCTCTCTCTTAGATTCAGAATCTGTTTCGACAAAATTTCGGTGAAGACTAGGTATTACTCCACTGAAAGTATTGGCATACTGCCACTTTGAATCAGTTGTTTGCGATTCGTAGGAAAACTGTACCACTTCATCAGTACCATACAAAATTATCTGTAACTGTCTTGGAGTCATCTCTTTTATTGGAGTCATGAGATTAAAACCAAATTTCTTACCAACATCCCTTAGTGTTTGTCTTCTAAAAGAAGAAAATCTACCTGACCATGGAACAATCGCCCCATCAAGTATTGATTTTGATTTGTTGGGGATTAGCAAATCTGGATCAAACTCCATCTTGACACCAAGACCATGACACGACTTACATGCACCAAAAGGAGAATTGAATGAAAATGTCCTTGGCTCTAGTTCTCCTATTGAAATTCCACAATGAGGACATGCATTATTTTGTGAGAATATCTGGTCTTCATTTCCTGAAATCAACACAGTTCCTTTTGTTGCCTTCAGCGCATTTTGAACAGATTCAAATAGCCTACTTTTTTCTTCTTTTGACGCCTTTATTCTGTCTACGACTATCTCTATGTTGTGCCATTTCTGTTTGTCAAGAATTGGCATCTTGCCATTTAATTCAACAATCTCCTTATCTACTCTAATTCTAGAATATCCTGATTTCTTTACTTGATCGAAAAGCTTCTCATACGTTCCTTTTTTTCTCCTTACCAAAGGAGCAAGTATCATTATGTTTTTGCCATCTAATTCCTTTAAGATCGACTCACAAATTGATTCTGCTGACTGATTGGATATGCGTCTACCACATTTTGTACAGTGAGGAATTCCTATTCTGGCATAAAGAAGTCTTAGATAATCATAGATTTCTGTTATCGTTCCTACAGTAGACCGTGGATTTTTACTTGTAGTTTTTTGCTGTATTGAAATTGCTGGTGATAAACCATCAATTGAATCAAGGTCAGGTTTATTCATCATTTCTAAAAATTGGCGCGCGTATGCAGACAATGATTCCACATATCTTCTTTGACCTTCAGCATAGATTGTGTCAAATGCAAGTGTTGACTTGCCAGACCCAGAAAGTCCAGTAATTACAACTAGTCTATTCTTTGGGATATCTAAGTTGATATTTTTTAAATTATGTTCTCTTGCACCGCGAATTATCAGTCTATCATTCATTTCTTCATCACCTTTTGAATCTGAATTAGTTTCTCACGATATTCTATGGCACGTTCAAAATCAAGATCTTCTGCAAATCTTTTCATCATTGCTTCTGTTTCAATTGCATATTTGGTTAAATCGTGGTTTGACATATGTCTTATCTCTTCTAGTTTTACAGTCATTTGTGGTATTGCTTTTACAATTGTGCTTGGTGTTATTCCCATCTTTTTGTTATAAGAAATTTGTTTTCTCCTCCTCCTCTCAGTTTCCGCTATTGCAAGCTTCATTGATTTTGTTGGTGAATCTGCATACATTATTACCGTTCCATCTATATTTCTTGCAGCTCTGCCAAAACTCTGAATAAGACTGGTTGTGTTTCTAAGAAAACCTTCCTTGTCTGCGTCAAGGATGGCAACAAGGGAAACCTCAGGTATGTCTAGTCCTTCTCTGAGTAGATTGATGCCTACAAGAACATTAAACTCGCCAAGGCGCAGCTGTCGAATTAGTTCAGTTCTTTGAAGATTTTCAATTTCAGAATGCAAGTATCTCACCTTTACCTGTTTTTTAGATAGATATTCTGCAAGGTCTTCTGCCATGCGTTTTGTAAGGGTAGTAACAAGAACACGTTGATCTTTTTCTTCTCTTTTTTTAATTTCTGATACCAAGTCGTCCATCTGGTTTTTGGTATCTCTTATCTCTACTTGGGGATCAACAAGTCCCGTAGGACGAATTAATTGTTCAACTATCTGAAAACTTTTTTTACGTTCGTAATCGCCTGGAGTTGCTGATACAAAGATCGCATTTTTTATGTATTTTTCAAACTCTTCAAACTTTAATGGCCTGTTATCAAAAGCACTTGGCAACCTAAACCCATAATCTATCAGTGCTTTTTTGCGTGAATAATCCCCTTTGTACATTCCATGAAGCTGTGGTAATGTAACATGTGACTCATCTATCACAAGTAAGAAGTCGTCTCCAAAAAAGTCTAGTAAACAAAATGCTGGTTCCCCAGGGTTTCTCCCATCAAAATGTCTAGAATAATTTTCAATTCCGGAACAATATCCTAATTCTTCTATCATTTCAAGATCAAAGTTTGTTCGCATTTCAAGTCGCTGTCTTTCTAATTCTCTCAGCTCAGGCAATCTCTGTACAAGTTCAGCCTTGATTGACTTTACCGCAACCTGTCTTACATCATCTGCAACAAGATAATGTTTTGCGGGAAATATCTTAATTCTTGATATTGATTTTTTTTCTATTAATGAAACTGGATCATGAAGTGATATTTTTTCTATTTCATCACCAAACATGGATATTCGTACAATATCATCAGAATACGCAGGAATGATATCTATGGTGTCACCTTTTATTCTGAATCTTCCTGAAACAAGGTCGGTGTCGTTTCTCTCATATCTGGCATTAACAAGTTTTTTAATTAGACCAGAACGATTCGAGATCAAACCCTTTTCAATATTAATTGACATTGATTCCCAATCACGTGGAGAACCAAGAGAATAGATGCATGAGACAGTTGCAACAATGACAGTTGGTTCACCGGAAAGGAGCATCGCAGTTGCCTCAAGACGCATTTTTTCTATTTTTTCATTGATTTGTGTATCTTTTTCTATGTAGGTATCTGTTTGTGGTATGTAACTTTCTGGTTGGTAATAATCATAATAACTAACAAAATACCCTACATTGTTTTTTGGAAAAAATTGTTTTAATTCAGAATAAAGTTGCGCCGCCAGAGTTTTATTGTGGGATATGACTAGTGTATTTTTTCCAGTTCTTTGTATGACATTTGCAACAGTGAATGTCTTTCCACTTCCTGTTACGCCAAGCAATGTCTGAATTTTCTCTTTTCTTACGCCCTCCACCAGCAGATCTATTGCCTGAGGCTGGTCACCTGTGGGTTGGAATTCTGATGATATTTCAAAACTTTGACTTTGTAGCATATCAAAAATTATTAAAAACGAAATTTAAAGCAATGGTAATTTTACTATTCTACCAAAGGGGATCTTCTGATACCTCTAGGCCATTTTTTGTTTGTTTTATTCCCATGACCTCAAGTGTACTTTTAGCAGTAGAGGTGTTCCGTTCTAAAATTTTTTGGGCAAGTTCAAGACGAGTCCTTCTGTCCAAATGCTGGCCTATTTTGTATTTTCCACGCATCGTGGCAGGAATGACTTTAATTATTGCAACTTCGTCTACCCCCGTCATATCTGGTCTTATATTCTCATATCTTCCCTCTGGCTGGTATTTTTTCATGAGTGCGTTGAGAGCAAGTGTTTTTTCATTTCTATCCGAAACTAAACCTGCAATTCCTTTTATCACGACACTAATGTATAGAGTATCTGCCTGTGAAGCATCATGAGGATCAGTAAAATATGAGGGAAGAAATTCTAAGCTTTTGTCAACTTCAAAACCAACCTTGTTGTTTCTATTTATATTTTCGATTTTTTCACCTTTGGTGTGCGAATGCATGTAAATTACATCATTTGTATAGACAAAGTTCATAGGAATTATCTGCGGGTAACCCTCTTTGTCAATACTACAGATTCTGCCAGTTTCTTGTTCATTTAGGAATTTGATGATTTTCTCCTTTGATTTGATCTCAAGTCTGCCAAGAAGCTGCATACAATTTGATTAACTATGTTTTGATATTTCTGTATATGGTTTTAATAGATAAATTAGGGTAAGTATTACAATCTAGTATGAAAATCATGGATCAACTTATTGATTTTAAGGGATTTTTACTTGCAGGCAGCGCTGTTATATCGTTTTCACATTTTGTTTATACCTTGTTTGGTTATACCATTCCCGAAATAGTGGTACAGTTCTTCAAGGAATTTGGAGCTGTAATAGTAATGATGGCTGTATTTGCTTTTGCAGTAGCTTGGCTTCTAAAAGCAAAGCCGCACAAAAGGCCACAAAACTACTCAGTAATTGTATATGATGTGTATGGAAATGAATCTAAAATAGATGGGTTAAGAACCAATTTTAAGACACACGATGTAGCATGGAGTTTTATGAAACAATACAAAAAATCATATCCTCTATACAATTTTGCCATGGTATCAGATCTGCCCAATTCAGAAAAAATGACCATATTCAAATATCTTTAAACTAGTCTGTTAACTAAAACCTGATCTTTACTTGTGCCATAGAACAAAGTATTGTATAAAACAATGATTTGAATAATTTCTGGTTTTCTAAAACACAGGTTTATTTTCTTTTTTCTTTTTGTTTTTTCTTGTTTTTCAAGTGCCAGACGAATATCAAGAATCCAATAACAGATGATACGATTGTCCCTACTCCTACTACTGGAGCAATGAAAAAGTTTCCTACCCAAATCCCTTCTGGGCCTCCTATTTCCAAGATTCCTCTCTGCCTTGCAAACACTTTCAGCGAGTCTTCTATGGCGTATTCTTTGCCTCTCTCATCAAAAAAAGAAGTTGATACATTTATTGTAACATCAGTTGGTATTGTGAGATCCTTTTGTGTCTGCAAAATAAATTCAAAATTTTCTGCCTTGCCAGCACCTAGATTAGTCAGTGAATAAATCTTTTTACCACCTAATGTTACCTGTTCTGAATCTGTAGTTATCTTGATGTTCTGTGCGTTATATCCTTGATTTCTGATAGTTCCTTTGACAGAGAACACTTCTCCAGCAAATACAGAATCTGGTACATCAAAATCAAGTAAAAGCATGGGCTTTGACTGAACATTAAATTCGATTGCCTTGGTGAGAGTATTTTTTACTGGCTTTTCGTCAAAAAAACCCTTAATAAAATACTCTATTGAAACATTTGTAAGAAATCTTCCGTCTGGTGATTCGGGTTTTATTTTCATGTTAAAATTGTTACCAAGTGTGGAATCTCGTGGAAGATTTTGTATATTGAATTGATTTTGTGAAATTTCTATTTCAGGTGATGATATGCTAATAGTGATGTTAGATACCTGATCAGCTTTTGTTTTAACTACTGATGAAAGGACAAATTCATTTCCCTGCGTAACGACATCGGGGTAATTTATGGTAACATCTATGTTTGCATCAGATATGATATTCTCCATGCCATAAATAGGAAAAATGAAAATAGATGCAACAAAAACTAAGATTATTTTAATCACAGTCTTAGGTTTAAATCCTATCTTATAATATTGTTTGAACTATTTTTTGGGATTGTATTTATCTTTAAAATATGGTAAAACAGTTGAGCCAAACTTGTCTATTGCGCCAAAGTAACCAGACCCCCAGAATCTGATAATAAAGTGGTTTACGCCAGCTTTTAGGAATTTCTCAAACACAGGTATGATATCGTCAGGTGTTCCAAGTGCAATTGATGAGCGTGCTACTTTGTCAGGTATTGTTTGAGCTGCTTCTCGCATCTTAACTATCCATTCCTGATTTGACATCGAATACTCTGTGAAATATTTCTTAAAATCAAAACCAGCCACGTCTTGTATACCGTGCACTTTGAGAATTTCTGGTTTGAAAAGACTGACCTTTACGGCATTTTTCATTTTTGCCCATGCCTCTTCAGCATCATCTGCAAAATAGACATCAATATCAACTGCATACTGAAAATCTTTTCCATCTCTGCCATTTTCTTTCATTGAATCTTTTATCACATTTGCATGAACTTCATAAAGCTCAGGAGTATATCCTATAGGAATCCAACCGTCGCCATACTTTCCGCAAAGTCCTAATGTTCTTGGTGCCCCTGCTGCCATGTAAATTGGTGGGTGTGGTTTCCTAATGCTTTTTGCTTGGAGGCAAGCTTCTTCTAATTGATAAAATTCTCCTTTAAAATTGACTCTGTGTTCAGGTGATGATTCAAAAAGTAATTTTATGACCTGAAGTTGTTCTTCAAACCTCCCAACAGGTTTGTCCCATTGTATCTTAAACTCCTTAATGTTTTGTGCTTCGCCTGCACCTATTCCAAGTGTCCCTCTTCCATGTGAGACTCTGTCCAATGTAACTGCAGATAAGGCAATATTTGATGGGTGTCGTCTGACGGCATCAGTTACACAAGTTCCAAGTTCTACATTGTTTGTAATGGATGCAATAGCAGAAAGCATTACCCATGGGTCATTTACAATTGCATGATTCCATTGTGGAACGTTTGTGTGGTCCATGTACCAAATTGAGTTATACCCCATTCTGTCAGCCAACACACAGGCTGTAAGAATCTGATCTTCAGTTAATCCCAGTCTTGCAACATTCAAGCCTTGTTGAATTCCAAACTTGATCATTTTTCCATAATCCTATAATATCATGATGATTTGTATGCGGTATTTAAGTTTAGTAAATTACACGAGAATCCCCGATTTATTATTTATTAAAAATCAATGAAATTTGAAGTGTAACTACAGGTTGCCTTGTTGTATGTCTTTTAGTAACTGTATGACATCATCTTTAGTAACGGGGGTTGGATTAGGATCAAGATGTCCCCTGTCTGTCATCACCACGTCTGCAGCTTGATCAAATGGCGCCTTTAGAGTAAGTCTATCAAACTTTAGTTTTTCAACTACTTCCTTGAATTTTTCATAAAATATGGATTTGTTGAATCTGTGAGCAACTGTAGTGCAGGAAGAAAGTGAATATCCGTGAGGTACACCTTCATTAGAATACACATAGGAAAGAGCATGACCCAACGTGGTTGATGCATTTCCAAACCCAATTCCAGAAAGCATTGAGCCATATGGATAGTTCTCTGGTTTGTTATTCATTATTGCGTCATACAATACATCAAAAGCAGCTTTACACATTGTCTTTGTAAACTCGTTTCCTCTTTTACTATCGTAACCTTCTGTAGCTTGTGCACATGCATCACATACTGAATTTTTAATGATTGCTTCAGGGGTGCCATCTAAAAAATATGAATCTACGACGGCCATGTCTGCAAGGAACTTTTCATCCTGTAACAGCTTCTTTTTTCCATCGAATTTGAGCACACAGTAAGTAGTCATTTCACTACCGGTTCCAAACGTTGTAGGTATGAGGATCTTTGGAATCTTTAGTTCTGTTGCAGCATATTTTGCTACATCTTGCGAGCTACCACCACCAAGACCGATAATAGCTGATAAATTCTTTGATTTATAATCTAAAATCACTTTTTGTACTGTTTCTATGGAAGGTTCTGGTTCAACTTTATCAAAGAGGATGTAATCTTTTATGCCCATTTTTGCAAGCCATTTGGATGATACTTCTGGAGGTGCAGTTGTTACAACAAGGGCATTTTTTGGATATTCAGTTTCAGATAGTGCGTTTTTTCCAAATTTGATGATCTTTGGTATTCTTACTGTATTCATGCTAGCAAGTAGATTTATGATTATTATTATACCTTACAGAATATCAGAAACTACTTGCAGTGTTTGATAGATGATAATTAAGAATTTTAATGAACTTGCAACTGATAAGGACAAATATCTAACCCTTAAAATATTGGAATCTGGTCTGGTTGCCGGACTGCCTACCAATGTAATGCAAAAATTTGTGCACAAAAACCAGATTTCTGTAGGTAAATACATAAAATCTCTATCAAAATATGACCAAATCTTTGTTGTCGCATTGGGCAAGGCTGCAGATTCTATGACTGATCAAGTAAAATCATTGACTCACATTAGTGGCGGAATTGTTGTAATGCCAGAAGGTTACATCTCCATATTAAAAACAAAAAATTTCGAAATCATATATGCAGGGCATCCTATCCCAAATAAAAAAAGTGTCAAGGCAGCAAGAAAAATTATAAAATTTCTAGAAGAAAGAAAAGAAAATGACCTTGTGATCTTTCTAGTTTCTGGCGGTGGTTCATCTCTTGTATCATTACCTGATGGGATAACACTTGATGAAAAACGAACCATTACAGATCTGCTTATCAAATGTGGTGCCAGTATTGAAGAAATCAATTGTGTAAGAAAACATCTTTCCAAAATAAAAGGAGGTAGAATCTTGGACTATCTTAGATGTGATGCCATTTCACTTGTAATGTCTGATGTAATAAGTGATGACATCACATCGATTGCATCAGGAATAACATATTATGATAAAACTACATTTTCTGACGCAGAAAAAGTACTAAAAAAATACAATTTATTAAAATCTGCACCTAGAAGTGTTTTGAAAAGAATACGTCTTGGTATTGAAAAGGAAATCCCAGAAACTCCAAAACAACAAAAAATAAAAAATCATGTTATTGCTACAAACAAAAATTGCTTAGTTGCAATGAAGAAAAAATCAAAAAGTTTTGAATTGACTCACAAAACAATTTATCCAGTTTCTGGTAATGCTAAACAAATTGCAAAAACCCTGGCAAAGCTAATTGTGAATGCAAAACCTAACATGTGTATTATTTTTGGAGGCGAATCTACCGTACAGGTGAAAGGCAAAGGAAAAGGAGGCAGAAATCAAGAATTAGTATTATACATATTAGCTGAACTTCAAAATGTAGAACAACATATCACTGTGGCTTCAATAGGAACTGACGGTAAAGATGGAAATACTGACGCATGTGGAGCGATATTAAATAACAAAGTGAATCTTACTAATGTAAAAAAATTCTTGATAAGAAATGATTCTTATAGGTTCATAAAAAAATACAAAGGTCTAGTATTTACAGGCCCAACTCACACAAATCTAATGGATATTGGCGTACTGCTAAAGCGATAATGCTTTTGTGGCAATGTTTTGTTCAGGCTTAATTAATTCATATTTTATTACTAGTTTTCTTTGTTCCATTAGTTGTTTTATGAACCTAGTTCTAGTTTCTATAAAAGAATCTGTACTTATCGTGTTGTTAGATAGGTGATCAAGTATTGATTTTGAATCAAGCATGATTTTTACGGTGTCGCCATTTTTTATTATGAATCTTCCAATGCACCAAAATATTCCTACATGAAGTGCAATATACTTTGATTGTTCGACTGATACTCTGTCTAAATAGTTCTCTGCATGATCTCTGTGTTGCACAACATTGGTTTCCTCATTTTGAATAACCCAGGAGATCCGTTTTTGATTTCCATCAGAAAAATAGACATGATCCATATGTCAACCAAAAACGTGTTGATAGTCTATATATTTTGAATACAGAGCTGAATAACCAAAATAGAAATCTGGTACTGATGCTAGAGCCTCACTCTTTCTTCACAAACATGGTGGACGAATTGGTTGAGTTTTCTGAGTATGATCCAGAGCTTGCAGACGGTTTAAGATGGATTGATAGCGAAGCACAAAAGCGTGGAATTACATTCTACGAGATGGTATTTTTAGTGCTTCACAAATATGACGTAAATGTCAAAGCCAAAGAATGGCTTGAGACAAGAAACTAGTGTAATCTTTTTTCAAGTGGAATATATTCACAACCTGATGGTCCGCAATATTTTCCAACATAGACTGCTTTTGGTCTATAAAGCATAGGCTTTGGTGCAGCTTCTGCAAATTTTTCTTCAATGATATGCGATGTCCATCCCGCAACTCTGGATATTGCAAAAATTGGCGTATTCAGATCTGGTGGAATCTTTAGCATATAATATGTAGATGCACTATACAGATCAACGTTTGGAAAGATATCTGAACCCTTTATCTTTTTCATCTCTTCTGCAGTGATGTCTTCAATTTTTTTTGTGATCTTAAACCATGGCTCCCCTGTTTTTTCAGATAATCGTCTTGATAACTCTCTTAAGACTTCGGCGCGAGGATCAAATGTTTTGTATACTGCATGACCCATTCCCATTATTTTTTTCCCCTGGGTAAGTTTTTCCTTAATCCATGATTCAACTCTGTCTTCTGTTTTAATATCTAAAAGCATCTGCATTACTTGGTAATTTGCCCCACCGTGTAATTCACCACTTAATGCTCCTATGGCAGCACTTACTGCTGCATACATATGTGCTCTTGTAGAAACAACTTCTCTTGCAGCAAAAGTTGATGCATTAAAGCTGTGTTCTGCATGCAAAATTAAACAAATATCAAAAATCCTTGCCAGTTCATCATCTGGCACATTTCCAGTTAGCATATACAGGAAATTTCCTGCATGATTTAGTTTTTTTGAAGGTCTAACTAACTCCTTCCCATTTCGAATTCTATCCCAATATGCGACAATTGTGGGAATTTTTGCAATAAGCTGAATTGCTGTGTTATAATTAGTATCACGATCATCTGTTTTTTTCGTATCATATGATGCAAGTGCTGAAACTGTAGACTGGAGAATATCCATAGGGTTTGAGTTTTTAGGTAGATTTTTGAGGTTTTTTTCAATTCCATCAGGAATCTCCCGAGATGATATAAGATTATTGAAAAAGTCTTTTAACATGTCCTGTGTTGGCAGATCATCATTGAGTAACATACAGGCAGTTTCTTCAAAAGTGGATTTTTTGACCAAATCTAAAATGTCATATCCTCGATAGATTAGTTTACCATTTATGCCGTCAATTGCGGAAATCTTTGTATCAGCTACTTCTATGTTACGAAGACCTATGTTTTTTGTCTCCACTAGATTAACTTCAAAAACTGTATATTAAAGTCATACGAAAAAATTGTCTAGACTCAGGTCAAAAATTAATTTAAAATTTAAGTAATTTGTCTAATCTAACAACTTTGATCCATATAGGAGAATTTTTAGAATATCCAAAAATGATAGAATTAGAACGAGATTTTATCAAGCTTGTCGATGAGTTTGTAATTAATTCTACCGATGCAGACATTCTAAAAGAAATTGGAATACTTGACATGGAAGCACGATTGTTGGGAATTTCATTTTATGATATGTATTGCGTTGTATTGCAGGATATAGCTGGCCACCAAAATCTTGTTTCACAATTCAAAATTTATATGCAGTCAAGAAAAACCGCTAAATCCTTTTTGGTTTAAATGAGGGTGGTTATCCCATTGATTATTCGATGGCACGAACAAAAATCATATGCGTATCACATAAAGAAGATGCAGACGGTATAGGGGCAGCATCATTAATCAGACAAGCCTTTGGTGGAGAAACAAGACTTGTAGATTATCCTGGATTAATGAATGAGCTTGAGCAGTTAAAAAATAACGACTCATTAAAAACTCTCTACATATGCGATCTAGGTCTTAGTAAGACAAATCAGGATCAATTTATTGAATTGCTCACATCTCTTAGGAAAAAACATGTTTCAGTAACATACATTGATCATCACGACTTGGATGAAAAAATAAAAAAGAAAATACAAGCACTCAAAGTTAAACTAATTCATAATATCAACGAATGTACTACTGTTCAGGTTTATAACGCATTCAAATCAAAACTAACCGATCATAGTGCATTTCTCGCTGCGTGCTCAGCTGTTACAGATTATATGGAAGACAGACCGTTGGGCTCTAAACTTTTACAGAAATTTGATAGACAGTTTGTTTTACTTGAAGCAACAGTTCTTACTTTTACAATAGTTAGCCATCAAAAAGACAATGAGTATCTTCTATACCTTGTTGATGAGTTAAGTGAATCAAAATATCCGCATGATATTCCAAATTCTTTTGAATATGCTAGAATACAAGCAGAAAAAATTTCTGGGGTAATTCAGAAAGTAAAGGACAACATGAAGATGATGAAAAACTTATCATACATGGAAGTAACTGACTCTGGGGCAAGCATGGTAGTAAATTTTGTTTTGGGCATGTCAGGAAAAGATGTTGGGGTTTCATACAAATTGAGAGAAGATCATGGCATATACGCTGTTTCAATTCGTGGCTCTCGAAATTGTAAAATACATCTTGGGAAAATTGTTAATGCTCTTGCAACTGAACTTGGGGGTTCAGGTGGAGGACACGATAAAGCATGTGGAGCAGTAATTCCAAAAGATGAAATTTCAGTATTTCTTAAAAAATTTAATTCAAAACTAAATTAACAATTGGTATTATGTCGTCAAACGGATCAACCCATATGAATCTTCAATGTCAAAATAATGTTAGAGGTTTAATAATAACTCAGCAAAGGCCAAAACATAAAATGATTGATAGAAAAGACTTGGGGTCCATTTAAAGTAAAAAAGTAACTGAATTCTGGATTATCTGATCTTTCAGCTAAACAATAGAAATTTAAACCATGTCCAAACAAATTATCGTCTATGCAAGTTGGTATGCACGTTTCTATTGCAAGTGGTCTTGACAGCTCTATAGATAATGCTGTTGCAATGGGGTGTACCGCATTTCAGATTTTCACAAGAAACCCACGTGGTTGGACATCAAAACCGCTATTAAAAAAAGATATTACAAATTTCAAAAAACGGCTACTCACAAGCAAAATTGATAGATTTGCAACTGCTGCCCATATGCCATATTTGCCAAACTTTTCCTCGCCTGAGGCAGTACCTTTTATGAGATCATTAAATTCGTTAATTGACGAGGCTAAAAGATGCAGTAAGCTTGGAATTCCATATCTTGTAGCTCATCTTGGCAGCCACAAAGGAATAGGTGAAGAAAAAGGAATACAGACAGTTGTCAATGCATTCACAAAAGCTGCTAAAGAAACACCGCCTGACGTTACTTTTCTTCTTGAAAATAATGTGGGATTTAAAAATAGTGTTGGTTCTGACTTTGAACAAATTGCCTCTATATTCTTTCACCTAAAACCCTTAGAGAGATTTGGAATATGTTTTGATACTTGTCATGCATTTGCTGCAGGATATGACATGCGAACAGAAAAGACCGCTTCTTTAACACTCAAAAAATTTGATGAGTTAGTAGGAGTCAAACACATTAAGTTAATCCATTTGAATGATTCAAAGGGACAACTTGGATGCAACATCGATAGGCATGAACATCTAGGACTGGGTCATATTGGCAAGGTAGGTCTTAGTAAAGTTATAAAATTTGCTAACACCAAAAAAATTCCTATTATCTTAGAAACACCGATAGATGAAAGACGTGATGATGCTGGAAACATGAAAAAAGTAAAAGAACTGGCTCATTAAGTATTTTTATAAAAATGATAAGATAGACCAAAATTTAAGTGATTTCAACTATCATATCTATTTCTACAGCAGAGTTTAGCGGAAGACTTGGTACTCCTACTGCAATTCTAGTATGTTGACCTGCCTTTTCAAAAATTTCAAAAAGCAAATCTGATGCACCATTAATTACTTTGGGTTGTTCGGTAAACTCTGGAGGAGAATTTACAAAACCAGACACACGAACAATTTTTGAGATTTTATCTAAATTTCCAAATTCGGATTTTAGTTGAGCAAGTGCATTTATTATGCATAATCGCGCTGCTTTTTGTGCATCCTCTATTGATAAATCCTTTGTGACTTTACCTGAGTAAAGTACATTGCCATCACTCATTGGAATCTGGCCAGAGACAAAAACAAGATTCCCCGTTCGCACTACTGGTATATACGAACCAGCTGGCTTTGGGGGACTAGGAAGTGTAATTCCATGTGCATATAGTTTTTCTTCAATCACAAAAGTTGTTTTATTGCATGTCCTTTAACTCTATCTTAAAACTAGAGATGATTTTCATTTTTGGTAGACCATATTTTAATAGTTATGTTTAGAAAATAATTCAAATGCAACAAGAAGAAACAAATGATTTGTTGAATGCATTAGTACACCTAAATGATAAATCTCCATTACAATTTGAGCCATCTGAAAGGACAGGGTATGTAGATCCTCTTAGATACAAATCGTTTGAGTTGCTTGAATATCTGTCTGAAATAAAATTAGGGCTTGAAGTTATTAAAGAAAATTCAAAAGGACGCGTAGATAAAATAATTAAAGAACAGTTTACAAGAATTGATAAAGCCATCTCAAGTATTACTGATAAACTACTAGAATCAGGCTCTTCTGATTAAATTCTTAAAACCCTTAGATTATCTTCATATATTCACACAGAAAATTATCTGTATGTCAAAATCCGAATCAAAAGGACAGAAGGTACAAAAAGAATTAGACATCGTATTGTCCCGACTTAATGCTCTGGAAGCATCTACAACAGATAATGCTCAAAAAGCAATTATTGGTGTTTTACGTGTACTTGCTGAAACTCAGATTCATTCTTTAAATGAACTTGAACACATCAAAAAAGGAATGGATCTACTCATGATGCAGATCTTTAAAGTAGAAAACAAAGTAGATTCATCGCTTTAAAACAGTATTGCCAAGATCACATGTGTACATTTCATCAGGTAGCATTTTTCATTTTCTTCTGATTTTTCATATCTTTACTCTATAACATGAACATTGAAGGATAATTTAGTGATATGACATGAATAAAAGATTAAATTCAGGACTCCGTTGCTTTGAAACAAATGAAAGACCCTCATAATTATAGAGCTGTAGGTTGGTCTATGGTCGCAGTAGCTGGATCCCTTGCTGCTATTGGCCTGCTTCTTTTAGCATTACACGACGATCCGTTCTTTTCAGATAACATAATGAATGAAAAAATAAAACAATTTGAAGAGATGAAACAGCAGTCAGCTGAAATAGTAAATAGTACTGGTGAAAAAATGGTCGAACCAAAACCAGGAATGGCAATCTTATTTATCTATCTAAAGTAAATCTTCATCGATTTCCTCTATGGTGTCAAGGTATTGTTTGCAGGCGCAATTTGGAATTAGACATTTTCCAGCTTTAACAAGTGATGGGCTGTTACTTGTAGTCGCATGTGCTTGGTCAGTGTGATGGCATCTCCTGCAATTCATATTTGAAAGAAAATCTTACTTTTATTTAACAATTGAACTTCAGGCAGATTTATCGAATAATCTTAGAATTGAATTACATACAAATAGACAGCTAACACTTTGAATATAGTGCAAGCTAATAATC
Organism: Nitrosopumilaceae archaeon; assembly: GCA_035457865.1. Classification (GTDB taxonomy): domain Archaea; phylum Thermoproteota; class Nitrososphaeria; order Nitrososphaerales; family Nitrosopumilaceae; genus UBA8516. Next base: position 31,088 of record DATIAR010000059.1, read on the forward strand.
TAATTAAAGAGACGAGTCCATATCTATTACAACATGCATATAATCCAGTTAAATGGTATGCGTGGGGAGAAGAAGCACTAAAAAAAGCAAAGGATGAGAACAAACCTATTTTTCTAAGCATAGGTTACAGCGCATGTCATTGGTGTCACGTAATGGCTCATGAATCTTTTGAAAATGAAGACATTGCACAGATAATGAATGAGAATTTTGTCAATATCAAAGTAGACAGAGAAGAAAGACCAGACATTGATGATATTTATCAAAAAGTTTGTCAACTAGTTACTGGTAGTGGTGGATGGCCACTTAGTGTATTTCTTACCCCTGATCAAAAACCATTCTATGTAGGAACGTATTTTCCAGTTCTTGACAGCTACGGTAAACCAGGGTTTGGTAGTTTGCTGCATCAGATTGCACAAGCATACAAGGAAAAACCATCTGATGTTGAAGCTGCAGCAAATAATTTCATGAACGTTTTACAAAAAACAGAATCAAATATAACTAAATCAAAGATTGATAAATTAATCCTAGACGAAGCAGCTATCAATTTACTTCAGATGGGTGATCTAATAAATGGAGGATTTGGTAATGCACCAAAGTTTCCAAATGCGGCTAATTTGTCATATATGTTAAGATATTCAAAACTTTCTGGCATTTCAAAATTCCAAGAATTTGTTTTCAAAACTCTTACAAAAATGGCTAATGGTGGAATATATGATCAAATTGGAGGTGGGTTTCATAGATATTCTACAGATTCAAGATGGCTTGTACCACATTTTGAAAAGATGCTGTATGATAATGCCTTATTGCCGGTGGTATATGCAGAAGCATACCAAATTACAAAAGATCCAAAATATCTTGCGGTTGTAAATCAAACACTTCACTATATATTGCGTGAAATGACCTCACCTGAAGGCGGATTCTACTCTGCACAGGATGCTGACTCAGAAGGTGAAGAAGGAAAGTATTATGTTTGGAAAAAAAATCAAATCCAGAAAATCATAGGAGAGGATGCAGATGTATTTTGCCTTTATTATGATGTTACTGATGGTGGAAATTTTGAAGGGTATAATATACTAAACAACAACATTAGAACATCAACAATCGCATTTCAATTTGGGAAAACAGAAAATGTTGTAAACGACATAATAAAACATTCTTCAGAAAAACTTTTTGCGGAACGTTTAAAACGAATTGCGCCAGGAAAAGATGAAAAAATTCTTACTAGCTGGAATGGTTTGATGGTATCTGCATTTGTAAAAGGATACAGAATAAGCGGACAGGAATCATTTCTACATGCAGCTAAAAATTGTATAAAATTCATCGAAGAAAAATTAACAACAAATGGTAATCTTTTACGAACATACAAGGATGGCCAAGCAAAACTAAAGGCTTACCTTGATGATTATGCATATTTTGTAAATGCACTTTTAGATGTTTTTGAGGTAGATCCATCAGCAAAGTACATTCAACTTGCCTTAAAACATGCAAATTATTTAATAGAACATTTTTGGGATCCAAAAGAAAATAATTTCTTTTTTACTTCGGACGATCACGAAAAATTAATCATTCGCACAAAAAACATCTATGATCTTTCATTGCCATCAGGCAACTCAATTGCTGCACACGCATTTTTGAAATTATATCATTTCACGCAAGACAAAAAATTTCTTGATATTTCCATAAAGATTATGGAATCACTGTCTGTGATGGCTGCAGAAAACCCATTTGGTTTTGGTCAGCTTCTCAATACGATATATCTTTACATACAAAAACCAATCGAAATCACATTATTAAACACCAACAATGGCGAAATCTATGATGGCTTGACTAAGAAATTCATTCCTGAATCAATATTAGTAATCATTTCAAAAGAAGAATATCTTAATGAGCTAAAAAAATATCACTATTTTTCTGGAAAAGAATTTGATAAAAATAAAACAACTGTGTATATCTGCAAAGACTTTACATGTTCTTTACCATTACATTCGATGTCTGAAATAGAAAAATTACTTTAAATAATTTTTTTAATATTAATTTCTAATTTTTCTCCAACTCTAGGGCCGCCCATTCTTTCATATCTCCGCCTTGGCATGGTTATAGTTATTGCAGTCTGGGCATAACTTTTGACTGTAATAGTTGGTTGTGATTGCATGATTGCCTCAATTAAAGGAAGTACTTGTTCTTTTAGTTCAGGATCTAACTTTTTGTTTATTGCATCAAACATTAATTGCTTTTGAGATATTGGCTCAAGCTGTACATCTTCAACAAGTGAAATCTGTACTGTTTGACCATTGTCAACTAGTTGTTGTATTTTGTATTGAACTATTTCCGACATTATTTTTCATTAAAATAGTCAGAATTTATCTCTAGCGTATTATGATTTGGTAGCAAGTATCGCTTTTCTTATGTCTGCAGCTCTGTGCTTTACTATCTCGTTAAATTCCTGCGTGTCTTCTAGACTAGGGTTCTGTCGTTGATTTTTGTATGTTTGTAAAAACCCTGAATAAACGCAGCCTATGATGATTCCAAGTGTTGCTGCAGTAATGTCTTTTGTCTCATCTGCATATATCTGGGCAATTTGTTTATACGAAGACGCTTCACTTATGTAATAATTGATGAGATTTTCAATAAAATCAATGATTGAAGGATGAAGTGCCAATGAGATACGGTTTGGTGATTATTCCTTATAATAGTTGATTTTAGAGAATTTGATAACATAATGTTGACCCAGTTTCTTTTTAGATAGATCGCAAACTTCGTGTCATGCCAGTAGAAATAATTCGAATCAATAAGTCATGCCCAGAATGTAAAAATTCTACCATCTTTAACACGGGGAAAGACTATTTTTGTGGCAAATGTCTTGTCACGCTGCCAAAATTGTCTTAAAATTATTAACTGGTAGATTTGGCATGTAACTTATGCAGTGGAAACTAGAACGTGAAGAAAGTTACTTCAAAATATATGATGAAAATAAACACACAGCTGGATATTTTGATCCTGAATACGGGGATATCTATCCTGAGCATAAAATAAATGAAATAATCGAAGAGATGCATCAAAAACATGAAACAATCCCAGGTGGGTATCTCATGGTGCCTATGATAAAATTTGAAGTGTTTAATGATCAAGAAGTTGGATTAGATTATTTACAGAGACATATTGATGATATAAAAGAACGCGTAGCAAAATGGAAGGACTTTATTTTAAATCAAAAAAATTCTGATCATAAAATTCAAGTCTCACACACAGATGCATACATGTTAAGTATTACATTTCCTATTCATTTTGTTGCTCCAGTATCGTTAGAGAAAAAACTTTTGCTTGCTGAACTTGAAATAACTTTGAATTCCTTACACGAAAAGGGATTGTTGTAAAGATTTTGGTCTTTTTGTTAATATGACATAAGATATGACAGATAATGACAGAATTATTCCAGAACCAAGTGGGAACTCTGGAACTGCTGTATATTCTTCTGATTCTACCATTAAAGAGTAGTCTACTGCTTTCTGTGATTGGGATTTATCATCTATTAATACAATAAATGGCGTAATTCCACCTGCTTTGAGATATTCAGGTTCTGTACGTGATTTAGTTGTTGCAACAACCTTTCCCTCCTTGTCATACAGAGTTGCAATTATGACTATGGAATTTGCAGTTCTCTGATCATGATTTGTTACTGTGCCGCTTATAAAAAAATTATCAAGCATATCGCGTTTTACATTTGACGATAGTATCTCAAGTGACTCTGTTTTATGTTCAGCTGGTTTGTATTCTACATTGAGGGAATATCGATGTATCTGAGGAATAATCTTGCTTGTAAATATCAAATCAAAGGGTCCTTTTTTTCCTGGCATTATGGTCTCTTGAATTGAATTGGTCATAGCGGTATCAAGAATTTTATCATTCATATCATAAAATGTGGCAGTAATAACTATCTGGTTTAAGGGTACAAAAGAATTATTCTCGATTTCACCTACTACGTGTAACATGCCTTCTTCATTGACATACTGTTGGTCATTTATTATGTAAACCTGAGCCCATGCGCTAGAAAATAAAAGCGATAAGGAAACAATACTTACAACTATGAATTTCATCAAACAATTTGATTTTATGATTCCTGATTAAATAACTTATGGTGTGTAACCTTTTTTTGCCAAATTAAAGGAGGCTAATGCACTGGTTTCAAATTCAAATGATTGTTGTAAAAGCTCATCCGATCTAATTTTTGTAGAGTTATCTCCTGTCTCTATCCATTTTTTTAAGAGTTTATCACTTTCAATCTGTGTTTGTGTTGAGCGCTTGAAGAGTTCCACAGATGAGGCAAAAGCCTGCGGTGGTGTCAATTCATCATACCTTTTAACTATTTTTTCTAGTTCCACAAGGTAATTTTCAGAAATTTCTAGAATCTCTTGTTTTGTCAACCCTCCCTCTTTCCAGATAGTTAATTTCGATTCATAATTGGAAATTTGTTTTTTAAGGTCTGACTGAATTTGTTCGAGATTATTTCCAAATCTTTGACCAGAAATCTTGGCTTGCTCCACATAGTAGCTGACTCCAATCACAAGTCCAATTATTACTGTGCCTATTACAATGGCAAAGTACAATCCTTTCTTACTTGGTTGAGCAGGTTTTTTCTTCACATCAAGATTTTTTTTATATCAAAAATAAATCTATTCTAATATCTAGTCGATATAGGTTCCACTGGCATCTGCTTTTAATTCTATTATCATAACACTGCCGCTGATAAAAGACTCGTTTCTTACAGTCCGGACACGCCCAACTTCAAGATGGTATGGCCATATGTCAACTACGACAGTCCCTACTTGAACATTTTCTGGCGCATCGGTTATCTTAATATCTTCTTTTTTGATTCCATGATCTACTAGTTTCTTTATACAATGATTAAGCAATGGCTCTGGCAACCCATGATTTATTGCCCAAACAGTACCGGTGTATTCTATGTTTGCCATTCCAGTTTGATTTCATTTCTTCTATAATTATCCTTCGGGATTTACTGCTTTAAGTGTCATAGTGCTTATCACTCTAGATATGTTTCTAATTCCGTGTGAAACTGCTTCATCAAAATCCTCTTGAGTTTTAGCTTGAATCTCAGCTATCAGATCATAAGATCCAAAAGTGACATATGCTTTTTTGACCTGTGGAATTCTTTTAAGCTCCTCTAAGATGTATTCTTCTGTTCCAAGGTCACAGTTTATCAAAACATATCCTAGTTGCATGTATCCTTTCTACCTATTTGTTACTTAACTTTGTCTGTAATAATAAAAGCCAATGAAGGGATTTGGACCCTCGACCTTCTGATTACAAGTCAGATGCTCTAGCCAGGCTGAGCTACATTGGCATAATGTAAAGGGAAAATCTGATAGTTTAAAATGTTATCAATAAACCAAAGCTTAAATTAATTACACTCAAACAACCCAGCATGCCTTCCTTCAAGGTCAGTGTAATTATAGAAAATAAACCAGAGATAAACGATCCAGAAGGCGAAACCATATTACATGATCTGATTCTTAAAGGAAATAATTCATCAGTAAAGAAAATCCGTTCTGCAAAGATGTTAAAATTTGAAGTTGACGCAAAAAACAAAAAAATAGCAGAAAAAATCGTGTTGGATTTATGTAATGAATTTAGAATTTACAACCCATTAGTAAGCCGTGTAACTGTTGAAAGCTCGGAAAACTAGCCACTTTTTACTATTTTACGTTTTAAAGCAGTGAAATCTTCCAGCGCTCCATCTATGAGAAGCTTGCTTCTAAGATGTCTTGCCAAGTCAGTTTCTGTTATTATTCCAACAAGTTTACCATCTTCTAAGACAAGTAACCTGCGTATGTTGTTATTAATCATCTTTTGAATGGCGTCTTCTATGGGTGTCATTGGCTCAACCCAGCGGAATTTCATTGACATTATTTCAGAAAGCTGTACGTCTGAACTTTTCCTATCTGTAGTCAAGACCTTACGGGAAAGATCTCTTTCTGTAACTAGCCCTATCGGATTGCCGTCTTTTATGACTACCAATGAACTGACCTGCTTTTCTGACATTAAAAGGGCCACGTCCTTTGCTGTTTTATTATGATCAATAGTGATGACATTGCGAATCATGATATCGCGAACATGTGTCATATCTATAATCAAAAAGAAATCGAATAAAAACGATTTCATTCGATTCAATTTAATAATGCTGGCAAGATACAAAAAATGTGAAAGTAGGCATTGTAGTTTTTCCAGGAAGTAACTGCGATCGTGATATGCAACATGTACTCACCGATGTCTTTAAACTAAATACAGAACTTTTATGGCATGAACAAGAACTATCCAAGAATCTAGACGCCATTGTTCTTCCCGGGGGATTTTCGTATGGTGATCGACTCCGAGCTGGGGTAATAGCAGCACACAGTCCAGTCATTGCTGGCATAAAAAAAATGGCAGAAAAAGGGATGCCAATACTTGGAGTATGCAACGGATTTCAAATTCTTGTTGAAGCTGGCCTCTTACCTGGTGCGCTTCTTAAAAATGCCTCCCTTAATTTTATGTGCAAATGGACTGAACTTATAGTAAAAAACAACAAAACTCCATTTACTAACAAATTCAAGCTAAACCAAAGAATTCCAATACCAATTGCTAATGGTGAAGGAAGATACTATGCAGATAAAGAAACTCTGAACTTGCTTAAGAAAAATAATCAGATAGTTTTTACATACTGTGAAGAAGTGAACGGTTCGACTAATAACATTGCTGGCATTTGTAACAAAAAAGGAAATGTTGTAGGAATGATGCCTCATCCTGAGAGAGCTGCAGAATCAATCATAAATCCTAAGAATTCTAAACCTGCTTCAATGATTTTTGAATCCCTCTTGACTACGATGGGTATTGCACAATGAGTTTAACCGCACAAGAACATTCTTTTCTTGAGAAAAAAATTGGGCGTAAGCCAAATTCGCTAGAATTACAAATAATTGCAGCAGAGTGGTCAGAACACTGTTCATACAAATCATCAAAAAAACATCTAAAGATTCTGCCAAAGGAAGGCAAACGAGTCATTTCAGGACCAGGGTATGATTCGGGTGTACTTGATGTTGGGGATGATTATGTTGTTACGGTACACATAGAAAGTCACAACCATCCTTCTGCTGTTGAACCTTACGGAGGAGCTGCAACTGGTGTTGGGGGTGTTATTAGAGATATTCTTTCAGCTGGTACAAGACCAATTGCGTTACTTGATGGCCTGCGTTTTGGAAATATAGAAAAAGATAATCATGCAAAATGGCTTTTCAAAAATGCGGTACATGGAATAGCTGACTATGGGAATTGTCTTGGAATTCCTACCATCGGGGGAGAAATTGAATTTGATGATTGTTTTAAAAATTATGCATTAGTTGATGTAGCGGCAATTGGATTTGGGAATAAAAACAAACTTATCAAAAATCGGGCCGACAAGGATGATTTTGTAGTTTTAATTGGCGGATCTACTGGGCGTGACGGTATTGGTGGATCACAGTTTGCATCTGATACATTAGAATCAGAAAATCGCTCAGCAGTTCAAATCCCTGATCCTTTTATTGAAAAACTAGTCATTGAAGCTATACTTGAGGCTCGAGATAAAGGCTGCATAAAAGCCATGAAAGATTTGGGTGGAGGCGGTCTTTCATGCGCAATATCTGAAACTGCAGATGCACTTTCTATTGGAATTGAATTGGATGTAGCACGAGTACACAAAAGAGAAGCAGACATGTCTCCAACTGAGATAATGATTTCAGAATCTCAGGAAAGAATGCTTGTGATTACTGACAGATATAATCTTCAGCTGCTAAAGGAGATATGTGAAAAATTTCACGTTCCATATTCGGTCATAGGAAGAGTAAAAGAAGATAGGATAATGCAAGTAAAAGTTGAAACAAACTCTATTGCAAAACTTCCAAGCACAGTTGTAGCAAATGCTCCATTACTTGACAGACCTGCGATAAAACCAAAATATCTTAAAACAATCCAAGATATAAAAAAACCAAACACTCCAGCCGATCTCACAAAAATCCTTCTTAGAATGCTTGCAAATCCAAACATTGCAAGTAAAATCTGGGTTTATGGTCAATATGATCACGAAGTAGGAATAAGGACAGTAGTAAAACCAGGACAAGATGCATCTGTGTTACGACTTGACAATGGAAAATTCCTAGCTGTAAAAATTGATGGTAACTCAAAACAATGCTACATTGATCCTAGGCAAGGCGCTATAGGATGTTTTGACGAAGCATGTAGAAATGTTGTCTGTACTGGAGCGACACCAATTGGAATGGTTGATCATTTGCAATTTGGGAATCCAGAAGATCCCGAAATCTTTTGGACATTCAAAGAATCGCTTGAAGGAATAACTGATTATGCAAAATATTTTGAAATTCCATGCGTTGGAGGAAAAGTTAGTTTCTACAATGAGACAGATGATGGACCAATTAAACCGACTCCTCTGATTGGAGTTCTTGGTTTGATTGAGAAAAAACCATTCCAATCACAAAAAATCTCTCAAAATGATTTCGTTGTTATTATTGGTGAGACTAAAGACGAACTTGGTGGTTCTGAATATTACGAATACATCCACAATTTAATTGGAGGTTCATGTCCTGCGGTGAACTTTGAGCTTTCTAAATCTACAATGGGTGTAGTATTGAACCTAATAGACGAGAATCTAGTTAATTGTGTGCACGATTGCTCGAAAGGTGGCATTGGGGTTGCAGTATCTGAATTATGTATTAGCAACCAAATCGGATGTACCGTATCATTGGATAAAATCCCAGGTCAAAAACTAAAGCCTGACGATCTTTTGTTTTCAGAATCTCATTCTAGATATCTTCTTGCTGTGAGCAAGAAAAACATCAAAAAAATAACTGGTTTTTTAGAACAAAAAAAAGTACCGTATGGAATCATTGGAAAATTTTCAGGTTCTCATATCGTTTTTAAAAACAAGACAAAAAAGACAATCGATCTAAGGATTGATAAGGCACAAGAAAAATGGTTAAACTCATTGGAGTCATTGGTAGCACATGGTTAAGGAAAATTGTGGAGTGGTTGGAATCTTTAGCCTAGATGGGGCAAATGTAATTCCAATGGTTATTGATTCGCTACGAGCACTTCAGCATAGAGGCCAAGAAGCCTGGGGTATTGCTATTCCAAAAAAAGAACCATACAAGCAAATTGGACTTGTTTCATCCGCAGCGACAGAATTTGATAAAGTTACAAGAGAATATGCATCTCCTGCAGCAATAGGTCATGTTAGATATTCTACGATGGGAAAAAGTAATTTGGAAAATGCTCAACCTCTCAAAGTAAAAGATCTATGTATTGCACATAATGGGACAATTGCAAATGTTGAAGAATTAGCTGGAATGGTTGGAGGATGTACGTTTACACCTCAAAACGTTAGTGACACTCTGGTTGCAGCAAAAAGACTTGTTTCACTTATGGCAACAAATGGAAATCTTGGAAACGCACTATCGATTTTAAAAAATGAGATGGTTGGCTCGTTTTGTTTTACCTTTGTTTCGGATGATAATGCAGTTTATGCAGCCCGTGATCCTAAAGGATTCAGACCAATGGTACTTGGTTTTAGAAAAGACATCAATACATACATAGTAGCATCAGAGTCATCTGCAATCGCTGCAGTTGGTGCAGAATTGGTAAGAGACGTAAAACCCGGCGAACTTCTTAAACTCAGTAATTCTGGTCTTGAATCAGAGATGTTTTCTGAAGAAAAAACACATTCTCATTGTTCATTTGAATTTACTTATTTCGCACATCCGTCTAGCATCATGGAAGGTTCTAACATTTACATTTCTCGAAAAAGAATCGGTCAATATCTTGCAAAAAAATTTCCAATTAATGATGCTGACATTGTAATTCCTGTCCCTGATTCCGCTAGGCCTGCTGCACTTGGTTATGCACAAGAATTAGGAGTCCCATTTGAAGAAGGCTTGCTAAAAGACAGATATAGTAGAAAAGGACCACTTAGGAGTTTCATTGAACCACATCAAAGCGACAGGGTGGAAATCAATAGATGGATAATTCCGATTACTTCTGTTATTGCTGGGAAACATGTTGTTGTAGTTGATGATAGTTTAGTTCGTGGAACAAGCTCAAAAGCAATCATCAAAGCTCTGCGCAGAGCTGGTGCCAGAAAAATAAGCATGGTAATAACTTATCCCCCAATTCGCTTTCCATGCTATGCTGGTATTGACTTTCCATCACAAGATGAACTTGTAACATTCATCGATGACGGTAAAGAATATGATGAAAAAGAACTGACTGAAAAAGTGAGACAGATCATAGGTGCTGATTTTCTTGGGTACAATGATGAGAAAAACTTGGCAGAAGCAGTAGGAATAGGTGTAGACTCTATGTGTTTTACTTGTTCTACCGGAAATTATGCTACACTTGGCATAAAACCTGTTTTTAAAACTAGGGCAGAAATAAAAGGAGAATAAAAAATGGAAATTGCATATGTTTTAGTAAAAAGTAAAATTGGACATGAAATGGAAGTCATGAACGATATTCTGAAAATTGATGGAGTAAAAGAGGTCATGGGTACATATGGTGTTTATGATATCTTTGTCAAAGTGCAAGTCACAACAAGAAAAGAAATTGAAGAAGTTATCACAAAAAAAATTAGAAAAATAAATAATGTAATTTCAACAACTACACTTTCTGTAATTCCTGAACAAGGTGGCAAATAGATCTTATTAATTAGAAACAACTAACTGAAACATTGAAAATTGGTCTTATTGCTGCGGGCGTAGGCGGTGTTGTCATAATAATTGCCATAATGATTTACGGCATGCCTATTCTGTATCCTGTTAAGTATGATCTTTATCTTGATCCTTTTAAAGATCCACAGGATCTGTTTACAACGGCACGTGTTATCATACAAAACACGGGAAATGCTCCACTTACTAATGTGATGATAGACTATGATGGTTATATTGACAAAATTTCCATTCTTAAGCCAGGCCAGAAACTGATACTGTCGCCTCCAACAGGAAACAAACTTGAACAGGTAACTGTGACCACTGACGAAGGAATACGTATGACTATGCCCTATAGACTGCCAACAAAAATGCCTGGCATGATGGGTTCATAATTCAATATCAGTTTAAATCATACCTAGTTTAATGACGCATGTTTGAAGTTTCTACGTTCAGGCAAAGTAAAAGACATATACGAAACCGATGATGGTGACCTGCTTTTTCATTTTAGTGATAGGGTTTCAGCATTTGATGTAAAATTTCAAACTCCGATTCCAAGAAAAGGTGAAGTTCTTTGCAAATTTGCTGAATTTTGGTTCAAAGAACTCCCGAACCCGAATCATTACATTAGAACAGAAGCAAATGATAAGATTGTCGTAAAAAAAATGAACATGATACCAATTGAGTGTGTTGTCAGAGGATATTTTTATGGTAGTCTAATTCAAAGATGGAAAAATGGCGAAGTTGAGATTCCAAAAAACACTGATACTACGCTTGCTGCTAGACTCCCACAGCCAATTTTCGATCCTACGACAAAATCCGAAACACATGATTTACCAATTAATAAAAAAGCAGCCGTTAGCAGAAATCTTGTAACTTCAAAGGAATATGATTGGTTAGAAGAAACATCGACTGGAATCTATAAAAAAATGTACAAATTAGCAGAAAATGCTGGTTTCATACTTGCTGATCTAAAATTAGAATTTGGAAAACTAAATGGTGAAATATTACTTGGAGATTCAATTGGTCCTGATGAATACCGAATGTGGCCTAAAGAGACTTACCAAATCGGAAAGACTCAAGAAAGTTTTGATAAACAGCTTCTACGTGATTGGTTAGCTGAACGTGGATATCAAAAACAATTCGAAGAAGACCGAAAAGCGGGTAAAGAGCCAGTTGCACCGTCCTTGCCACGAGAATTGTGCACACAGTTATCTTCTAGATACATAATTGCTTACGAAAAGATAACTGGTCATTCACTTTAACTCGAATATAGTATAGTGACACAACCTCTTCCTTTGCCCTTTTGGTTACTATCGGGTTAAAAAAGTGCCATATTTCCCCAAAACCGGCTTTTTTAAAAAATTTTCAAGATTTTTTGTAATGGTATTAAATACATGATTTTGGTATCATTAGAACAAATTTAAAACTATGTTCATAGTTGTAACATTGTAATTGTTCGATTTGCTCTAATCATCTTAGTAGCATAAAAAAAATAGTGCTAATAGACAAAAAACTGTAACGCCGTGTTCTTTTAGCTCGATTATAAATCTGATAGAAGAAATGTCTACTCTATTACAAAAAGAACTAAAAGTAAATAGAATACTCATAACTAACATAGCACAAGCAAAGGCACTTGACGATGTAGCACGAATAAAAATTCTTCAAATCTTGTATCATAATGAACTTTCGGCAGAACAAATAGCAGACGAATTGCATAAAACAGGTTACAAAAAAGCTCTAACTACAATTAGGCATCATATTGAGGTGTTAAAAAATGCCCGATTGATTGAGATTGTAAAGATGGAAGAAGCGCGTGGAGCTGTAATAAAATATTATGGTACTTCAGTAAAACTTCTAGGTTATGAAATTCCATCAAACTTTGATTCTAATTACTCTAAAACAATAACAGATGCTTCTATAAAAATTGAAAAATTAATCAAAAATATTGCACAAAAAAACATGTCAAAAATAAAAAAGAAAAATTCTGAAAATCATAATGAATCGCATTACGATCAATACGTCTTGATGGAGATTGTAAACCGTGCAATAACAAAAATTTTTGAAAACAATAATATATTATCTAAATAATTCTTTCAAAAAGACAATGTTTGTATCTAAAAACGATTAGATTACATCTATTTCAAATATTCCTTTTGTGTCTGGATTTTGCAAGACCTTTATCATATGTCTAGGTATGGAATCGGATGCCTTATCACAATTAGTTGCCAGAGTTCGTGGGCAGATAAATGAGCTTTTCCTAATTACAATATCATGTGGATGAGTTAGAACTAATCCCTCATGACCTCTTCCTTTTACTTTGAAAGAAAAGTCTTTGACTTTTATTGTAAATAAAATATTTGTTTTTGAGCTACGCAAAAGTTTTTTCATTTTTTCAGGAATATCATTACAACTACAACTTGCGCCAACTCCAATTATACAATCACCATTTAATGTAAGATCCTGTTCTGTTGTTATCTCAATTGTTTTTTGATGAAGCGAGCGAATATTTTTATGACCATAAAATGGGATCTCAAAATGCATACCAAAAGTATCACTAGACTTAAATTAAACCTTCAAAGGATGAAAATTGAATTGTTACCAGCAGCTGCAGGATATGATAGAGCCATCACTGTATTTTCTCCAGATGGGCGATTATACCAAGTAGAGTATGCTATTGAAACAGTTAGACGTGGAACTCTTGCAATTGGGATTAAAAGTAAGGATGGAATTATTCTTGCAGTGGAAGAAAAACCGCGCAAATTACAAAATGCCGAAGTAACACAAAAAATTTTCCAAGTCGATGATCATATTGGAGTTGCAGCCGCAGGATATATCCCAGATGCACGAAGCCAGGTAGATAATGCCAGATTCTTTTCACAAAGTAACAGAATGATATATGACGAACCAATAGAAGTAGAATCAGTCGCTAAACATCTTGCAGACCAATGTCAACAATTTACTCAATATGCTGGAGTTAGACCGTTTGGTGTTGCGTTAATTATTGCAGGTATAGACAAGAGTGGAAGCACAATATACCTCACTGATCCAAGTGGGACATACATTTCCTATGATGCAGTTGCAATCGGGTCAGGCGCTGATCAAGTAACTGAACACCTAGAAAAATACTATAAAAAAGACATGTCACTAGAAGATGCGGCAGCACTTGCAATAGAATCAATATATCTTGTTAGTGAAGATAAAGAAGGAATAAAACACGTCAAGATGTCACAAATTCTTAATGACGCCAAACTTCTAAGTAAAGTTCCAGAAAAAGATATTGAAAAATATGCCGCAAAGGCAAAAGAACATTCTGCAAAAAGACAGAGCTAATCTCTACTGTTTTATAACGCACAAAGATACATTAATTGTTGAAAATTTCAATTGCAATTCCTGATTCTGCATTAACTGATGAATCTACACAGCTTGATAAATCAAGAAAGATATCTCTGATTGCACGAACATGTGCGATATTTCATGTGCAAACAATTTATCTGTATCACGAAAGTTCTGGTACGGAGCAAGACAAATCTCTTTTACGTACTATTTTACGATATCTTGAAACACCACAGTATTTACGGCGCACATTATTTCCAAAAATTTCAGAATTAAAATATGCTGGAATTCTCAGTCCATTAAAAATTCCACACCATATTTACACTCCAGATTCAACTAAAATCAAAACTGGCGACATACGAGAAGGCGTTGTATTCTTTGCAAAAGGAGGAAAATATGTCGATGTTGGACTTGACAAACCAATTCAGTATTTTGGTGATGATAGAGTTGGAAGAAGAATCACTGTACAATTCAAAACTGGATTTCCAGAACTTTCTATTAAGCAGATAAAACGCAATGAGGTTAGACAATATTGGGGATATGAAGTAAAAGAAAGCGCAAATCTACGCACCCTTCTTTCAAGCTGGAATTCGCATGTCATTTTGACCTCAAAAAAAGGGAAAATCATACATAAAACGCAGAAATTTTTTGATGAAATAGCAGATGCCTCGGCACTTGTTGTTTTTGGCTCTCCTGAAAGAGGAATTCATGAAATTTTAGGTAGCGCAGTAAACAACATCCCAAAATCACAAACTCTTAATTTCTTTCCGGAACAAGCTACTGAAACTGTACGTCTTGAAGAAGCAATACTTGGTACGCTCTCGATCCTAAATGTTCTAACACGCAATTGAATTTAATATTGCTTCAAATGATTTGATTTTAATGACGCGCCAAAAATTTTTTTTACTTGTTGCAATCATTACAGGAATTGTAGGAGTCGTTGTTGGTGGAATTATTTTTTCAATAACCATAATGGATTTATTACATTGATAAAATCAATAATTACATAAAAAATCGATCAAGATGATATTTCTAATAGTAGACTTATAATGGGGTTTACAACATCTAGCGTTTATCCATGGGTCATAGAAAACATAGTCAGCCAAGGCGAGGAAGTCTTGCATATCTTCCAAGAGGACGAGCTAAAAGCATGGAAGCAAGAATCAGGACTTGGCCAAATCAAGATGGTGATCAGCCAAGATTATTGGCACATGCAGGATTCAAAGCTGGCTGCATTCGTGTTGCAAGCATAGATGATAGAGACAAAACACCAAACTTTGGAAAACAACTTGTCAGTCTTGGTACAGTAGTTGTAACTCCTCCAATCTCAGTTATAGGAATACGCGGCTATGCAAAAGACAGATACGGATTAGATTCAATTTTTGATGTTTATGCAAAAGATCTACCAAAAGAATTACCACGGTTGTTTACTGCAAAATCTGACGATAAAAGTTTCGAGCGAGCAGAAAAATCCCTTGGGAGAGTTTCTGATCTTTTTGCCATTGTTGCTGTACTTCCAAGACATGCTGGCAGAGAACAAAAAAAACCATATGTTTTTGAAGTTGCTGTAAAAGGCGGAGATATTGCAAAACAATTTGCATTTGTTAAAGATCTTTTGGGTAAAGAGGTTAAAGTTGATCAAGTCTTTCAAAAAGGCGCAGATGTTGATGTTGCGGCAATCACGAAAGGAAAAGGAATTGAAGGGCCAATTACAAGATGGGGTGTTAAAAAGAAACAGCACAAATCAAGAAAAAGTGTAAGAGCTTTGGGTACACTTGGTCCAATTAGTCCGGCAACAATCATGTACACAGTACCAAGAGCAGGTCAACGTGGATTTCATCAAAGAACACAATACAATAACAGAATTATGATAATGAGCAATACTCAAAACAATGAATTCAAAATCAATCCTGCTGGTGGATTCAAACATTTTGGATTGGTGGAAGGAGACTTTGTTGTAATACGTGGCTCCATTCCAGGAACTTACAGACGACTTGTTAAACTACGAGCACCAGTCAGACAAAGAGTCTCGAAAATAACCCAACCTAACATTTTGGAGATAATGGTATGAAAGCCCAAGTTTTTTCAATAAGTGGTTCTAAAACAGATGAAGTAGATTTACCAACAATATTTTCTACTCCCCTTAGAACTGATCTCTTACACAAAGCATATGTTAACTTGGAATCACACACATTTCAGAGTCAAGGAAGATATCCAAATGCTGGTATGGATGTTGTAGCAGAGTCAAACAGTCCTCCTACTGGTCATCATCAAGCAAGAGTTGCAAGATTACGCGGAGGTGGAGGTGGAAGACAAGGACAAGGTGGTGGAGTCGCAATGGTAAGAGGAGGAAGACAAGCCCATCCGCCCACAACAGAAAAGGTAGTGTACAAGATCTTAAATAAAAAAGAAAACAAGCTTGCTCTTTGTTCTGCAATCGCCGCAACTTCTTCTGCAGACCTTGTAAAATCACGAGGACATAAAATCGATAAATTAGAATCATTTCCAATCGTTGTCTCTGACGAAATCGAGTCAATATCAAAAGCAAAAGACTTGGAAAAACTCTTTGACGCATTAAACCTCACCCAAGACATTGATCGACTACGATCAAGACTAAAACGACGTTCAGGCAAACCACTCTTGCGCGGAAGAAAAACGAAAATCGGAAAAAGTATACTTTTAGTAGTAAAAGATTCTAAAAATCTTTCAAAAGCATGCGGTGCCTTTTTGGGTGTAGATGTAAAATCAGTAAGCAGTCTAAGTGTTTTGGACTTGGTTCCTGGCTCACAACCAATACGATTAACTGTATTTTCAAAAAGTGCAATAGAAGAAATTGGTAAAATAAAATCTTCACACTTGGAACTAATGGTGAAAACAAAATGAATTCAGACGAAGCAATTCAAATAGTTTTAAAGCCGTATATCACAGAAAAGACTTTTGCGTTAGTTGAAAAGGAAAGCAGAATATGCTTTATTGTAAAGGATACTGCAACAAAACCAAAAATCATGGAAGCAGTCAAGATACTTTACAACGAAGAACCGATAACGGTAAATACCTGCAGATCAGTCTATGGTAAAAAGGCATTTGTCAAATTCCAGTCGGTAGATAAAGCAAGAGATCTTGCAACAAAGATAGGAATGCTATAATATGGTACAATTTGAATCTCTTCGCATAATGGTGAGTTTGAATGGTTAAAGAATTCAAGTATCGTGGGCTTTCAACAGAGGATCTTCAGAGCCAATCGCTAGAGAATCTCTTTCATCTTTTGCCAGCAAGAGCAAGAAGATCACTTACTAGAGGCATTACTGATCAAAAACGAAAACTGCTTGAAGAAACAAAATTGGCAAAGGCAGGTAAACTAACAACTCCGATAAAAACGCATCTCCGTGATTTGATAATTTTACCATACATGATTGGAGTTACAATAAACGTATTTTCTGGAAAAGAATTTGTTCCAGTTACTATAAAGCCTGAAATGGTCGGTCATTATTTAGGCGAATATGTGATGACAAACAAAAGAGTTGTTCATGGAGCACCTGGTGTAGGAGCATCAAGGTCTAGCTTGTATGTTCCACTAAAGTGATTTATATGGCCGGATTCAAATACGCGTTTCAAAATTATGATAAAACAAAACACGTTCGTTCAGCTCTTAGAGAAAAAACAATCTCGCACAAACATGCACGTGAAATTGCAGTTGCGATAAAAGGACTATCCATAGAAAAAGCGCGAAGTTATCTGGAAGATGTTGTAAGGCTAAAACGAGCTGTTGCATTTAGACGATATCATAATGAAGTAGGTCACAAATCAGATACTGGAATGATGTCAGGACGATATCCACAAAAAGCTGCAGGAGAATTCATTAGATTACTTGATAATCTAGAATCAAATGCAGAATACCGTGGAATGGATTTAGATAGACTTAGAATAATTAATGCTACTGTTCACAAAGGAAGAAAAATTCAGAGGTTTACTCCACGTGCAATGGGAAGAGCATCGCCAAAAATTGACATACTAACGCATGTTGAGCTGGTAGCTCAGGAGATATGAAATGTCCTCTGTAAAAAATGTAATAAATGATAGCTATAAACTTATGTTGCTCAAAGATTATCTAAGAGTAGCAATCAAAGAAGCTGGATTTTCTGACGTAGACATACAAAAGACTCCTACAGGAACTCGTGTTGCACTTCACGTCACCAGACCGGGGATTGTGATAGGGAGAAAGGGTTCTGGTATACGTGACTTAACTAAAGCGCTGGAAAAAGATTTTGATCTTAAGAATCCACAAATCTCTGTAGTAGAAATCGATAAACCGGAACTAGACCCAAACGTTATGTGTAATAGAATGTCACAACACCTTGCACGAGGTACTGCGTTTAGACGCGCTGTTATGTGGACCATGCAAACAATCATGAACGCGGGAGCAATGGGCGTTCAAATCACAATTTCAGGTAAACTCCGTGGGGAACGCTCAGCTTTTGAAAAACATAGCAAAGGAATTTTGCCACGTGCAGGTCATCATGCCAATGTCATAGTGGCAGAAGACATTGTTCATGTAGATACTAAAATGGGACTAATTGGAGTAAGAATTAGAATAGCAAGAAAAGAAAACTATGTTCCAGAATTCGAATTCAAGACTGCTACAAAAGAAGTTCGCCCACCAAAGAAGAAGGAAGTCGAATTAGAAGAAGAAACTATCATGATTGAAGAAATTCCAGAAGATCCAACAAAACCACGAACAGAAAGTGAATTAATTGAAAAAGAAGAAGAGCACATCAAAGCCGTAGAAACATATGAGGAAATTGAAGAGGAATTAAAGTAATGGCGCGATTGAAGATGAAAACAGTAAGAGAATTTAATGAAACTGATCTTAAAGATAGGCTTGGACAACTACGCACAGAACTTGGCAAATTACGTGTTGAATCCTCAAAAGGGACATTAAGAAAAGAAAATGGAAAGGTACGTGCAATAAGAAGAGATATTGCAAGAATACTGACAAGACTGGGAGAGATGAAAAAGCAATGATTACTACTGAAAATATATCGCAACATGAATTAATTGGGCTTGATACGGAGATTGCACAATCTTCTAACATACAAACAATCGGACTTAAAGGTAAAGTAGTTGATGAAACCAAATTTATGTTTGTTTTACGTACGGAAAATGGAATAAAGAAATTCCCAAAAGAAAACACAATTTGGCGATTTTCTCTTAATAATAACAAAATTATACTGAATGGAAGTATGCTAACAAAAAGATCACACGAAAGAATAGGAATGAAGGCATGACAAGAAACATAGGAATATCTGTCCAAACACCAAAAACTGAATGTACCGATCATCTTTGTCCCTTCCATGGAAGACTATCAGTTAGAGGTAAGCTAATCGAGGGTAAGGTAGTCAGCTCCAAAGCGCCAAAGATGATTGTAGTTCAACAAGAAGCGCCAAAATTCATCACTAAATTTAAAAGGTATGCTCGTAGTCAAAGCAAAATTCATGCATACAAACCATCTTGTATTGATGTAAAAGAAGGCGATATTGTTCTTACTGCGGAATGTAGACCAATATCAAAGAGTGTTTCATTTGTAGTAGTGGAGGTTGTGTCATAATGACAGCAACAAAGAGTCGTGCAGTTTCTGCAAAAGGTGTGCAAGAATTTAGACCATATGTGACAAGAGTGTTGCCACTTGGTGCACAAGTAGTATGTGCTGATAATACTGGTGCAAAAATATTAGAAATAATAATGGTGCAAAAGACCAAGACTAGAGTAGCTAGATACCCGTCAGCAGCTGTTGGTGATTTTGTAAATGTGGTTGTTAAAAAAGGCCCAGGAGAGCTTAGAAAACAGATCTATGGCGCAGTTATTGTCAGACAAAAATACCCAATAAAGCGACTAAACGGAGTTAGAGTTACTTTTGAAGACAATGCCGCTGTACTTGTTACCCCAGAAGGCGAAATCAAAGGTACTGAAATCAAAGGCCCAGTAGCAGCAGAAGCTTCAGAAAAGTGGCCAAGAATAGCAAATCTTGCATCCATGGTGGTATAAAATGAAGCCAACACTAGTTAGAAATCGACAGATATTCCAGGCAGCACATCATACGCGAAGCAAACAACTTGGTTCTACACTTTCAAAAGAATTACGAAAAAAATATGGAAGACGCAGTGCACGTGTGGTTGAAGGTGATACTGTACGGGTCATGCGTGGTGAATTCAAAGGAATTGATGGTAAAGTTACCCATGTATCAACTGAAAAAAATGGCATTGCAATTGAAGGAATAAAACGTGAAAAATTGAAAGGTGGAAATGTAGACATTTACATTCATACGTCAAACGTTATGATAACTGGAATGAATCTTGATGATAAATGGCGTCAAAACAGAATGGAAAAACAAAAGACAAAAACATCAAAAGAAAAACCCATCGAGGCGCCAAAAGAAAAACCAGCTGAAAAACCTCTAAAAACATTAGAAACTAAAAAAGTAAAATCAACAAAAACAACAAAGAGTTCAAAAGAAAAACCAAAATCAACTAAAAAGGAAACAAAACAAACAAAAGCGGCAAAACCAGTGAAAAAGGAGAATAAATAATGGTCAGCATCGCAGGGAGCAAGAAACTGAAAAGACAAATGTCTCCAATCTTCTGGGGCATTACAAGAAAGGATGATCGATTTGTTGTAACTGTTCGACCAGGTGGACATTCAAAACAAACTGCAATTCCAACAGCTGTGTTTGTTCGTGACATTCTAAAATTAGCTACTACACTAAGAGAAGCAAAATCTGCTATTTATGGTGGAAAAATCAAAGTTGACGGTGTTACACGAAAGTCACTTCATCATGGAATTGGCCTTATGGACGTAGTTGAACTTGAAGGATTATCTGATGTATACAGACTGGTACCAAAAGATTCTATGGTATTGCAACCAATTGTGATAAATTCTGCAGAAAAAACAAAGAAACTTGTCAAAGTAACAAGCAAGGTAACAATAAAAGGTTCAAAGACACAACTTGGTTTCCATGACGGACGCTCTCTTATCACCGATACTAAGGTAAACGTGGGCGATACATGTCTAATGCAGATACCAGAACAAAAAATTCTTGAAGTGATTAAACTAGAAAAAGGCGCTCGAGTCATAGTAACAAGTGGGATTAACGCAGGTCATATAGGAAAAGTTGACGAAATTAAAGAAGGTTCATTCGTACTTCCAAGGCGTGCTGCTGTAAATATTGGCGAAAGACAAATTGAAATCCCAACAGATCTGATAATGGCGGTAGGTAAGGACCAGCCGGTAATACAAATAGAGTGATAATATGTCGCAGAAACTTGAAAACACTATGAAGAAAATTTCAATTGCCAAAGTAGTCCTAAACATGGGGGTTGGAAAATCTGGAGAACCAATTGAACAAGCAAAACGCGCTCTAGAACAAATTGCTGGACAAAAACCGAACTCACGCAATGCTAAAGATACTCAAAGAGATTGGGGGGTTCATAAAGGCGAACCAATAGGTGTTGCTGTAACCCTTAGAAGACAACCTGCAATAGAACTTATCAAAAGACTCTTTGCTGCAAAAGGAAATCAGATAAAAGGCTCTTCATTTGACGATTTTGGGAATTTATCATTTGGAATAAAAGAACACATAGACATTCCTGGAGTAAAATATGATCCTCAAATTGGCATTTTAGGATTAAATGTTTCAATTTCATTGGCAAGACCAGGTTTTAACATTAGATTTAGGAGTAAACACAAAGCAAGCGTCGGCAATCATCATAGGATTACAAGCGAAGAGGCAAAGGCATTTCTAGCGAAAGAATTTGGAATAGAGATAGTGTAAAATGGTAAAAAATCGTGATTACAAAGTAACAGGAAGAACCGTACATAAATTCGGTAAAGGCTCACGTTGGTGTAAGCGATGTGGTGACTATAATGCAGTCATTCAGAAATATGATCTTGATCTGTGCAGACGATGCTTTAGAGAAGTTGCTGTATCACTAGGGTTTAGGAAGTTTAGGTGAGAATATGCCATCAAATAACATAATTGCAAACTTGTTTGTGACACTGTTCAATACTGAGGCAAGAAGGAAAAGTGAATGCGTTGTATTACCATCCTCCAAACTTGCTATGGAAGTACTAAAAACCTTACAACATCATAATTACATTGGAGAATTTGAACATGTTGACGATAAGAAAGGTGGAAAGTTCAAGATTCAACTTTTAGCAAAAATAACCAAATGTGGAGCCATTACTCCGCGATTTAAAGTCAAAAAAGATGAATATGTTAATTGGGAGCAACAATATCTGCCATCATATTCAAGAGGTATGCTAATTGTGACTACAAATCAAGGAGTAATGTCTCATCATGAAGCAATAAAGAAAAGATTAGGAGGATTATTGATAGGGTATGTCTACTGAGCAAATTGAAATTCATGAGACAACAATACCGATACCTGACAAAGTCAAGGTTACTCTGACAAAAAGGATGTTATATGTAGAAGGTCAGCTTGGGAAAACAAGAAAAGACTTTAGAAAAATACCGGTAGAACTTAGCATTGATGGTAAAAATATTATACTAAAATCAGTTGGAATAAGAAAACATGACTATGCTATATTCAACACTGCACAATCAATTATCAAATCACTCATAGAAGGTGTGCAAAAGGGCTATACCTTTAAGATGAAAATCGTGTATGCGCACTTTCCAATAACAATTAAAATAAAAGATGGAAACATCTTAGTAGAAAATTTCCAAGGTGAAAGAGCACCAAGAGTGTCAAAAATCCGAGGTGATACCAAAGTAATTACAAAAGGTGATGATGTCATATTGACAGGTCCAGTATTAACAGATGTCTCACAAACTGCTGCTAGCTTGCAACAAAATACCAAAGTCAAAAATAAAGATCACAGGGTATTTCTTGACGGAATTTATCTTTTTGAAAAAACTCCCGGTATAGAAAAATAATCTTAGCAAAAGATTAAATCCGAATGTACTAGGAACAAAGTCTGTTGCCGCCCTAGCTCAGCGTGGTAGAGCAGCTGACTGTTAATCAGCTGGTCGTCAGTTCAAGTCTGACGGGCGGCGCCTTAATATTTCTAAATTCGAATTTAGAAAGATATTATTTTGTTTATGGAGAATCAGATCGGTAAAATCAGCATGTTTAGTTTGGTGTGTGTCAAAACTCGAGATTTGAAACATTATACATGATCACATTTCTGTTCACTCTATTAGACTAACTAGATCTAATACTGATCGCTACATTATGACCTATGCAGGAGGTTCGCATTGGCCAGAATTCGCCGTGCTAATAGGTATTGCGTCGATTGTGGGGGAAGATTAGTGTATTACCCCCGCCTTTCTAACCCAAAAGCTCCAAATGAACATAGGGTATTGGTCTATGCATGTCCCGACTGCACTAAAGATTTTGATAAACCAAAGATGTTTTCAATTAAACGAAATGTCGTTGAGGAACCAATTGAAACCGTTGAAATAGAGATTGTTCAGGCAAGAGAAAAGATTCCTTCGTAAAAGCTAAACCCCCTTTTATTTTTCATAATTTACGCATAACATGATTTTTTCAAAAAATCGATTTTTGAAGGGGGGTTTAACATTTATGCGTGTATATGCAAGCCAATGGTCAAAGCACCCCCATTAGCCAGCTAAACATGTATTATATTTTTTAATTATACGTAAAAGCTAATCCCCCTAAAATGATACTAAAAAATAAAAGAATTTTTGGCTATAAGCCAAAGAATGTTGCAGATGTGACTCCAAGTGTTGCTGGAGAATTAGGACAATCAGCGCGTGGTCCTATAGTTCCTGTAACAACATCTAGATGCAGAGCATCATTTTCAAGTGTTAAAGTATTGCCTTTAACTCTGAAATCTGCTTTTGGACTCTCAAGTCCAACAACACAAAAGTTTTCATCGAGTGCTACTTCATGAGGATGAAAGCTTTGAACAGGAGATGATTTTGCACCTGGTCCAAATGCTTGATGATCATTAACGCCATGATGAATTGCAATTGCAGCAACTCTAGCAAATTCTGAACCTTCTGTTGGGATTTGCCATGCCCAGAAAGTCACTGTATCATCAGTTGAATCTTTATTTTCAACTACTTGTTTTACATTTGCTAAAGTTGTCATGGTTAATGTCTCGCCATCAGAACTAGCTGAAGTAGCAGTCAGCATATCAGGATCATATGTTGGTGTGGCATATGATGTAACAATCATTGTTGTTGCAACAAACAATGCAAAAATTGCCCCTGCCATTGTTTTTTTATTCATTATGTTATGCTTGTTGTATATTATTTATAAAAATTTCCTGCCATTTTTGGAAATAATTTTTCAAATTACAATTTTTATGATAAACGATTTAATTTGTACTATATTTTACAATATTATCTAAAGTCTATTATTTTTATCTTCCCAAACATGGAACGTTACTAGTAATTTTCTTATATGATGGTTTTCAACTCTTGTTTTCTTGTCCTGATTACATGTTTTAAAGCATCAGTATTATTTGCTAATTCTTTAATTGTTTGTTTAAAATCAATGGTTCTGAAATTGTATCCTCGTCAGAGCTTGATATGACTACATTCTCCGTTGTAATAGCTGTTTTCACGGTTTCAAAACTGACAGATTTTGTTGTTCTTAGATCAGGCAAATGTTTTACTTTCAGAGCCGCTTCGGCTTGAACTGCAGTAACTACGGAAATTATTGATAACACAAAAACCATAGTAAATGAAATCCCTAGAATGGTTTTTTGGTTCATTGAGATATACCTCCAATGAAAATATTTAAGACCCGTCTGCCAAAATTGGAAATAAATTTAACATCTAATCTATAGAGTCTAGATTATTTTACAGTTTCACTATGGTCAGAACTAATATAATTTTAATACAAACTGAAGGGGTCTGGGAAATAGCAAGGTCATAAAAACTTGCCCATCAGTTTGTTATTAATAATTCGTAGAGGTAGTTTATGATGTCATGTATGTCTCAAAAGCTTACAACACATCTAAAAGATATCTAGTATTTTTTATAATAATCTTGTAGTGGATGTGATATTTCATCTAACAACTTTACGAACAGATTTTTTTGCTGCTCCATAAATGGATATACAAAAACCAATTGCGCTAACAAACAAAGTGCCGTATTGTGCATATCTTATCTGGTCGCACATTTGAAGCAGATTCAAGTCAGGATTATTCACATCTATTATGGATTCACATGCCTGTAGATAGTTCCTCAGCAATGAATATTCTACCATGCCAATGACTACAACAATCATGCCACTGACGAGGATCAATCCTCGCATTATTCTAAAATAAAGGAGTACGGAATATGAGAATGGATATGTAATATAGAAATACTTATTGGAAATCTACATCATACTCAGGATTTGCTAAATAGTTCTAATCACCTTCATTCATCAGTTGGGAAAAAAGTCTGCTGGGTCTATATTGTGGAAATAACAGTTGGTTACGAAAAAACTGTTTAGACCCATGCAGCTTAGTATTATTAACATCATGAGAGATATTACATCTAGTCTGTTCAATTCTGAACAGACGCTGAGCATTAATCATTTTTGAAATCAAGACATTTTGATATTTTTCCTAATAAATTCAAAAAACATTCTATAATTCACATTAAATACCATAAATACAGTGACTAATCGTGGACACTTTTGATCTCACGTTAAAAAGTATGCAAAAACCCACTGATGCCCAACTAAAAAAACTCCAAGATTACTTTAGTGAAATGCCAATAGACGAAATTTTATCTGGTTTACACTTTGCAAAAAACAGATGGACCGCAAAAGATGCAGGTGTGCTCAAAGTTGGACGTAAAAGTATAATCAATAGAGAAGTTCATGCCGTGACCGCTGAACAAGCTCAATGGAGATTAAAAAATTGGAAAATGATGATTGCAAATTATAGAAAACGTGGATACAGCTATCCTACCATATCTAGAATTAAAAAAATTCTTCAAGAAATTAGTAATAAAAAGTCTAGATAGTTGCTTCTGTACTCTTTGGCGTTGGAAGATTTGTAGGCAGATCTGGAATAGTGGTACGTACATGGCCTTCTAGTATGGACTGCGCCTCTTCTAGTATTGCTGTGGTATCTGCACTTCCAGTCTCTATTGCAATGTTCTCATGGCCATTAACTGATGCACCTGCCATGATGTCTCCAAGTATTGCTGACAAATCTTGCATAGATGAATTTGCTTCTGGCATGAGGTTGCCAAGTCCTGCTCCTAGTCCTTTGATTATTGACATACATGGACTCAATGTGACTACCACATCGCCTAATTCTGATATAGTGTTTAATCTAATTTGGATCTGTTCCATTGCAAGCTTTGCACTTGTTACCATCTTGTTCATTTTTCTTATTTCATGTAATTCAGTAGCATATGCATTAGAATACTGTTTATTTTGAGTTCTTACAGCCTCTACAACTTTTTTGAAAATAAAATCATCTTTTTCTTTTAATTTTTTTGAAATTGAGTCAAGCTTTACTATTTGTAATTGAAGCCTTTTTTGTGCTTCATCAATTTTTGGTTTAAGTGGAGTATCTGGCCTTACTTTATCAATTACTTTTTGTGATATGCTTTCTTTATGTTGGTTCCACTTGTTAACAAAAGTCATGATTTTGTACCTAGGTCGGATTAACAATTTGGGTTTTAACCTGTCATGTGCTTTGATGACATGTGACTACAGTTACACTAGTGTATGGTTACACACATCTCTCTTTCTGGTTTTGCGCATAATGTTTCTAAATTCGAATTATGCAACATTATGTATGGATTTGGTTAACCAAAGGTGAAGGTATAGATTTCAAAACCTGGCTTTGCAATTATAGTTAACATGTGGGCACCTGCATCGGGACTTGAAATCAAGTTGTATAATCGATCACCTGAAATGCGTGCAACTCCATCTTGTACATCGACTCCTGCATTTTCAGGCGAAACCGGATTTCCATCAAGCAAGATTTTCAGTTCAGATTCATTTGTAGCTACTATGTTGACTGATCTTGCAAAATATGGAAGTATTATCTTGCCATTTTCTGATACAAGTTTCATTCTATCTCCAAAATTTTGCCACTGACCTTCAAGATAAAAATAGTCACGAGTCAATTTTTCTGGTAAAGAATAGCTTACAATCTGATCTGGCTTGAATCCCTCTGAATTTCCAAGCTGATTTCTACCAAATGCAAAGTTGTATCCAAAGTAAAGTTCTGGAGTCTGCGATACGATAAATTGATGTTCTTCTAAATCTACCAGTGGCTGTGCTGATGTAATATTCAAGCCAAGCAGTTGATTTCGTTCTTGTAAAAGTTCTTGGATTATTTTTTCAGTCTCAGCATATCCGCCTTCACCAATATGATCATATCTGATGTATCCTTCAGAATCTGCAATGTATTTTCTTGGCCAATATCTATTTTCAAATGTCTTCCATGTTTTCATTTCATTGTCTTGTACTACAGGATATGTTATGCCATATTGTTTCACTGCAGTTTGTACATTGTTGAAATCTTTTTCAAATTCAAATTCAGGAGAATGTATTCCAATTATCAACAATCCCTGATCAGCATATTTTGTATTCCATGCAGTGATGTAAGGTAAAGTTCTAATACAATTTATGCAACTATACGTCCAAAAATCATAAAGTATGACCTTGCCTTTCATAGCTGCATCAAGTTCTTCTGGAGTTGTGTTGATGTATCCTGAGATGCCTGTCAATTCAGGTGCCTTTTTGAACCTACTTTTATCGATCTTTGGTATTTTTGATACGTCTTTACCCTGTATTTGACTATTATCTAACTTACTTTGTGCTTCCTGTATTTGTGGCTCTAATGAAGAAAAATACACACTAGCTCCACTTATGACAACTACTAGTATTATTCCCATGACAAGTGCTGTTTTAAATTCAGTTTTCATTTTTTCACCCTTGCAATAGTAAATTATTTAAAAATGGAAAACTGGCAATCGTTGATAGTTGATTAGTAAATACTAGCACTCCTAAAATTATAATAAACAATCCCATTATTATTGAGTAATATTTTAGATGCTTACTTAATGCTCTAATTATTTTTGTAAATCTTGAAAAGAATATTCCCATTAAGATAAATGGAATTCCAAGTCCAAGTGAATAGGTAAGTAACAAAGTAAATGCTTGTCCTGGTGATGTTGCAGCTAAAGTAAGAATGCTTCCCAATATTGGACCTATACAAGGTGTCCACCCAGCTGCAAAAGCTAATCCGAAAAGAAATGATAATGGATAACTAGATTTAGTACGATTTGGAAAGAATTTTTTCTCAAAATTTAATATACGAATTTTGGTTGATAACAACATAAAAGTACCAAAACCAATTATGATTATTCCTCCTATCTGATTAAATCCAGAAATTAGATTTATTGCAGAACTAGACAAGACACTATTTAGAATTACTCCAAAAACTGAAAAAACAACAGAAAACCCAAG
Source organism: Nitrosopumilaceae archaeon (assembly GCA_035457865.1). GTDB lineage: Archaea > Thermoproteota > Nitrososphaeria > Nitrososphaerales > Nitrosopumilaceae > UBA8516. The sequence goes on from DATIAR010000059.1 coordinate 59,640, forward strand.
AACAAAAAAGACTGTATTTAGTACAATGTTTATCCTGTTTGAAACAAGATTGACAGTCCCATTATTTCTTTGAAGTTCTGTAATGGTAGTGCCAGATAGATATGCCAGAAAGGCAGGTATCATAGGCAATATACAGGGTGCTAAAAACGAACCTAAACCTGCTATAGCTGCTATCGCTATTGATATTTCTGGCATTAACTTAAATTCGCTCTTTTTTTATTAATACATTGTTCCAAATCTACTCCAAATTAATGATCAATTTTTATTCTTGATGTATTGACCAAATCTCATGAATAAAAGAATGGTATTAGTTGGATTGGTTTTAGGCGCAATAACTGCAATAGCGATGTATTTGAATTACGTCTCTCGTCTTAATCACTTTTAAAAAATTTTAAATTTTTTACCTGCTTGTTCTAATACGTCAAGTGATCTCTCTATGTGATTTTTTGATAACCATGCAGTAATTGAAATTCTCACCCTAGCTCTACCAATCTTAACTGTAGGATATCTTATTGGCTGTGCAAAAATTCCATTTTCAAAAAGGTATCTTCCAAAATCCATGGCTGTTTTCTCATCGCCTATGATGATTGGAATGATCTGACTTGACGAATTAATCTCGTAACCTAAAGATCGTAGATCAGAATGCATTAGGTGAATATTTTCCCAAAGTTTCTTTCTTTGTTTTTCTCTATTTGAAGTGAATCGTTTCAATGCAAGATTGACAAGAATGCTTGGTAACGATGAGGTGTAAATAAAAGATTTTGATCTATTTATCAAAAACTCAATTACTTTATTTCTTGAAGCAACATATCCACCAAATGATCCGAGCCCTTTGCTTAGACTACTTACATACAGATCGATTTTTTTTTCAACACCAAAATGCTGACCAGTGCCTCTGCCATCAGAACCTGTGACAAAATCACCATGTGCATCATCTAAAGTAAGTATAGCGTCGTTTTTGGTCGCAATTTGTGAGATTTCATTTAAATTTGCAAAATCTCCGTCCATGCTAAAAACTCCCTCTGTTACTATGAACTTACGGTTTGCCTTTTGCCTAATCTTTTTCTCAAGGTCTGCTAGATCAGCATGTTTATAGACCATAATTTTTGCTCCTGATAATTTACAAGCTTCAATTATACTGACATGGTTTAGTTCATCACTAAGGATCACATCACCTTTTTGTGCAAGTGTAGAGATTGAACCTAAATTTGCCATGTATCCTGTAGAAAAAATTAATGAAGATTCCTGTGATTTGTGATGCGCAAGTTTTTCTTCTAAAATTCTAAAAGATGGATCATTTCCTGCAACCAATCTTGAGCTTGATTGTAATTGTTTATTCAAAATCTGATTTGCACCTAATCCAAGATAGTCATTTGAGCAAAGATTGATCAGTTTTTTATGCTTGAAAATGATGTATGGGCCTTCAATACGACCATATTGTAATGTTCGATATAGATTCCGATCTCTTATTTTTTTGAGACTAGAATTTACAAAATCAAATTTATGCTTCAAGTCCTATTTCTGATATCATTTGGAAATCATCTTTTGGGATGTTTCCGCCTATTGTCAAATATCCACCTGTAATAATGCCATTTGCACCTCCAAGGAGAGCCTTTTCCTGATCATTTGCAAGATGAATTTCGCGACCACCTGCTATCTTTAGTATAGTTGTTGGCATCAAAAATCTATACACCGCAATTGTGCGGAGTATTTCACCAAGCGATAATTTGTTTTGAGATTCAAGCGGCGTGCCTTTTTGTGGTACTAGAATATTGATTGGGCATTCTTCTGGATTCAACTCTGATAGATCAAAACCCATCTCTAGTCTCTGCATTCTTGATTCGCCCATGCCTATAATTCCACCACAACAAAGCTCAAGACCAGTTTTTTTCACAATTTTAGCCGTATTGACTCTGTCTTGAAATGTGTGTGTTGTACAAATACTTGGAAAGAAACTTCTTGCCGATTCCAAATTGTGATTATATCTTTTCACTCTAAGATTCTTAAGACGGATTGCCATTTCTTCTGTTATGAATCCAAGTGAACAATTCACTTCTATGCCGATGGTGTTAACTTTTTGTATAATGTCACAAATTTGATTAAAATCATTTACTGATGGGCCACGCCATGCACATACTAAACAGAAACTTTTAACACCATCTGCTTTTGCTTTTTTTGCATTCTCTATAATAATTTCAGATGGTAGTAGTCTGTAAGTATCAATTCCTGATTTGTAAAACGCAGATTGGGAACAAAATGAGCAGTCTTCAGGACAATTACCCTTTTTTGCATTAATTAGCGTTTCAACATCAACTATATCGCCATTAAATTTTCTAGTTATTTCATTTGCTGCATCTGATAAATGTTTTAGTATGTCATCTGACACATTGATGAGAATTCTGGCCTCATCATGAGAAATTTTTTGGCCTAAAAGTACCTTCTCCTTACATATAGTAATAAAATCAAGATCTGAATTCATAATGAGACATTTTCCATTATGCACTAATTAAGATTATCTTAATTGTAAACCTCAAAAATTTTGAAGGTTTACGCTTTTTATCAGACTCAAAATGTTGGTTGAGTCATTTTATCATGGTAGGACAGATATGTCCACGTTTAGGATCGTATCTCATGTGGCATTTATTACATGTTACAAACCTTGTTGTTTCTTGCACGCAATTGTGAATTTCATTTACTTGAAGTATTTTTTTACAGTTTGGACATTGGCGTATCTGTGGCATAACAATTCAATTCACTTTATGATATAAAACAAATATTATCTAGACGGTTCAAGTCGAAAACGATTGATACGCCATACTTAATTATCACTAGTATGCAGACTGCTCATGGCGTCTAAAAGACGATCAAAGAGATCTAAACGTTCAAAGCGAAGAGCAGCTCCGGCGCCCACTCCTAAACAAATGATTACTGTGCGTGCAGCTCTTAACAGAGCTAAAAGAGAACGCGATATGGCAAGAAGAGAGGGAAGGCGTCTGAAGAATTCACTAGTTGTAAGGAACAGAATTATTAGAGAGCTCGGTGCAAAACTTAGAAGGGCACGAAGGAGATAATCAAATTACCTTCGTGACTTTTTTTATCGTATCTATTGTACCGTCAAGTAAGAAATCTAACTCGTTTTTCGAAATTGCAAGTGGCGGTACTATCATTACAATGTTGCCAAGAGTGCGTAGGTATATCTGATGTTTTTTTCCCTCAACAAAAATTTTCTTATAAATTGATTTATCGGGTTTAATTGAAGTTTTTTTCTTTTTGTCACTAACAAGCTCAATTCCCATAAGCATACCTTTGTGTCTGACATCGCCTACTAGACTCAATTCATTAATTTCAGAAATTCGTGATTCAAACTGTTTAGTACTTTTTTGAATTTTAGAAATTAGCCTGTTTTTCTTGTACATTTCAAGGTTAGCTATGGCTGTTGCGCATGCAAGAGGGTTTCCTGTAAACGTGTGGCCATGAAAGAAATGTTTCATTTCCTCATATCTGCCAAGAAACGACTCGTAAATTCTTTTACTAGTTAGTGTAACACCAAGTGGCAAATATCCACCTGTGAGCATTTTTCCATATGATACAATATCGGGCATGCTATTTTGTGCTTTATACTCTATAAGTGAGCCTAACCTACCAAATCCCGTAGCAACCTCATCTAATACAAATAATACGTTGTATTTTTTGCACAATTGACTAATTTTTCTCTGAAAGTTTTTTGGATAAATCACAACTCCTCCAGCCACTTGTGCACCACTTTCCATAAAAAAAGCTGCGATATCGTTATTTTTTAAAAATATGTTTTCTATTTTTTTAATACAAAATTCTTGATATTCTTTGAAAGTAAAACCTTTTGGAATTCTATATTTTTCTGGAGTAGGTGTTCTGATTACTGGAAAAAGCAGTTTTTTAAATCTTGAAAAAAATAAAGGAACATAACCAAGAGACATGGATCCAATTGTATCGCCATGATACCCATTTTGTAACGAGACGATTTTTATTTTATTTTTTACTCCTATATTTTGCCAATATTGTAATGCCATTTTTATGGCAACTTCCATTGCAGTAGAACCGTCATCAGAATAAAATACTTTATTCATTCCAGGAGATATCTTAACAAGCTTTTCAGCAAGTAGCTGTGCTTGATCATTTGTAAGATTAAACAAGGATGAGTGTTGTAATTTTTTTGTCTGTTTTATCATTGCATTAACAAGTTCCTTTTTAGAATGTCCCCAAACATTGCACCACATGCTTGCAACTCCATCAAGTAGCCTGTTGCCTTTTGTATCAATTAGCCACATTCCATCCCCTTTTGTTATTATATCAAATTCTTTCCACTCTCTCATCTGCGTGTAAGGATGCCATACGTATTCTCTGAGATTCATTTAGTGCAACTCTGGTTTTGGCATTAATAATGGTACGGTGAACTCTTAAGGTGTGTTTTGTAATGAATAGAAGTAATGAAAGCATATTTCATAACCGGTACTGATACGGGCGTAGGAAAAACTGCAATCACGGGAGGCCTTGCTGGTTCAATGAGAAAACTTGGCGTTAATGTAGGAGTAATGAAACCTATTGCATCTGGCACTCCACAAAAAATGGGATTCAAATCATCAGATGTTAATATCATTGTGGAAGCTTCAGGAACAAAAGATTCAGAAGATTTGATAAATCCTGTGTTTCTTCCAGTTCCTACTTCTCCATATGATGCAACAAAACTTTTGTCATTGTTTGTAGATATGCCACTAATCTTTACATCATTTGCAAAATTACTATCTGTTCATGATGTATTATTAGTGGAAGGAATAGGTGGAATAATGACACCCATTACAAAAAATTTCTTTGTGGTAGATATGATTAAGGCAATGAATATTGAAACAATTATTGTAACAAGGTCTACGCTTGGAACATTAAATCATACGATGATGACATATCAATTATGCAAAGATTACGATATCAAAGTAAAAGGACTTGTTATAAACAATTTTGATGAAAAAGGAACAGCTGCCGAAAAAAATGCTCCCATTACTTTACATGAGATTACTGGATTGGATATTCTTGGCGTAGTGCCTTTCATAAAAGATTATGATAAAATTGATACAATGATTGAGATGGTAGGGAAAAAATTAGACATAAAATCACTCATATCCTAAAAAGTTTAAGCCTTGACTGTTTTTTATTTGTGAGAAAACCAATAATATCATTTATTATGTTTGAAAATGGGAAACTTCCATTGTTATTAATGGTGTATGTTCTGATTCCTATATCTATCTCATTTTCTAAAACAAACCATATGTTTTCTTTAATAGGTTGAATCTTAGCAATTTCAGTTAATTTGTTTTTTATTGTATGAATATCATTTGTTTTTGGAAATGATACGATCAAGGCATCTTGAGGAGATGCGCCTAGAATTTTAATATCGGGTATTACGATATCTGCATAAACATCATTGAAAGTAATCTTTCGCTGGCTTGGAATTAGTGCAGTGGTTAAAAGATAATGAGCCAACCCTTCTGCAAACGTTCCTAGGATCTCTGATTTGTTGTCATTAAGTTTGTCAAGTCGGTCTTTACATTCTTCATATATGATTTCTATTATTTCTGAGCTTTTGCCCTGTGCAATATCTGAAACAACATATCCGCTGTGCTTATCAATTGAATTGTAAAGAATTTCCTTTATTTCCAACAGCACAAAATATACTATATCCTGTATTTCTTCTTTGCAAACTTTGATAAACCGATCTTTTTCATCTCTTCAGATTCTTTAATCACAGAATAATGTTGCTTCTCTTTGTGGTGTTTTAGTTTCTTTTGTAATTCTGGAAACTCATTAGCTAGTATCTTCAACGCATACAAGCCAGCATTAGCTGCCTTGTTTACTCCTACAGTTACAACAGGAGATCCAGTGGGCATCTCTGATATTGACAAAAGTGAGTCTAATCCACCAAATGCTGAAAATTTAAAACGATCTGAATTTCCAGATTTGTCGTTGTAAACCATTATGGGTACTCCTATTACTGGAATTACTGTATGGGACGCAATCATTCCTGGGAGATGTGCAGATCCTCCAGCACCTGCTATTATCACTTTGAAACCGCTTTTTTCTGCATGTTTTGCATAGTCTAAAAGTCTTGTTGGAGTTCTGTGGGCAGAAATGATTTGATCTTCATGTTTTATTCCAAACTCAGCAAGTATGTCTGCAGCACTATGCATTATTTTACTATCTGAGCTTGAACCCATGATAATTCCAATCATTGGTTTTTTTGAATAACTCATAAGATCAAGCAGGATTGAATTTTATTAAACTTTTAATCTCTTCAGCTTTTTTTAGAAGCATATTGATATCCTTTGTATCATTAACATCGACCACGTTGAAATGTCCCATCTTTCTTTGAGGTTTTGCTTCATCTTTTTGATACATTTTTAGAGACACCCAATTGTTTTGATCGATTGTTATGGGTTTGTATCTTCCTTGAAATCCTCTTGGTCCCAAGATATTACACATTACTGTATAATGCAACAGATCAGTTTTACCAAGATCTAATCCTAGTATTGCTCTTAGATGTTGTTCAAACTGGGACGTAACACTTGATTGTAATGTGTGATGTCCAGAATTATGTACTCTTGGGGCTATCTCATTTATGAGAATTTTGTCATCTTTTGTTACAAACATTTCAATGCCAAATACACCTGCACCATGTAATACCTCCATTGTTTTTTTAGCTATTTTTTCTGCTTCTTCAGCAATTTTTTTACTTACCCTGGCAGGAGCAATCGTTGTTTTCAATATGTTTTCTTCATGCATATTTTCTACGACATGATATGTTACAATTTGACCGCTTGTATTTCTTGCAGCAATAACTGATACTTCCATCTGAAAATCAACTATTCTTTCGAGCATTATTGATCTGCCTATAAATTGTTCATATGCACGTGTTACCTGTTCGGGATTTTCTATTCTGAAATTGCCTCTTCCATCATAGGCATCTCTTCTAGCCTTTAACATAACTGGATAACCAAAGGATTCGATCTTTTCCTTTACATCATCAAGTGAATCAATTACAACAAAATCTGTTACTGGTAGGCCATTTTCACGTAGGAATTTCTTCTGCAGATACTTATCTTGAATGATTCTCAAGGTGGCAGGAGATGGATTTATTGTTACTCCAGTGTTTATTGATTCCAAAACTTCACTATCTCCAGATTCTATTTCATATGTTATGATATCTGACTGTAGCGACAATTCTACAATAGCATTTTTATCCTTAAAATCTGCAACGATTTGTTTTGCTCCTGCTTTTGCAGCAGGACAGTTTTTTGTTGGATCTAGTACTATTACCCCCGAAATATATTCATCCATTTTTTTGGCAGCTTCTGTAAGCATCATACCAAGTTGTCCTCCACCTATTATTCCAAGAATCTTTTTCAACATATGATCTATCTTTTCATGTCTTAAAATTGTTAGCTGTAAATAGTGTTTTATCATTTTTTGAACTTTAAAAATTTTGATTACAAAAAATACCAAGAATGGAAACAGTAACTTGTTAATTGTTAATGAAATAAAAAAATAATATCAAAAATGGAAACAGTACTTGACAAATGTCACTATTCTTTAAATAGACTTTTGTGAGATATTGTTACATGATAGAATCTTCAATTAAGGTACGAACTGGTGTGCCAGGATTAGATTCTATACTGTCCGGAGGATTTAGGGAAGGAAAAACAATTGTCTTATCTGGTCCCCCCGGTAGTGGTAAAACCACCTTTGGGATGCAATATCTTTATGTCGGAGCAAACGATTTCGATGAACCAGTAGTATATGTCACATTAGCTGAAAGTCCACGTGAAATAAAAAATGATTTTAAAATGTACGGATGGGACATTCAAAAACTCATTGATGACGGGAAAATGTTAATTATTGATGCCAGACCTTTTAAAATGGAAGAAGGTTTTGTGGAATTAGATGACTCACTTTACCGTGGAGAAACACTTCCATTTATGCACTTGACGCAACTGATCATAAGCAGCATTAAACGAATAGGCGCAAAGCGTCTTGTCGTAGATTCTCTCACAGTACTTGCAATGCAATATGCAAACAAGTTCTATGTTAGACAGGGATTGCAGGGAATGATTCAAGCTTTAGAAGACAGACATTGTACATCGATACTGATATCAGAAAGTAGTGCCTCTGAGAGAATTCCAACAGAGTGGTATGTTGCTTCTGGTATTATACTGCTTCATCATTTACAAAGAGAAAACACAATGGAGAGAACCCTACAAGTTCTTAAAATGAGAGGAGTTCGTCACAGTGAACAAATTTATTCTATAAAGCTAAGTGACACAGGATTGCAACTAGTTCATCCAAGACTGACGCCCTAATTTAGAGGTACATGCCTTTGGAATTGGACCAGATTGAATTAAACAATAACCTCATGGATTGAACCATTGCACTAGAATCTGTCCACATTGCCATAGAGTGCTGTGCAGGCTGACTTGCATTCTTCATAAAGAATATCAGTTCATCATCTCTGATTATATAACATATATCTTCTTTAATGTCTGGCGGCATTAATTTTATATCAGTTTTATCTGCTTCATCAAATATGTAGTATGTTTTTTCAGAACATGATGTAAGTATTTTTACTTCAGATTTGGAATCATTTAATGGTTCCAAGAAATCTGAATGATAAAATCTTAGAAAGTCTTTTTCAGACCCTAGTATAAGAATTTCTTCTGATGGTTTGGTAATCATTTCATGTATCTTGCTGTTGATCTGGTTTACACCTTGTAACATCTGGAACTTGTCCTCTTTTGCTTCAACAGGACCTGTTTTAAAATCTGGAATGCCATTCCATAATTCTACGATGTTTTTTTCTTGTTTTTCTAATGTTTTCACTCTTTCTTTTTCTGCATTTACTAGTACCCACACTGCTTTGTCTAGTGGTAAAGCTGAAAATCTGATTGGGTGTTGGAAGGTGGCAGAAACGATTCCTTTGTTTTGTAAAGTAGTAAGCAGATGATAAGTTTCAGTTCTTGGAATTTTTAATGCTCTACACGCTTCTGGCGCAGTCTTTGAACCGTATTTTCCTAAATATATGTAGACCTTTGATTGATTTGCAGTAAGGCCGAATTTTGATAATTCGTCCTTTAGTTTCTCCAATGACATTCTGTAATCATACATTCCAGAATCTGGAGTTGAATCAAATGCTGTCATTTCTATTTGTTCGTGGTTCATTGTATTTCCCGTGTTCTTCGTAGAATTGTTGGTGGGATATATTGTGCGTGAGTTAATTACTTTTGATCCTTCTGATCGTTTCTGTGATCGTGTACTGTTTATTTCATCAATATTATTAATATTCTTATCAATATGTTGTAAATTATTTAATTTATCAGAACTAATTTTAGAGGATTTTGATTGTTCCATATTATTTAGCACTCTCAGTCATGATCGATTTCATAGGAATTTGGCTCCCATTAATTTTACTAATGCAGATTTTTTCCATATTCTTTATGACTCCGATTAGTTCATTTTGTATGTTTGTAACACTAGATGACATATAGGTGAAAAGGTGTTTTAGATATAATGAAGGTGTGTATGTAATAAGATAAAATTACAATCTAGATGATAGCAACTCCTCAAAGGATGTGGATGACAAAAATCAGAGACAGTTATGTTGGCTAGATACATAATATTGGTGGACACAAAGATATCCTGTATAGGAACGAAAATCTTTACATATGTAAAACTAGAAATTCTGGACGATAAATCCATAGAACTGAATATTCTATCAATTCCATCTAGAGGAAATGTTCATTGTTAATGTAATAGTGATTAATTATCAATTTATTATCATACTTGATACAGTAAGACGTTCATTAATAATTCTTAATAAAAATATTCTTTAGGGAACAATAGAAAATTTTGTTTGGGAAAAATTTTCTATGATGAAAAAATTATTTAAAATGTAAGAAAATAACAGCATTCAACTAGATCTAAAATTGAAAACGTTTTATTATGTGACTAGATTCAACAAAATCAAAATTTATTTTTTAATTGTTTCTTTTCACTCTTTCTTTTTGATCCAAATGATTATTCTAATTGTTCTTTGGATGCTGTAAGAGTTCATGATTCATTATCTTCATTGATTCAAATCGAAAAATCAATCAGTTGGATGTTCCACTAGTATCTTTTTCAGTTCTACAAGATCTTAACTAAAGATAACTGCGATTCATTAATTGTGAAAAATCATTAATTTTTATCTGCGTTAACTTTTAATTCTTTCAACACGTCTTAAATCATTCGCCATATTCTTATCATCTACATTCGTATGCGATAATTTTTTTAGTTTTGCTGTTGCACTTTTTAAGAACGAAATTTTTCTATTTTTATAAGTTCTATCAGCTCTTGCCATGTTAATCAGTGCCGGACTTCCATACTTTAAGATGTTTGTTACCTCTTCTAGTGAAAATTGATCCAGTCTCTTCGTTTCTGACTTGAAGTTTGGCTTTATCATAACAACGTCAAGTGATGGTGTAAGTACGGCTTTTGAGCCTGGAGGAAGGTTCAAAAGTTCTGGATATAGATCCACTGAAAAACCAAGAAAGCTTGTTACAACTTTTAAAGAATTGTATAATTCGTCTATTACGTTTACTTTTTCTTTATCTAATTCATATACTTGAACTGCTTCGTCTATCAGAGTTTCCATCGTATTTATAACTTCGGCTAGATCATTTTCTACATCTGTATCATTAGATGACATGCAGGTAGAAAGAATGTTTTCAATATTAAAAGTTGCGTAGAGCAATCTTTTACCACAAATTACCTATGTTAAAAACAATATCTCCAAAGAGAAGCTGAACTACAAATCCTACAGTTATGTAAAGTATGTATGGTATGCCAGGGGTAACCCATGTGTCTGGTTTATCACAAAACTCCGTGTTTTCAGCATGATGGAAAGAAAAGTCAATTTTTTTGTGGTTTCCTTCTACTTTTTCAATTGCAAAACCGTATTTTGGATTTTCAGCCCTATATCCTAAAAACATAGCAGCTATCTTTTTTAATTTAGTTTCTTCGAAGCCTTCAAAAATATTTTTGTGTCTTGATATAGCAATAAAATTTCGAATTAAATTTAAAAAAACTGGAACGACAGAAATTATTGCAGCGTTTGTCAAAGTGGTTAATGGAGTTACTGTATTCCCTGAAAAACTGAGCTGTGGTGCAAGTGCTGCTAAAACTATCAATCCCAGTGCATCTGCTCCTCCAAAAATTCCGACTCTCCAGATCAAAAGTGCTATTGGTGCAACAATCAACGATACCCCTATGTTTATCATAGAATCAGGTATGCTTGGTTCAAAGAAAATTAATACAACCGAAATTACTCCAAAAACAATCCATAAAATATCATTAATTTCTCGTTTCCATACATCAATTATTGTTGCAATTGATAACATTATCAGTGCAGACAATATTCGGATGTTGTAAACGTCAAACATAAATTCAAACATGAAGACACATTCTCCTTATCTTTTTTGGATGCAATCTATCTATTAATACAAGTAAAACCATATTTATCCTCGAGTTAAGAAATATCATGCCATTTTGTCCTGATTGTGGATACAAGATATCCTCAACCGATAGATACTGTTACAATTGCGGAAAACAGGTTTTTAATGAATTCTCATCACTAATTGAGAAAACAAATCCCACGAAGAATATGATGATGAATGATACTCAGCAACCTAAGATCGAATCATCATCAGAAATGCCTATTTCAGAACAGCATGACAAAGAAAATAACAAATCTAAAACTGAATCTGAAATTCTTAATTTGCCTTATTCTTGGACAGCAAATAACATAGAAATAACACTTCTTGGTCTTGGCCTGGTAGAGGGTTATGAGCGTAATAATCCTTTGGACAATAAAAAACAATACGAAGTTATAGTACAATTCAAGAATCTGTTGAAAACAAGCAATAAAATAACTGGTGGCTCTTTTGGATTTGATAAATTAAATCTTAAAACAGATGTAGGAAATATCTGGGACTTGAAATACAATGTTGAAAATTTGACTCTTACTGAAACCTTAGATCCAGAGGAGGAGTTTATTAGAAATGAATCTGTTTTTGAAATTAGAAAAAAAGAAATTCCAGAACATCTTTTAGCTGAGATTTTTGATAAAAAATACGTATTTGTTGTCAAACTTATTAAAAATCGAAGGTATGAAGAAAACACTGAAAAGTATCATTTCAGATAATTATTCAATTACTTCTATATTGTACTTGTCGCATTTAGAATAAGTAGTAACATCTTTTGTTTCTTTTTTCACAACATCAATTCATTAATAAAATGATTTATTAGATGTTTATACGCCGACAACATTATGAATATAAAAATACCAGTCATCATTACCTCGATTTCTATAGGATTGCTTGTAATTTATGGAGCCGATGCGGCTATTGGAGGCGGTACTGGCCAGGGTTTTCTGCCATTTGACCACAAAGTCAGAGGTTTCGCGTTAGGCATTCCATCAGTGGCACTTCCTATAATTGCATATTTTATCTCAAAAGGAGTTCCTTCTAAGATACTTGGTGTTTTAATCGTTATAAGCGGACTTTTAACAGTAATTGGTTCTGTTGCATTTCTTGCCATACAATCATCGATTAGTACGATAGAACCTGACAAAAACAGAATGTCAGAATTTGCTCCAGTTATTGCTGTAGGAGTTTTCATTATTGCACTTGGAGTAATGAAAATCAAAAAATCCACCAAAACTGTATCTGCATCATAGTATGACACTTTGCGCTAAATGCAACAAAGAAGTAAAGAAAACACATTCATGTGATCATACTGTTGATAAAGAATTCTGTGTAGCATGTTACACTGAACTTCATTACTATATGACAGAATCCACGTAGTATATGTCAATAGAAACGTTTGTAGAATGGGTCATTTCATTAGTTTCAGATTATCTATATGCAGGAATTTTTACTGCCGCATTACTAGAAACAATATTCCCTCCAATTCCCAGTGAGGCAATATTTCCATTGGCTGGATATCTAGTTTCACAGAATAAAATGGCGTTTTTTCATGTAATAGGTCTAGGAATCACAGGGGCCGCTGGTTCTACTATTGGTGCACTTGTGATTTATTTTATGGCACTCAAAATTGGAAGAGAAGGATTTGCTAGATATCTAAAATATGCGCACATTACAGATGACCATCTAAAAAAGGTCGACAGATGGTTTGCACATCATGGTGAAAAAGTAATTTTATTTGG